>NZ_JBXAMS010000004.1:79973-427753 GCF_058800905.1 Pseudomonas sp. GW822-FHT04C11 | reverse complement strand
TTTGAAATACAAAACGCCCGATGCGGTGCATCGGGCGTTGAAGTGAAACAGGTGTAAACCTATTTCAGGACTAGACAATAGTCCTGTCAGGCGCATCAAAAATAAATCTGCCTACTTTTCAGTTATTTATTACAATGATCTGGCAGTCAAGAGATAACATGGAGTTCAGAATGGATGGGCGCGCACAGCAACACTCTCCCGATTTGGCCAGTCTGATCCGTCGATTAGCTGCTCAGATCATTGACTCAGTCATCGTCCTCTTTCTGATGTCTGTCAACATCATGGTTTTGAGCTTTGTAGGCCTGTACAGTATTGCCTCTCTCTCGGGTATGGTATTCGGCGGCGGATATTTTTTGTTTTCTGACGCTATCTGGGATGGTCAAAGCATTGGCAAAAAAATGATGAAGATTTCAGCTGTTGATGAGTTTAGTCTTTTAGGGTGCAGTTACCTTCAATCATTTAATCGTAATTTCCTGAAGTTTTCTCTGTCCTTAATAGACTGGATGTTCATATTTTTTGGATCCCGGAAAAGATTGGGGGATATGCTCGCATCGACAGTGGTGATCAACGTGAAATAGACGTCATGTCTGTCGGCATCGTAGAATATTAAATGCGGTCCCTTCTTCTCACGGCTGCTGATGAAGTGCAAAAGGAACAGGCAACGTTGTCTGCTCCTGAGACACCCCAGTCGGGCGGCAAGTAATTTTTAATGATGTACATGGAGTGTTCATGAAAAAAACTTCACTGCTGATGTTGAGCCTGATTCTGACGTTGCCAGGGTGTAAATCCAACGTCAGAGACTCTTCCCCCAGTTTGCTCAATAACGGCATCCAACTGCACCAGGACAAAGTGACCGTCGATACGCAACACGCCAAGGTCATCATGAAAGCGTCGGGTGCCACCTTCCCAGTTGAGTTTTCGATCAGGCGCGCAACGGATCCTGACCAGCGAATGGATGTGCAGGGAACTGTTGCGGATACCGGCCGGGGCAAGGTGTTTGGCTGGATTGCCACGCTCAACGAAACGGTCCACAGCGCCACTTTGAAGCACTTCCCGCAGTTGGAAGTACAAGCCGACGCCGATCAACCGTTCGTGGTATCAGGTTACGCCAGTGGCGAGAGCATTGGCAGTCGCTACCGATGTGGCCCGGTCAGAAGCACTTTCACACCGGAACGAAGCAAGGTCTATCTGGTGGAGTTTCAGTTTGTGGATGACCGCTGTGAACAGCATGTCTACGATGTCACTCAGTCAGAAACGCGTATTCCCGTCGCGAGCGTACCGGGCCTTTGAGACCGATTTAAGTCAACGCTGAGCCATCGCAACACACAGAATCCATTTGAAGAAGGAAGCACTACGTGAAACGGAATTTTTCCCTGAGCCTTATCGTCCTGGCTGCAACGTTAGGTGGCTGCGCCGCCAACAAGCCGGCCAACGATCCATCCTTGATTGGTTCGTGGAAAGGTCTGCGGGCAGAAAACGGCAAATGCCAGTTCCTATCCTGGAACAATGACTTCAAGCCCGACGGCAGCTTCACCATCACCTTTTTCCGGGATGCCCAGCAGACCCAGCCGATTCAAACCGAACATGGCCGCTGGTCGGCCGCCAATGGCAAGAACGAATTGAGAACTGATGGAGTGCGTTTGCCAGATGTCTACACCTACAAGTTGATCGATGCCGACACGGTGCATTACGTGAATGTGGCGTCAGACCCTTCCGGCGATTGCCAGGAAGATTATGAGTTCACTGAGCGCCGCATTCGCGGTTAAGCCTGCCTGTACGAGCAGCCATAGAGCTGCGCGGGTGACGTACATCTAAAAGGGGTGACACCGTTTGCGCTGTCGAACTTGTGGGTGGCGCGTAGATATTTACTGACGAGTGCGAGAGAGGTGCGCCTGTAATGTGGGGAATGGTTGCCGCGAGGTGCTCGCAGTGGCTAAAAACACAGAAATGAGCGAGTGACCTGATCGTCTTTGATTGATTCGCCGCGTTCAAGATCGGCAGAGGCTGGAGTCAGCCAGAAATACATGACTACTTCAGACCCTCCCTGGCTGCTGCGGCTCTTTCATTGGTTCGTGACGGCGTGATCAGGCTTGACGACACTGTGTACCCGAGGGCTATTCACTCTGCGTCAACTACTGAGCCATCAGGCTTATGCCCTGACAAGGCGTTCGGTAAAAATACATCCGTCGAAATAGACGTTGACAGTGAAATAAACGAGGCCCGGTTGACGGGGGGCGATTGTCGAATGACACGTTTTATTCGTTAATCAGGGCCTTTGTTCGCATGATTCATCATGTTGCTGGTAATTGATTTCAAGTTATTGCCGCGGCGCTACTTTTTTGTTAGATTGCGCGCCTCAAAAATTAACCAGGGACGTGTTATGTTTTTTATTATTTGGCAAGGCTGGGGTGTTCTTTCGATTCTTATCCCGCTGCTCTGCATGGTGCCTTTCGCTGGGCTCTTCAATGGGCTTGGGCTGGGAGTCGGTCTATTGGTTGGTGCGGCCGTCAACGCCTATATTGGCCACAAGCTGAATAACCAGCCGGGCAAAACCTACATAGATAAAAACACGGGTGGCGAAGTGATCTTTCGCAAGAAACACACGTTGTTTTATGTGCCCATGCAGTATGTGTCAGTGCTGTGGGCCGTGGTGGGTGTATTTGCGTTGTTTAGTGCGCTCTAAGGAAAGACTGAAGTACCTACCGATTTTTCATGCCCTCGCTACTTGAGGTTCAAAAAATCATGAGTTGGTCGAAAAACAGATCTTTCCTGTCCTTAACTCATGGATCTTTCCTCTAGTCGTACTGTTTCAGGGGGATTGGTCCACGCTACGGGCGCTTACCCACTTTGGTGTCTCCCGTATCGCCGCAGACGTAAGTTTCTTCGCCATGAAGCGACTGATCGAGCTGTGTCACGTTCGCCATATTGTTTGCGCATTGCGAAAGCCATCAGGTACATGCCATCCGATCTACTGATTGACGCCAGACGTTGAACATGGAGCTCGGGGGCATGTTTTACTCTGGTCACGTAAACGTCTAGCCAGTAGGCATCAGCGTGTTTATTCCACAATCGTATGTACATCCTCCTTGCTCAAACAGACCGACAACTGCTGACCTTCCTTGCTGAAGGCGCAATAGGGCAATGCCTGCTGCTTGAGGAAGGTCAGTGGCACGGCTATAAAAAATGCGCTCAACGTTGCTGCAGCCACGGTTTTCCCGAATATTTTCAGCCCGGAGAGTGACGCGTTTCTGGACGCCGTTTTTGCCCTGGAACGGGCATACAAACCGCTGGCCAGGATCGCTGCACCGATCAGCATGGCAATCGTGATATCGGCCTGTACGGGGCTGTAAAGCAGATTGCCGTTGGCATCGTCCGGGTAGTTCAATTGCCACCAGCCACCGATGCACAGCGGCACAAGCCCGGCGGTGATCCAGGCGAGAATCGACCCCGGCAGCCGTAGCAGGATGGCCACTATCAGGCCGAGGGTGGCAACGGCCCAGCCGCTGAGAAACAGTTGGGTGGACATGGCACCGCCGAACAGGGTACCGCCGACATCCTTGGGCGTCAGAAGGGTCCAGTCGTAGAAAACGATGTGCAGAAGCACACCCCCTACGGCAATCCAGCTCATCGGGAAGTAAAGCCATAACCATCGGGTGTTGGAGCGAAGCATTGTCTTACTCATGCTGGGGGACGAGAACGTGTCAGAGATGTGCATGAATGAGAGAGGGTGCCAGGCATCAGCACTATCACTGAACGTGTGGCGTTCAGATTCGGAATAACACACATCTTCCTTTTTGTGTTTTGGGCACCAGTTTGTAATGTGCTCATGCGCATTGTATATGCTTGTTGATCCGGTGAGGGTTGAACGCTTGAGCGTACTTTCGGGCGAGAGGACATGCGGCCAGTGAAGTCCTTTCCGGCTTAATGTGAGATCAGCATGACCAAAAAGCCCTGCAGGTTTACGCGTGCAGGGCTTTTCTCGTTTTCGGCCCCAGGGAGCATGATTCATTGACCTTGGGATTGATCTACGCTTAATGCTCTACAGAGAGGGTTGCGTGTCATGAGCGAAGATCGTGTGGTAGCGCTTGAGATAGCGCTTAAAACGGTAATGGCCGTCGCTGGGCGACAAGGCGTGGCAGCCGACGAGCTGTGCAGGAAGTCAATTCGCGCAATCATTAGTGACCCCGAGTTTAATTGGGTCAAGCCCGACCATGCTGAAGATGCCATCGCCGAGATTGAAATGGCTCAAGCTGCCATTGCGCACCTGTCTCTACCCTCGGCGAAATAAGCGGGTGTGGATCGGGCAGAAGCTCGTTTGAGTTGATCGATCATCGTGGTCGGTAGACCGCGTGGCGTCAGCGTGACCGTCCGGATAGCTTCCGGCCGCGACGTGAATACTCACGTGGATAACGAGGTTGCTGCAGGGGCGATCCGCTGCCCATGCAGCACCTGTTTCAGGACGAGGCACTACGGCCCGGTTTCCGCTAACCGCGCCGATGTTCAGGTTCGCACTGCGCTGACTTCGCCGGTGGTCGTGGCGTTATTGCGGACAGCCTGATACAGCAGGCTGGACACCATGAACCCAAGAATGGCCAATACGCTCATCAAACTGAAGACATAGTTGTAGCCTTGCTGGCCGGGGAAATGGTCGAGGATTGCACCATAGATGACGTAGGCGAACATGCCTGGCGCATAGCCGATCAGACAACCAATACCGAAGGCTGAGCCGGTGATGTGCTGGGGAATGCCGATTTCACCCATGGGCGCCCAGAACACACCGCGCATGGAAAAAACTATCAGCGCGAAGGAGAGGGTGGCGGCCATGCCCGCGTAGATGAAACTCGGGCTTTTCGGGATAAGCATGATCACGCCCATCAGCGGCAGCAAAGCCAGGAACGCCCATTTCAGATAGCGGCTGGTGCTCTTGAACTGTTTGTCGGCAATGAAGCCTCCGGCAGGCCCGCCGAGGATCTTGAGAAAGTACTGATTGATGATGCCGTAGGCGCCCACCAGTGCCACGGGCAGTTCGTACATGTCCTTGAGGTAGGGAATGAAATAGGTCAGGCCGCAGTAGACGATGTAGACCATGAACACGTTGAGGCTGACCAGCCAGATACCCGGGACCTTGATGGCCTCGAGCAGGTTCGACAGACCGTTCTTCGGCTTGGCGCTCGACTGCGCGGTGCCGCCCTTGAGCAGGAACCAGGTCAGGGTGCCGGCAAGAATGTCGATGACCGAGTAAAACAGGATCGCCGATTTCAGACCGGCCTCACCGGAGCCCATGGCGACGAAGACGCCCAGCGCAGAAAAGGCGACCAGGGTATCAATGACCCCACGCCCGCCTTCCAGAAGACCGAACAACCGACCCTGCTCCTGATCGTCACCCAGGTTGCGGATGGCCTTGAGCAGTGAAGGCCAAAAGATGCAATCGGCGCAGACGGCCAACAGGCTGAACACGATCAGCAGGTTGCTGAAGGGCGGGAAGGTCGCAAGGTAGAGCCCCAGGCTGCCGGTGCCGAGCAGGCCGATGGGAATCAGCTTGCGTGTGTCGTATCGGTCCGCCAGCAGGCCGCCGACGACAAACAGCGCGGTGGCGATAATGGCGTTGGCGCTCAGCAGCAAGCCGATTTCAGTATGGGTCAATCCCATGAACGTTTGCATCGGCACATAGAAGGCGTCTTTGAGGTTCGCCAACTTGTAGATGGTGCCGCCACCGAGGATGAGAATCAGGAATCTGAGCCATTTGGCCTTGTCACGAGTTGTCATTATTGTTCTCCAGGCGTAATCGGGTAGTAACGTCAGGTTCAGGCGTTTGCGCGGTTATCCAGGGTCAGTTCGGCCAGGGTCCGGAACTCGGCCAGCAGACCTCGTACATAGGCAACCTGGTTGTTTGCCCAGCGGTGTTCATCGGCCAGCATTCGCTCCAGCGAGTAGCCGACTGGCAGCGGCGTTTCACTCATTTCCCGATAGGCAATGAACGGGTCGGCAGCCTCGAAGGTCTGGCGGAATGCCGGGGCGACGTAGTGGTTTTCCTGCTCGAGGATGAATGCAATCACTTGCGGGGTTGATTCGCCGAGCATCAGCAATTCGAACAACATGCGTGCGCTGGGCAGGTCATCTTCGTCACAACCCTGCAGCACGCCGTAATGGCCGAAGCCGTTTTGCTCGGGGACGATGCGCACGCCCTTGAGGTGGGTCTGGCGTATGTGCGGCGCCAGGGTACGGAGCGCCGGCAGGGGCTGTTCGCAGGCGTTGATCATGTTGCCGAAGTCGAACAAGGCATGCAGTCGAGGATGGTTGAGGCGGTTCAGCAGGTGCGCGATTTCGGCACTCTTGAGTTCTTCATGCTGCTCGAAGTCGAAGAACAGATCGTGCTCGTCAGCTTGCTGCGCGAGGTAATGCAGGTCTGATTCGATCACGTCCATGACCCGTGACAGCGTGCCCTCGTAGCGCGAGTAAACACGGATGTTGCGCACCCCGAGGGCCTTGGCAATACCGATAACCTGATCGACGTCTTTTTTCAGTGTGCTGCTGATTTCCAGGTGCACATCCAGTGCGAGCGCATGGGCCTTCTCGGCAAACGCTCGAAGTTGCGCGGGTGTCATTTGACTCAGGCTGTTTTCCTCACCGTCGAGCAAGTGCAGGCTCAGCCCCTGCAACTCGTGGCGATAGGCGAAGTCCAGCAGGTCGGCAGGCGTGACGCGGCCATGGGTGAGGTTGGTCAGCAAGGGGTAGGCATGGGCAAACAGGCGCACCTGCCCAAGTCGGTCGAGCAACTGGCGGGCCAGTGCTTCAGTCAGTGCGGGAGGTGCCCCGGCCTCGACAGCCTTATGGCTGAGCAAGGCATGGAATCGTTCCTGGATCTTATTGTTCATTCGAGTCATTCCTGGTTCAGACGCCGGGTCTGCCGGCGCAGCCTTTATCGCGCCAGTCAGGAACTCTCGATAGATCCATTATCAGTTAAATCATAAGACCACTTGCCTTGCCTCAAGTGGCCTGCTGCAGGCAGCCCATGTCGGACAAGGCCTGGGCCAGTGCTTCGACGCGCTCCTCGGCCTGGCTTTCAGGCGTGCCGGCAAAGCCGATCAACAGGGCCGGTGGCAGGACATGTTCAAGGCAGTAGTCGCTCAGGGCATACGTGTGGATGTTGTGCCGGGCCAGTTCCTTGGCGATGGCATCGTCATCCAGCTCCTCTGGCAACCAGGCGATCAGGTGCATGCCGGCTTCCACCGGGGTGATCTTGAAGAAACCGCCCAGCCGTTGCTGCAGCTGCTCGACCAGTGCTTTCTGGCGAGCCTGGTACAGCGCACGCATACGGCGGATGTGCCCAAGGAAGTGGCCTTCGCGCATGAAGTCTGCCGTCACGGCCTGGAGCAGCGTGGGCGGGCTGCGATCCATGACCGCCCGCAAGGTACAGAAGGGTTCGATCAAGGCCTGCGGCAGTATCACGTAACCCAGTCGTAGCGAGGGGAACAGGACTTTGCTGAACGTTCCGACATAGATCACCCGAGCCCATTGGTCCATCGCATAGAGCGCAGGCAGGGGGCGGCCGTTGTAGTGAAACTCACTGTCGCAGTCGTCCTCGATGATCCAGCTTTGGTTGTGCGCAGCCCAGTCGATGAGTTCATGGCGCCGCGCATAACTCATGGTGACGCCCAGGGGATGCTGGCGAGACGGCGTGGTAAACACCAGGCGGGCGTCAGGGCACTGAGCCAGGCCTTGCTGGATGTCGATCCCCTGTTCGTCGATACGCAGCGGGACCACCAGACCACCCTGGGCCTGGAGCGCGATTCGCGCCGCGATATGCCCCGGATCCTCCATCCACACGCTGTCCTGTGGATTGAGCAACAGCATGCCCAGCAGGTTAAAGGCCTGTTGGGCGCCGGAAACGATGACCACTTGCTCGGCACTGCAGTCGATGCCTCGGGCATCAAAGACGTATTCGGCAATCGCCTTGCGCAGAGCCAGCAAGCCTTGCAGTTCGCCATAGCCGAGCATGGCCTTGGTCGGCTTGTGCAGGTGGCGGTTCATCAGGCGCTTCCAGATGTGTTGCGGGAACGCGTCGTAAGTGCTGTGGCTGGGCAGGAACGAGGTAGGGCTTGCCGGATCCCAGTCGGCATAGCTAACTCCTCGAAAATGATCGCTGCGCAACGACAGCATGGACTGGCTCAGATCGGACAGGCGGGGAGGCTGGCGCTGCCGTTCATCGTCGGCCATTCCACGGTTTTCCCACTCATTGCCGACATAGGTACCGGCCCCGGTCCGTGACGCCAGAAAACCTTCGGCAATCAGCTGATCGAAGGCATTGAGGATGGTGATCCGCGACAGTGCGAGCTCTTTGCTCAAGGTCCGGGTTGACGGCAGGCGCACGCCCCCTTGAATTTTTCCACTGAGAACCTGTTGGCGAATCTGCAAATAGAGTTGGCGGTACAGGGGGATGGAGCTGGCACGGTCCAGCTCAATACCCGACAGCAGCAAACCTGCAGGGGATTTCATGACTTGCTCGTCTGGATGGGGAGTGGTTTGACCTGGAACACCGTCAGGCACCGAGGTGCGCAGGGTATCGAGAGGCACTGGATAAGTCATCCATCGCAGGCGTTGATGCCGCGCCCCCGGTAGCTGTCACGAAATGAAAAGCCATTGTCGTCTGATGAGAAGCGGCCCGTCAGACTGCGTCCTAGAGTCCAATCAGCGCCAATCGACGCGACACGCCAATATTGCAGACTGGAGAATAAGACAACATGGCCAAAGCCGTACGCTTCTACGAAACCGGTGGTCCCGACGTTCTTCGTTATGAAGAGGTCGACGTCGGCGAACCCGGTCCAGGCCAGGTCCGTCTTCGTCATGTGGCAGTCGGCCTGAACTATGCCGACACCTACTTTCGCAATGGCACTTACCCGATTCCGATGCCCAATGGCATGGGGGTTGAAGCTTCCGGTGTGGTCCAGGCCATCGGCGAGGGGGTTACCAAGGTACAGGTCGGCGACCGCGTCACCTACACCGGGTTTCTCAATACATTGGGGGCCTACAGCACTGAGCGGCTGATCCCGGCCGCGCCGCTGATCAAGCTGCCGGAAACCATCAGTTTCGAGACGGCCGCGGCCATGACCATGCGCGGCCTGACATCGTCGTACCTGATGCGGCGCATTTACGATTTCAAGGCTGGCGACAGCATTTTGCTACACGCTGCTGCCGGTGGTGTGGGCCTGATCGTTTCGCAGTGGGCCAAGCTGCTCGGCCTGACGGTCATCGGTACCGTGTCCACCGAGGTCAAGGGTGAAATCGCCCGGGCCCATGGCTGCGACCATGTCATCAACTACAGCCATGAAGACGTCGCTCAGCGCGTTCGCGAATTGACTGATGGTGTTGGGGTCAACGTGGTGTTCGACAGTGTTGGCAAGAATACTTTCATGGGCTCCCTGGATTCGCTCAAGCGCCGCGGCCTGATGGTGTGCGTCGGCACGGCGTCCGGCCCGATCCCGGCGTTCGATCCGGTGCTGCTGGCAATGAAAGGCTCGCTGTTCATGACCCGCCCGGCTCTGGCGGACTACATCGCCGACCCGGCGGAAAAAGCCGCCCTGGCGGGTGAACTGTTCGACCTCGTCGGCAGCGGTCGAATCAAGATCGAGATTAACCAGCACTATGCTTTGCAGGATGCCGTGCAGGCTCATCGCGACCTGGAGTCACGCAAGACCACGGGTTCATCAATCTTCGTCATTTAAGGGAGTCGCCCTCCATGAAAGTCGAACAGTTGACCTGCAGCATTGGCGCGGAACTGATTGGCGTGAACCTCGCTGACGCCCTCCATGACGACGGTCTTTTTGCCGAGATTCGGGTTCAGTTGCTCAAACATCGGGTGGTGTTCCTGCGTGATCAGGACATCAGCCGCGCCGAGCATGTGGCCTTCGCCCGTCGCTTCGGCGAGCTGGAGGATCATCCGGTGGCTGGCAGTGACCCGGATCATCCAGGCCTGGTGCGCATCTACAAGCGCCCGGACCAGCCGATGGACCGCTACGAGAACGCCTGGCACACCGATGCAACCTGGCGCGAAGCGCCGCCGATGGGCTGCGTATTGCGTTGTGTGGAGTGTCCACCGGTTGGGGGCGACACCATGTGGGCCAACATGGTGGAGGCCTACGCGCGCTTGCCGGATGACATCAAGGTGAAGATTGCCGATCTGCGCGCCCGCCACAGTATCGAAGCGAGCTTTGGTGCCGCCATGCCGATCGAAAAACGCCTGGCGCTCAAGGCGATGTACCCGGATGCCGAGCACCCGGTGGTGCGTACCCACCCGGAAACCGGGGAAAAGGTGCTGTTCGTCAACGCCTTTACCACCCACTTGAGTAACTACCACACCCCTGAGCGGGTACGTTTTGGCCAGGACGCCAACCCCGGCGCGAGCGAGTTGCTGCGCTACCTGATCAGCCAGGCGTACATCCCCGAGTATCAGGTGCGCTGGCGCTGGAAACCCAACAGCATCGCCATCTGGGACAACCGCAGTACCCAGCACTACGCCGTCATGGATTACCCGCCGTGCCACCGCAAGATGGAACGTGCCGGGATCATCGGCGACAAGACTTACTGATCGACCGTCTCTGCATTCGTACTTGCTACAGGCTTGCCCGGCACGTCCCCGGCGTGGGCGTACAACCATAATAAAAGGAGTAACTCATGCAATTCTTCGACGATTCCCTGCACCCGGAAAACATGGAAAAAGTGGTCATCACCGTGGCCCCGTATGGCCCTGAGTGGATGCCGGAAGACTTCCCCGAAGACATCCCGCTGACCATGGATGAGCAAGTGCAGAAAGCGGTCGATTGCTATGAGGCCGGTGCCACGGTGTTGCACCTGCATGTGCGCGAACTGGACGGCAAGGGTTCCAAGCGCCTGTCCAAGTTCAACGAGTTGATCGCCGGTGTGCGCGAAGCTGTGCCGGACATGATCATCCAGGTCGGTGGTTCGATTTCTTTCGCGCCCGAAAGCGATGGTGAAGCCGCCAAGTGGCTGTCTGACGATACGCGCCACATGCTGGCGGAGCTGACGCCAAAACCGGATCAGGTCACGGTGGCGATCAACACCACTCAGATGAACATCATGGAGCTGCTGTATCCGGAATACCTGGAAGGCACGTCCCTGGCGAATCCGGCCTATCAGGCGGCCTATAGCGAGATGACCGTACCAGCAGGCCCGGCCTGGGTGGCGGAGCATTTGCGGCGGCTGATGGCGGCGGGTGTGCAGCCGCATTTCCAGCTGACCGGCATGCATGCCATGGAAACCCTGGAGCGCCTGGTGCGCAAGGGCGTGTACATGGGGCCGTTGAACCTGACCTGGATCGGCATCGGCGGTGGTTTCGATGGCCCCAATCCGTTCAACTTCTTCAACTTTGTCCACCGCGCGCCGGACGGCTGCACCTTGACCGCCGAATCGCTGCTCAAGAACGTGCTGCCGTTCAATGTCATGGCGCTGTCCATGGGGCTGCACCCACGCGTGGGTATCGAAGACACGATCATTGATCAGAAGGGCAGACGGTTCAGCTCCGTGCAGCAGATCGAGCAAACCGTGCGTGTCGCCCATGAGCTGGGGCGCGAAATCGCCAGCGGCAAAGAAGCCCGTGAGATCTACCGCATCGGTGTGCAGTACCAGAGTATCGAAGAAACCCTGTTGGCCAACGGCATGGCCCCCAACCGCAAGGCTGGCCAGAAAGGTGTGCCGCAACGCGGCTGACCGGCAACAAAGGCGGGAGGCCGATGGCCTTCCGTTCGCTGCATTGCAACACGCTCGATAACAACAATAAAACAAAGTTTCGAGGAGGCTGCATGGCCTTTCACCCAATCGCCGCGGACGATGACGACGCCAGTGGTGTCGGTATTGCGCGCCAATATGCCTGGATTGTCTTTGCACTGACGTTCGGCCTGTTGATTTCCGATTACATGTCGCGTCAGGTGCTGAACGCGGTGTTCCCGATGCTCAAGGGCGAGTGGGCCCTGAGCGACGGCCAGCTCGGCCTGCTCAGTGGCATTGTCGCCTTGATGGTGGGGCTGCTGACATTTCCGCTGTCGTTGCTGGCGGATCGCTTCGGACGGGTAAAAAGCCTGGCGCTGATGGCCCTGTTGTGGAGCCTCGCCACCCTGGGTTGCGCCTTGGCGCAGGACTACCAGCAGATGTTCATGGCCCGGTTCATGGTGGGTGTTGGCGAAGCGGCTTACGGCAGCGTCGGTATCGCGGTAGTGATTTCGGTCTTTCCCAAACACATGCGCGCAACCCTGGCCAGCGCCTTCATGGCAGGTGGCATGTTCGGCTCGGTGCTGGGTATGGCTCTGGGCGGTGTACTCGCTGCCAAGTTGGGCTGGCGCTGGTCGTTCGCCGGTATGGCGCTGTTCGGCCTGCTGCTGGCGGTGCTTTACCCGATCATCGTCAAGGAAGCGCGCATCGCCCCGCAACGCGCGGCTCAAGCGGCGAACAAGGTGGCTGCCGCCGTCAAGCGCCCGCTGAGTACGCTGTGTTCCAGCCGTTCAGTGATCGCGGCCTATATCGGCAGTGGCTTGCAACTGTTCGTCGGTGGCACCGTGATTGTGTGGATGCCCAGCTACCTCAATCGTTATTACGACATGGCAACGGACAAGGCCGGCGGTGTCGCGGCGATCATCGTGCTGTGCAGCGGGGCGGGGATGATTCTGTGCGGCATGCTCAGCGACCGGCTGTGTCGGCACTCGCCGGAGCGCAAGGTCGCCCTGGCCATCGCTTATTGCCTGGGTAGTTGCCTGTTGCTGTCGGCGGCGTTCGCCTTGCCGGCGGGGCCTGCGCAATTGGCGCTGATATGCCTGGGCATGCTGATTGCCGCTGGCACCACCGGACCTGCCGGGGCGATGGTTGCCAACCTGACCCACCATTCGGTCCACGGCACGGCCTTCGCCACGCTGACCCTGGCCAACAATATGCTCGGTCTGGCCCCGGGGCCATTCATCACCGGCAGGGTGTCCGACGTCATCGGCTTGCAGGCTGCTTTTCAATGGGTGCCGCTGGTCAGCATCGCGGCAGCGGCGGTGTTCTTTTATGCCAAGTGTCATTACCACAAGGATATCGCCCGGCTTGCGGGTGAGCGGGTCAACGATTCGATTAGTGAAGCTGTGTCAGAGGTGAAGGTGTGAGCGGTCGTTTACGGATTGACGTGTTCTTCGATTTTATCTGCCCGTGGTGCCTGATCGGTAAGCGCCAACTGGAATGTGCGCAGGATTTGCTGCGCATCCAGCAACCGGAGGTGGATATCACTACGGTGTGGCACGGGGTGCAGTTGTTGCCACAACTGCCGGTACAAGGTGAGCCCTTCGTCGAGTTCTATCTCAAGCGTCTGGGCAGCGCCGAAGCCGTACGCATGCGCCAGGCCCAGGTGCAGCAGGCCGCGATGGCGGTGGGGGTGCCCATCGACCTGAGCCGCATCGCCACCATGCCCAATACTGCTGATGCCCATCGCTTGCTGGAGCGTGCCGCTGTGCTGGGCAGTACGGCACAACGTGATGTCTTGCTTGAGCGGCTGTTCGCCGCTTACTTCCAGTATGGCGAGGACCTGGGTTGCCCTGAGACCTTGATCGCCATCGCCCGGGCGTGTGGCTTCGACGCTGATGCCATGGCCTCCGTTCTGCAAGGTGACGGCGATCCTTACGTCGGCAACGAGGCAGGCGCTGGCAGTGGCGTGCCGAGTTTTCAATTCGACCGTCGTTTGACGGTGGTCGGCGCGCAGCCTGCCGACGTACTGCTTGGCGCCATGGGCGAAGCCTTGCTCGATAGCCATCGCTCACGGCTGCCAGCATGAATCGGCGTGTACCCGTGCCCGCCGGAAAACTCCCGCAGGCGGGTGGCCGTGCGCTAATTGAATTCGAGAGTAAAAGCCTGGCGTTGTTCAACGTCGAGGGCGACTTGTTCGCCATCGACGACAGCTGCCCGCATCAGGGCGCCTCGCTGTGCGGCGGGCGCCTTGAGGGGAGGGTGATTCAATGCGGCGCCCATGGCCTGCGCTTCGATCTGCGCAGCGGTTACCTGCTCAATTCAACCCAGCTCAAAGTCGCCAGCTACCCAGTCGAGGTCGTCGACGGCCAGACGTTCATCGTCATCATTTCTGAGGAGTCCGCGCCATGAGCGTCATTGCTCTCACTCATATCCATAGTCGCACGCGCGAATTGGCGCCGGGTTTCGTTGTCAGTCTGATCGTTGCAGCGGCAGCCTCCTTTTTGTCCGAGCATTACGGTGCGCCGGTGATGCTGTTCGCATTGTTGCTGGGCATGGCGCTCAACTTCCTGGCCAGTGACGGCGCGTGCAAGGCCGGCATCGAGTTCACCGCTCGCACCGTGTTGCGCATTGGTGTGGCCTTGTTAGGCATGCGCATTACGCTCGAACAGATCGCCGCGCTGGGCTGGAAGCCTTTTGCTCTGGTGGTGATTCTGGTGGTGGTGACGATCGGCGTGTCGGTAGTCGCGGCCAAGGCGCTGGGCTTTCAGCGCTTGTTCGGCATGCTCACCGGTGGGGCTACCGCGATCTGTGGCGCCTCGGCTGCGATGGCGCTGGCGGCGGCGCTGCCCAATCATCCGCAGAAGGAACGTGCCACGCTGTTCACCGTCATAGGGGTGTCGGCGCTGTCCACTACGGCGATGATCCTTTACCCGATGATTGCCAACTGGCTGTCGTTGTCGCCACAAGTTGCAGGGATGTTCCTGGGCGGTACCATCCACGATGTTGCCCAGGTAGTCGGTGCCGGTTACAGCCTGTCGACCGAGACCGGCGACATAGCCACTGTGGTCAAGCTGATGCGGGTCGCCATGCTGTTGCCGGTGATCCTCTGCGCAACCCTGATCACGCGTATGCAAGGCGCCGACACCTCCGGCAAACGGCCACCGTTGCTGCCGTGGTTTGCCGTCGGCTTTCTGCTGCTGGCCTGTATCAACAGCACGGGATGGGTGGCGCCGGCGGTGCAGGGCTCGGTCAACGAACTGTCGCGCTGGAGCCTGGTGGTTTCCATCAGCGCGTTGGGCATGAAGACTCAGCTCAAGGAGCTGGCCGCCGTCGGCATCAAGCCGATCCTGCTGATGGTGGGGGAGACGGTGTTTCTCGCGGTCCTGGTGCTGCTGTTGCTGCACTGGGGACTCTAAGCCCGGCCAAGCCTCAATGCTGTCCAGTTGATACCCTGTGGCGAGGGAGCTTGCTCCCGCTGGGGTGCGTAGCAGCCCCAAAACAGTCGTCGCGTACTTTCTGAAAAACCGCAGTCGCCTTGTTGGGGGCGCTTCGCACCCCAGCGGGAGCAAGCTCCCTCGCCACAGGGCTTTTGGGCGGTGTCATGAACATCGGTTCTTTCGCGGCGACTGTGCCAGCAGTTGCCGTTTTTTTTGCAATCCCAGCGTCCAATTCAATGGGTTCAGGGTTTGATGGAACCAGGCAGTGTGGTCGGGTTCATTGGTGCTTTGGCCGCCTGTTTTTGTGCACTGCGCCACGCGGCGGGTGGCATGCCGAACTGGGTGATGAACCAACGTGTGAAGGAACTCGCCATGGAGTAGCCGAGCATGTCGGCGATCCGACCCAGCGAATAATTCGGGTTTTCCAGGTAGCGCAGCACCAGGTCGCGGCGCACGTCGTTGATCAGGTCGTTGAAGGCGCAGCCGTCGTCTTTGAGGCGTCGCTGCAAGGTCCGAACATTCATGCCCTGGGTCTGGGCAATTTGCTCGATGGTGGCGCGTCCCATCGGCAACAGCAGGTAGATGGCTTTGCGCACCTCGAACAGCATCGACGGCCCTTCGTGGCTCAGCAGCGAGTCGAGGTAGCTCTGGGCGTAGCGAGCCATGGCCGGATCAGCATGGGGGTTGGTCATGTCGAGGCTGGCATCGGAACAGACAATGCCATTGAACTCGCTGCCGAACTCCAGGTTGCAGCCGAACAGGCGACGATGCAGTTGCAGGTTGTCGGGGGGCTGGTGCGTGAAGTTGACGCTGTAGGGATGCCAGTGCGTGCCGAGCAGCGCCGCGCACAGGCGGAACATCACGCCGATTGCAAGCTCAGTGGCCTGTCGGCTGGGCATCGGTGATTCGGTGACCACCTCTTCGCGGATGATCACCATCTTGCCGGCCTCTTCAATGAAGATGGCCAGCGAATCGTTCATCAGATGACGGTAATGCACTACGACCTGCAAGGCATCACGCAGCGTGCGCTGGTGGCTGAGCAGCAGGCTGACCACGCCGAAGTCCGAGAGCTGACGCGACTCGGCCATGCTCAGGCCGAAGTTCTGACAGCCGCTGGCGGCGGCCGACTCTTCCAGCAGACGCACCGCGGCATCGATGGGAATACGGTGTTCAGGGGCTTGCAACTGGGCTTTGCTCAGGCCGACGGCCGCCAGTAAATCGCGCGGGTTGAACCCCAGGTATTGGGTGACCTCCAGGTAGTTGGTCAAGACAGCGGCGCGAACAAGCTTGGTCATGCGAAGGTCTTTCCTGGGCAGATTCCGATGGAAATGAGCATGGCGACTATATCCAGCACTTCATCGATTGAACAGTTGCGACGTCATCGATGGCGCTCCTCCGGATCTGTCGGGATTGACCACCGACTTATGCGGCAATCGACGCTGACCCGTTGATTACCGCGGTCTTGATCGGACCTGTCGGTTTTTTTACCAGCGCTCGCGCCACGCTAACGCCTGGAAATCTGTCATCAAAAGAAAAGTGACTGACGTCCAATGAAAAGCGCCTCGGGTGGGCGCTCTTTAATGTCAGTCCTACAAAAAGCCCCTGGCGATAGAGCCAGTCGAGTCATCGAGAAAGCGAAGGTGTTGATGTGGACAAACTGCAGACTGCCGCAACCGTTCTGATCGTACCGGGCCTGCGCGAGCACGTTGCCGAACATTGGCAAACGCTGCTTGAGGCCCGCCTGAGCAAGGTGCGCAGTGTGCCGCCGCTTGAAACCGACAAGCTCGACTGCAGCAAGCGGGTCCAGGCGATCCAGCAGGAACTTGAGCAGATCGAAGGGCCGGTGATTCTGGTGGCCCACAGTGCCGGTGTGTTGATGGTCGCGCACTGGGCGGCTCGACACCGTCGCCCGATCAAGGGCGCGCTGCTGGCCGCGCCACCGGACCTTGATGCCAGTTGGCCGCCAGGCTACCCATCCACTGAAACCCTGCGTACCCAGGGTTGGAATCCTCTACCCAAAGAGCCTCTGCCGTTCCGCAGCCTGATGGCCGCCAGTACCAACGACCACCTCGCCAGTCTGGAAGCCGTCACTCGCCTGGCTGAGGGCTGGGGTAGCGAACTGCTCACCCTGGGTGACGTGGGTCATCTCAATCCGGCAGCGGGCTATGGCCGCTGGCCGCAAGCCGAAGCACTCATCCTGGAGTTGGACCGCTAGTTCAGGCGCCGGTTGGCCGCAGGCCTTCGGCAATTGCCCTCATTCCTGAAAAACGCAAACCACTGGAACAAGCGGTTGCGTGAGGGCGGCTGCGCTTAAAACAACTACAAAAAAGCGGAGACAACGCAATGCACAACAATAAGAAGCGTCACGGGTTCACACCCTCGCGTTACAGCGTGTTGGCCTCGACCATTCTGGCCGCCGCCATGCCGGCCGCGCATGCGGTTGAACTCGATACGGGTAACCCGGACTGGACCGCGCGTTTTGATAACACCGTCAAATACAACTACGGCGTGCGCACCGAAAACGCCGACAAGCGGATGTTGGGGACGCCGAACAACAACGATGGCGACTACAACTTCCGCAAGGCCGGAACCAACATCACCAACCGCATTGACCTGTTGACCGAGATGGACGTGGTCTACAAGAACAGCATGGGCTTTCGTGTCAGTGCCGCCAGTTGGTACGACAAGGCATACGAGAACACCGGTTCGAACGCCAATCCGTTCGTCAACGGCAACGATGCCAAGTCGGGTCTGGTCGCCAACGATCCACGTCTTGCCGCGGTCACCGGTGACAATGTCGGCAATGGCAGTCCGCACCTGAGCAACTACGCGCAGCGTTACTACACCGGTCCTTCCGGCGAAATCCTCGATGCCTTCGTGTTCTACAGCACCGAAGTGGGCGAGGAGTCGCTGCTGAGCGTCAAGGCCGGTCAGCACAACGTGTTCTGGGGCGAAACTATCCTCAACCCGGTGCATTCGATCAGCTATGGCCAGTCCGGCCTGGACCTGGCCAAGCTGGCGGCCTCGCCCGGTACCGAAGCCAAGGAACTGTTCGTTCCGCGTAATCAGCTGTCGATGTCGTTCACCGTCAATCCCGAGTTAACGGTGGGTGCCCAATACTTCCTGGATTGGAATGCCGCCCGCCTGCCGGAGGCCGGTACCTACTACGGCGGTTCCGACCTGGTGGGTTTCGGTGCTCAGTCGTTCCTGCTGGGCAACACCAATGCCGTGGTACCCGGCAGCCCTCTGGGTTGTGGCCTGGCGCCGTGCAACGGGCTGACCAACGTGCGTCGTGGCCACGACCTGACGCCGGATAAAAGCGGAGACTGGGGCGTGATGGCCAAGTGGTCGCCCGCCTGGCTGGACGGTACGCTCGGCTTCTATTACCGCAAGACCTCGGACATTTTGCCTCAAGCCTGGTTGAACGCCACGGGGATCAGCTCGGCCAATCCCAACGGGACTCCGCCAGCGGGCATGGTGCCGGCGGTCGTCAATACGCTGAACTCGCTGAGCACCAGCACCTATCAATTGGCCTATGCCGACAACATCCACATCTTCGGTCTGAGCCTGTCGAAAGAGATAGGCGGCGTCAGCGTCGGCTCCGACCTGAACATCCGTCACAACATGCCGCTGGCCAGTATCCCGGCGATTCTCAGTACTACCGGACCGCTGGGGTTGGGCGCCGGTCTGGGTCTGTTGCCGGCTCGCACGGCGCAGACCGGTATCGTCTATGACGTACCGGACAAGGGCGACAGCATGAGTGCCACCGGTGACACGCTGCACTGGACACTCAACGGCCTGATGACCCTGCCCAAGACGCCGCTGTTCGATTCGGCAACCCTGCTCACCGAGCTGTATTACAGCAACCTGCTCAAACTCGATAGCAAGAATCAGGCGCTCTACAAGGGCAACAGCAGTTACCGCGGCGTCGATGCGCCGACCCGGGATAACTGGGGCATTGCAGCCAACTTCACGCCGACCTGGTACCAGGTCTTCCCGGGGGTCGACTTGAACATGCCGATGTCCATCAACGTGGGGCTTGCCGGCGTTTCACCGGTGTCCGGTGGCGGTGCCAAAGACACCGGCAACTATGCGGTCGGCGTCGGTGCCGTTGTGTACAACAAATACTTTGTCGACCTGAAGTACGTGGATTCCTTCGGCAAGACCGACAAGTGTGACGTCAGCGGCGTAAGTACCGGCGCGGCCAATGCCGGCAGCGGTGACGGCTCCACACCGAACGCCTTCAGCGGCAACGAAAACTACGCGTGTTATGGCGGTGGCTACTCAGCCTTTTCCGGCGGTGGCGCAACCACCGCAGACCGTGGCGCGGTTTACCTGACGATGAAAACCACCTTTTGATTCACGAATGGCTTAGTCACCTGAGCAGGAGAATAACAACATGAAATTCGTGCGTACTTTGCTGGGCGTTTCTCTGGCCATGGCGGTTGCCGCTCAGGCACAGGCCGCTGTATCGACTCAGGAAGCCGCCAGGCTGGGCAGCAGCCTGACCCTGGTCGGGGCTGAAAAAGCCGGGAATGCCGAGGGTTCCATTCCTGCCTATTCCGGTGGCTTGACCACGCCGCCGGCCAGTTTCAAAACCGGTGACAGCATGCGCCCGGACCCCTTTGCCGACGAAAAACCACTGCTGGTAATCGACGGCAAAAACGTCGATCAGTACAAGGGCCAACTCACGGCGACCACCGTGGAACTGGCCAAGCGTTTCCCCACTTTCCACGTCAATGTCTATCCAACCCACCGCACCGTCGCACTGCCCAAGGCTGTGCTCGACAATGGCGTGAAAAATGCCACCGGCGCCAAGTCCCTCGAAGGCGGCTTGGCGATCGACAACGTGCTGCCGGGTGTGCCGTTTCCGATCCCGCAGTCGGGCAACGAGGCGATGTGGAACTTCCTGTTGCGTTATCAGGGCGTCAGCATCAACTCCAAGTACGACTCGTGGAACGTCGACTCCGCGGGTGTGCCGAGCCTGGCAACCACCGGGCAGGCGTTTATTTCCTATCCGATCTACGAAAACCTGGCGCAGCCGATCAGCAGCGCCGACGTGTACTACCAGATGAAGCTGTCCTACACCGGGCCTGCGCGCCGGGCCGGCGAAGCGGTGATGCTCAAGGACGCCGCCAACCCGTTGCAGCAGCCGCGCCGTGGCTGGCAGTACTTGCCTGGCCAGCGTCGGGTAAAACTGGCGCCGAACCTGGCTTACGACACACCAAATCCCGGCACTGCCGGTGCGGGCACCTACGACGATGTCTTTGTGTTCAACGGTGCACTCGACCGCTACGACTGGAAGCTGGTGGGCAAGCAGGAAATGGTCGTGCCCTACAACACCTACAAGCTGACCTACGCCCAGGACCCCAAGTTATTGACCACCGCCAATCACCTGGCACCCGACTACGTGCGTTGGGAAAAACACCGGGTCTGGGTGGTGGAGGGCAACCTCAAGGCGGGTGCGCGGCACATCTATCAGAAGCGTCGTTTCTACCTGGATGAAGACAGCTGGACCGCTCTGGCCTCCGATCAGTACGACGCCCGTGGTCAGTTGTACCGAGGCTCCTTCGCGTTCCTCAGCCAAAGCTATGACAAGCAGATCCCGGACTCCACGCCCTTCATGATCTACGACCTGGTCGGTGGCTCCTACAACATCAACGGTGTGGTGGGGCCTTACGGCGGCATCAAGTACATCGATCCGCTCTCCAAGGCGCAGTGGTCGCCGGAGTCCCTGGCGGGTTCCGGCATTCGCTAAGCGAACACCTGGTTTGAACGTCGGGCTGCACGGTTGTGTGTCCCGGCGCGGCTATCCGAAGAGGACGCGGTATGTGTTCGTACAAAAAGTACCTGCAGTGGGCGCTGGGCATCTTGTTTGCAATGTTGCAGGGCCTGACCCAGGCGGCCGGTTATGTCGATGTGCTGGATCTGCCGGCCAGGGCCAGCGCCCTGGCGGTCAGCAGCCCGTTGTCAGGCCTGGCGCGCGCAGGCGACCGACTGGTCGCGGTCGGGCAACGTGGCCACATTCTCTATTCCGACGACTCCGGCAAACACTGGCAGCAAGCCGCCGTGCCGGTGAGTGCCGATCTCACGGCGGTGAATTTCCCTTCTGCCCTGCAGGGCTGGGCGGTCGGCAACGACGGCGTGGTGTTGCACAGCAGCGACGCCGGGGCGACCTGGCGCAAGCAACTGGACGGCCGCCAGATCGGTGCCTTGCTGGTCCAGCATTATGGGGCGTTGGCCAGTGCAGAACCCGGCAACGAACAATGGCCACTGCTGGCTGCCGAAGGCCAGCGACTGGTCGAGCAGGGCGCTGATAAACCTTTGCTCGACGTCTGGTTCGCCAATGACCACCTCGGCTATGTGGTCGGTGTGTTCAACCTGATCCTGCGCACCGAGGACGGTGGCCGGAACTGGACAGCGTTTCAGGACCGTACCGACAACCCGCAGGGCTTTCACCTCAACGCCATCGCCTCTACCGGCGATGGGGTGTACATCGCCGGTGAGCAGGGCCTGTTGCTCAAATGGGATGAGGCTCAGCAGCGTTTCGTCGCCGTGCAGACGCCCTATCAGGGCAGCTTTTTCGGCGTGCTCGGCAAGCGCGGCGAAGTGATCGCTTACGGCTTGCGCGGCAATGTACTGCGCAGTGCGGACGGCGGCCTCAGCTGGACTGCGCTCGACAGTGGCCTGCACGTCAGCATCACCGCCGGCTTCGTCGACACCAACGGTCATTACCGCTTGTTCACCCAGGGCGGGCAGAGGCTGGTCAGTCAGGGGACTGGCGCAGACATGCGCCTGGTGCGGCAACCCGAACCGTCACCGGTGGCCGGCGCTGCTCAGGCCGCCGATGGCGCGTTGGTGGTGGTTGGCAGTCGTGGTGCACAGGCACTGCCCAAAGAATAAGACCTCGAACCCTTAGAGCGAGAACCCAGTCATGGGCAATATCAAACAAGACACCATGCCGGTGATCCGCGACGTGCGTGACTTCGACCACCACTCCGGTAATCGGCTGGAGCGGATGGTGTTCAACTATCGCCCGCTGTTCATGCTGCTGATGGCGCTGGCCACTGTGGTGCTGGGCTACATGGCCGCAACGCGCCTGGAACTGCGCCCCAGCTTCGAGAAAATGATTCCGCAGAGCCAGCCGTATATCCAGAATTTCCTGGAGAACCGTCAGTCACTGCGCGGTTTGGGTAACTCGGTGCGCGTGGTGGTCGAGAACACCCAGGGCGATATCTTCGATCCCGCTTACCTGGACGTGCTCAAACAGGTCAACGATCAACTGTTCCTCACCGAAGGCGTCGATCGCGCCTGGATGAAGTCGTTGTGGAGCCCGGCGGTGCGCTGGACCGAAGTCACCGAACAAGGCTTCCAGGGTGGCCCGGTGATGCCCGATACCTATGAGGGCAAGCCTGAGCAAATAGAACAGTTGCGCCAGAACATTTCCCGCGCCGGACTCGTCGGCAACCTGGTGGCCAGTGACTTCAAGTCGAGCATGCTGATCGTCCCGTTGCTGGACAAGGCCGCGGCCGGCGGTCAGAGCATCCACTACCACGGGTTCTCGCAGATGCTTGAAGAGCAGTTGCGCGACAGGATCGAGTTCGCCGGCGACAGTGCCGCGCGCAAAGCCGGGGAGGAGGGCAAGGGCCAGTACAAGGTCCGGGTGATCGGTTTCGCCAAACTGATGGGCGACCTGATCGACGGCCTGATTCAGGTGATGATGTTCTTCGGCCTGGCCGTGATCACCTCGCTGGTGATTATTTTTCTCTACACCCGCTGCGTTCGCAGCACTTTGCTGGTGGTCGGTTGCTCGCTGGTCGCAGTGATCTGGCAACTGGGCATCGTTGCCTGGCTGGGCTATGCCATCGACCCGTACTCGGTGCTGGTGCCTTTTTTAGTCTTCGCCATCGGTGTGTCCCACGCGGCGCAGAAGATGAACGGGATCATGCAGGACATCGCCCGGGGCACCCACAAACTGATCGCTGCGCGCTACACCTTTCGCCGTCTGTTCATCGCCGGCGTCACCGCGCTGCTGGCCGACGCCGTGGGTTTCGCCGTGCTGATGCTGATCGACATACCGGTGATCAAGGACCTGGCCATCACCGCCAGCATCGGTGTCGCGGTGCTGATCTTTACCTCGTTGTTGCTGATGCCCGTGGCGCTTTCCTATGTCGGCGTCGGCGCCAAGGCTGCCGAGCGCGCCTTGAACATCGACACCCGGGCGGACGGACACAAGGGCTTTGGCAAGCTGTGGGACTGGCTCGACCGTTTCACCACGGCCAAGTGGGCCACGGGCGCCGTACTGATCGCACTGCTGATGGGCATTGGCGGCTTCGTCATCAGCCAGCACCTGAAGATCGGCGACCTGGAAAGTGGCGCGCCGGAGTTGCGTGCCGATTCGCGTTATAACCGTGACAACGCCTACATCACCCGTCACTACGCGTTATCCAGCGATCTGTTTGCGGTGATGATCAAGACGCCTGCGGAAGGTTGCCTGAACTATAAGACACTGGTTCTCGCCGACCGTCTGGCCTGGGAACTGCAGCAGTATCCGGGGGTGCAGGCGACGTCCTCGCTGGTCAATGCCGTGCGCCAGATCACGGCCGGGACCTATGAGGGCAACCCCAAGCTCAACAGTATCCAGCGCAACCAGGACGTCTTGAACTATGCCGCGCAGCAAGCCTCGGTCAACTCTCCGGAGTTGTTCAATACCGACTGCTCGCTGATGCCGGTGATTGCCTTTCTCAAGGACCACAAGGCCGAGACCCTGGATGCCGTGGTCGGAATCGCCGAGACCTTTGCCCGGGAAAACAGCAGCGATGACCGCCAGTTCCTGCTGGCGGCGGGGACCGCCGGCATTGAAGCCGCGACCAACATCGTGGTGCGCGAGGCCAATCGCATCATGCTGCTTTACATCTATGCGGCGGTGACGCTGTTCTGCCTGATGACCTTCCGCAGCTGGCGCGCCACGTTGGTTGCGCTGTTGCCGCTGGTGCTGACCTCGATCCTCTGCGAGGCGTTGATGGTGGTCATGGGCATTGGCGTGAAGGTCGCGACCCTGCCGGTGATCGCACTGGGCGTGGGGATCGGTGTCGACTACGCGTTGTACCTGCTCAGTGTGCAGTTGCATTACCAGCGTCAGGGCCTGCCGCTGGCCCAGGCCTACCGCAACGCGGTGTCGTTTACCGGTCGGGTGGTGGGCCTGGTGGGCATCACCCTGGCGGCCGGCGTGGTGTGTTGGGTCTGGTCGCCGATCAAGTTCCAGGCGGACATGGGCATCCTGCTGACCTTCATGTTCCTGTGGAACATGCTCGGCGCGCTGATTCTGATTCCTGCCCTGTCGTATTTCCTGCTGCGGGGGGCGTCGCTTGATCGTCGTCCTGTTCCGGAGGCCCCTCAGGGGCATGCCGGTGCAACCGCGCCAACCCAACCTTCGGGCATGCATCACGCCCGGACTCTTGCGGAGTAAGCCAACGATGTCTGATTACAAAGCCCCCTTGCGCGACATGCATTTCGTCCTCAACGAGGTCTTCGAAGTGTCCAGGCTATGGGCCCGACTGCCCGGCCTGGCCGAGGTGATCGATGAAGAGACAGCCGCCGCGATCCTTGAAGAGGCCGGCAAGATCAGCGCCGAAGTGATCGCACCGCTGAACCGCAGCAGCGACGAACAGGGCTGCACCTGGAGCAACGGCACGGTGACTGCCCCGGACGGTTTTGTCGCGGCGTACCAGGCATTCGCCGAAGGCGGTTGGGTGGGTGTCGGCGGCGACCCGCAATTCGGTGGCATGGGCATGCCCAAGGCCATTTCGGCCCAGGTCGAGGAGATGGTCAATTGCGCCAGTCTGTCGTTTGGCCTGTACCCGATGCTGACCGCCGGGGCGTGCCTGTCGATCAATGCCCACGCCAGTCAGGAACTCAAGGAACGCTATCTGCCGAACCTGTACGCCGGCACCTGGACCGGTTCGATGTGCCTGACCGAGGCCCATGCGGGCACCGATCTTGGCTTGATTCGCACCCGGGCCGAACCTCAGGCCGACGGCAGTTTCAAGGTCAGCGGCAGCAAGATTTTCATTACCGGTGGCGAACACGACCTGAGCGAAAACATCATTCACCTGGTGCTGGCCAGACTGCCGGATGCGCCCGCCGGCCCTAAAGGTATTTCGCTGTTTCTGGTGCCCAAGGTACTGGTCAATGCCGATGGCTCACTGGGCGAGCACAACGCGCTGTCCTGCGGTTCAATCGAACACAAGATGGGCATCAAGGCATCCGCCACCTGCGTGATGAACTTTGACGGCGCGACCGGCTGGATCGTCGATGCGCCGAACAAAGGCCTGGCCGCGATGTTCACCATGATGAATTACGAACGTCTGGGCGTGGGTATCCAGGGGTTGGCGTTGGGTGAGCGTTCGTACCAGAACGCAGTCGAATACGCCCGCGAACGCATCCAGAGTCGTGCGCCGACCGGCCCGCAGGCCACCGACAAAACAGCCGATCCGATCATCGTGCACCCGGATGTACGGCGCATGCTGTTGACCATGAAGGCCTTGAACGAAGGCGGGCGGGCGTTTTCCAGCTACGTGGCCCTGCAACTGGATACCGCCAAGTACAGCGACGATGCGCCAACCCGCACTCGCGCCCAGGAGCTGGTGTCGTTGCTGACCCCGGTGGCCAAGGCGTTTCTCACCGACATGGGGCTGGAAACCACGGTGCTCGGCCAGCAGATCTTCGGTGGTCACGGCTATATCCGCGAGTGGGGACAGGAGCAACTGGTTCGTGATGTGCGGATCACTCAGATCTACGAAGGCACCAACGGCATCCAGTCACTGGACCTCGCCGGGCGCAAGATCGTTGGGAGCGGCGGGGCGCTTTACCGTTTGTTCGCCGCCGAGATTCGCCACTTCATCGCCAACGCCAGCACTGACCTCGGCGAGTTCTGCAAGCCGTTGAGCACCGCCGTGGACACCCTCGACGAGTTGACCGCGTGGTTGCTGGATCGGGCACAGAACAACCCGAACGAAATCGGTGCCGCCTCGGTCGAGTACCTGCAGGTGTTTGGCTACACCGCCTATGCCTACATGTGGGCACTGATGGCCAAGGCGGCCATGCGCAAACAGGCCGACGATGATTTCTACGCCAGCAAGCTGGGTACCGCACGTTTCTACTTTGCCCGTCTGCTGCCACGCATCCACTCGTTGAGCGCTGCGGTCAAGGCCGGCAGCGAATGCCTCTACGCGCTGGACGCCGTGCAGTTCTGATCGAAAGGACAAGGAACCCCAACCATGATGGCGACAAAAATAATTCCGCCCGCTGACGGCGCCTATGCCTATCCCTTGCTGATCAAGCAATTGTTGCTGTCCGGCGTGCGCTACGAACCGGGTCGGGAAATCGTATACGCCGACAAACTGCGCTACAGCTACCAGACCCTCAACCAACGGATCCGCAAGTTGGCCAACACCTTGACCGCTGCCGGCATCAAGGCCGGGGATACGGTGGCCTTGCTCGATTGGGATAGCCATCGCTATCTGGAATGTTTCTTTGCCGTGCCGATGATCGGCGCGGTGCTGCACACCGTGAATATTCGTCTTTCTGCGGATCAGGTGCTCTTCACCATGAACCACGCCGAGGATGATCTGGTGCTGGTGCATGATGATTTCCTGCCCTTGGTCGAGCAGATTCAAGGACAGCTCAGTACCGTCAAAGGCTACCTCCAGCTGACCGACGACACGGCAACCGACACGTCTCTACCCGTGCTGGGGGAGTATGAGCAGCTGTTGTCTCAAGCGGCAGACCAGTACCAATTCCCTGACTTCGATGAAAACTCGGTGGCGACCCTGTTCTACACCACGGGCACCACCGGTGACCCTAAAGGCGTGTATTTCACTCATCGTCAGTTGGTGCTGCACACCTTGAATGCCGTGGGCACGCTGGGTGTCTATCAAGGTCTGCCGCTGCTGCGTTCCGATGATGTCTACATGCCCATCACCCCGATGTTTCACGTGCATGCCTGGGGTGTGCCCTATGTTGCCACCCTGATGGGACTCAAGCAGGTGTACCCCGGTCGTTATGAGCCCAACCGCCTGGTCAGGCTGTACCGAGAAGAGAGCGTCACGTTTTCCCATTGTGTGCCGACCCTGTTGCAAATGATCCTGGGCTGCGAGGAAGCGGCACAAGCCCGTTTCGATGGCTGGAAAATGCTCCTGGGGGGCAGCGCCCTGACGCTGGGCATTGCCAGCGAAGCGAGCGCCAGAGGCATTCGCGTACACAGTGGCTACGGCATGTCGGAAACCTGCCCGCTACTCTGCACGACATACCTGCGCGATGAGGAGCTGCAACTGCCCACACAATCCCAGTTGGCCATTCGCATCAAAACCGGGACACCTGTGCCGATGGTTGATCTTAAAATCGTCGATGCCAACGGCAATGATATGCCTCATGACGGAGAGTCCGTGGGCGAGATCGTGGTCCGTGCACCCTGGCTGACTCAAGGTTATTGGAAGGCGCCCGAAAAGGGCGCCGAGTTGTGGCGCGACGGTTGGATGCACACCGGTGACATCGCTTCTATCGACGCCTTGGGCGGGGTGGAAATCAAGGATCGAATCAAGGACGTCATCAAGACGGGAGGGGAGTGGATCAGCTCTCTGGAGCTGGAGAGCCTGATCAGCGAACACTCGGCCGTCATGTCAGTCGCGGTCGTGGGCATTGCCGATGAGCAATGGGGTGAACGACCGATGGCGCTGGTGGTGTGCGCGCCTGGGCAATATCTCGACCGCAAGATCCTGGAGGTGCATCTGCAAGGGTTTGTCGAGCGTGGCCGCATCAACAAATGGGCGATCCCCAAGCAGTTCAAGTTCGTCACCGAAATTCCTAAAACCAGTGTCGGGAAGATTAATAAGAAACTGATCCGGGAAAGCGAATTGAGCTGAAAAAGGTGCGACGGATGCTACGTCAACCCTGACCACTCATCGCGAGGTCTTCTATGAATAGGGTCGTTTGGGATCGGTTCTTTTGTGCTGTCTCGATAGCGGCTCTGGAGACGGGAGATGACGTTCAGCAATGGTTTATAGCCAAGCCATCACACCGCCGTGGCGGGAGCAGGTGCCACGGCGGTGCTGGCTAAAACTGTAGGTGTTGTCGCGGCACTTGGCGGTTGCACCCTCGGGTGCACGATTTGATTTTGTATGGGCGGGGCTGTGTACGGTTTTTCCGTCGCTATTGATGTACGAGCCATGCTCGATCAGTTGCGACTCGTCAGGGTTTACGACTTGAGGATCAGTACCAGATCTTGCGAACGCGGGCTGAAAGATCAAACACGCAGTGAGTGCCAGGTAGACTGGTTTCATTGGGAGATCCATCCGTGGTGTGTAGGCAGAGTCTAGTCTAGTGTAGGATTTTGTCGTTTCTGGGAGTTGCTGTGCGCCTCGAAATTACAGGGCAAGCAAGACGTCTTTCCTGACGTGACAAAGCCCAGTCTGGTGCTGGGCTCTGTTGGTTTTTAGATTCATGCGCGTAACACAGGGCTGCCCTTTACCTTGGTGATAGGGTGAGTGCTGGTGCGCGAGTTTCTGGCTAACTGACGGCTTGAAAGGTCTCCTCAGGCTTCTTGGGAGCGCTTGACCGGGAACGACACGAACGGCTTGATCTCCTTGAGCACGAACATGCTCTGCATCTCCTTGATGCCGGGCAACTGTCGGATGACCGACATCGCGAAGTCGGCAAACGAGTCGAGATCGCGTGCCACTACCTGCAACAGGAAGTCAGCGTCACCACCGATGCTGTAGCACGCCACCACATCCTCCAGCTGCATCACTTCCTGCTCGAACTTCCGGGCCTCGGCTGCGCTGTGATGGTCGATACTGACCCGGATGAACACCATCACTCCCAGCCCGATCCTGCGTCGGTCGAGTACCGCCCTGTAGCCTTGAATATAGCGGTGTTCTTCCAGCTGCCGGACCCTGCGCCAGCAGGGCGAGGCAGACATGCCGATATGGTCGGCCAAGGTCTGGTTGGTGATCCTGCCGTCCTGTTGCAAGGCTGTAAGGATTTTGACATCTGTCAGATTTAGCGTCTGATCGGTCATAAATTCCGCGTCCCTGTGATAAAGAGGTAGATCCTACCAGAACGCATCGGCCGGGCAATTAAAATAGAAATTTTTTCCCCGGCTAAAGGGGATAAGATTTTTTCAACTTCTAACGTTGAAGTTGCCACGCTTTAGCCTCTATGCATAAACCGATGCCGGACGCGTCGTTGAATACATAAACCACAGTTGGTCGCTTCCTTTTTCGGAGGGCGCGATTGCAGGGTGATAAAGGATTCTTCATCTTGGCAGGTAGTGGCTATTGATAGTGGCAGTGACACTACGAAGTTAGTCGGGTTGCTCGATGGTTGGGCTGACTTCGGTGTGACAAAACTTGAAGAACTGAAGGCTTATTGACCGTCGTGGAGGATTCAATGAATTTTGATGCTGCCGTTCACAAATGCGTGATTGTCGTCGACAAAGCACTGGGGCTGGGACATGCGGCCAATGCCGTCAGCGTTATCGGTGTCAGCCTGGGGCGCTCGGTAGAAGGTCTGGTCGGACCTGACATGCAAAGCCGTGACAATGTTAATTACCCCGGCGTCATCTACGCACCGTTGCCGATTCTGCTGTCCACCAATGAGTATTTGCAGGAACTTCAAGAAAAAGCGCTGGCGGATGATGAATTTCACATCATGCCATTCAGCGCCCTGGCGCAATCCTGCAAGACGTATCAGGAGTATGAGGCGCGTATCTCCGAGGCCGACAGTTCAGCCATAGAGTTGGTTGCCATCGGCTTGATCGGGCCGAAGAAAAAAATCAGCAAGTTGACCGGTAATCTTTCGCTGTTCAAATGACAAGGCGGTTGTAGTGTACGTTTTGTTCAACCTGAGATTCTGGAGTTGGCACGTACAGTTCATCAATAACATGCAGTGTTTGAGAAGGGGGGTATCTGCAGCGGGGAGTTGAATGATATTCGGCTTGCGGCGTATTAAAAACATACTCCGTTATGTCAAGGCGTATTCGAATTTTTTACTTGGGTAGAAAGTCTGTTTTATCCGGCAGTGCCATAGATAACCTTGCTTGCCGGAAGCGGAAAGCGTCGAGCAAGACAATAATAAATGACCTGAGGAGCACGACATGCTCGATTTGACGCAAGTACTTACCTATTCGGCAGCGCTGGGTATCGCTGCCGCCATTCCCGGCCCTGGCATGGCGGCGCTGGTGGCGCGGAGCGTCAGCGGTGGCGCGTTGTCGGGATTTTGTCTGCTGTTTGGGCTGATCCTCGGCGATCTGACCTACCTGTCATTTGCCGTCTTTGGCCTGGCGATGATCGCCGAGCACTTCAATGCATTGTTCCAGCTGGTACGCTGGGCGGCGGCACTGTACCTGTGCTATCTGGCCTGGCAGTTCTGGTTCGCCAACCATCAGGCGATTGAAGTCGGCAAGCCGGTGAAGAAGAAGGAGCTGCTGTCAGCGGCGATATCCGGCCTGACCATTACCCTGGGCAACCCGAAAACCATTGCCTTCTACCTGGCGTTGTTGCCGCTGGTGATCAACCTTGAGACGGTCTCGTTACAGACCTGGGGGCTGATGCTGGTGCCACTGACCATTCTGGTTCTGCTGGGCGTCGGTGCGCTGTTCATTGTTGGCGCGGTGCGCATCCGGCACCTGCTGTCGAGCCTGCGAGCGCAACAGCGGCTGTTCCGCGGTGCGGCGGCGATCATGGTGGCGGCTGCCGCAGCGATGCTGATTCGTTGAGGCGCTGAGTGACCGTGGCTGCACCCTGCATGGAAGTGTTTCGCTTGCAGCGCGGTCACGGCGCCACACATTGTCGGCGCTTCAGCTCAGAGCTTGTAACCGATCTGTCGCAACAGGTTTTTGCGCCACAGGATGTCTTCGTCTCCTTCAACGTCCTTGGCGCAAAAACCATCCACTACACCGAGGATCGCTCGGCCTTGTTCGGTTTCAGCGAGAATGACTTCCGTTGGGTTGGCCGTCGCACAAAAGATATGGCACACCTCAGGCACCATTTTGAGGATGTTCAACACGTTGAGCGGATAGAAACCATCGCCGAGGAAAATGATGAAGCTATGGCCTGCGGCGATGGCTTTTGCGTTTTTTTGGGCCAGTTCGATCATGGCGCTGTCGGTGCCGGACCAGCGCACCAGGCATTTGCCGGAGGCTTCACAAAAGGCCAGGCCAAACGTGATGCCTGGCACGCTGCTGACTAATGCTTCATGAATGTCCTCGACGGACTTGATGAAGTGCGTCTGCCCAAAAATGAAGTTCGTCGCTTCCGGCTTATCGATTTTCAACGTGATGAGTTGCATCTCAAACGCCTCCTTCCGCGATGTATTATCAGGGCCCGACAACACAACCAAGCATAGTTACTGATTTGCAGTGGCGCCGTCTGCTGTCGATCGCAGCGTCTCATTCAGGTCGGCGAACCACTCTTACCTTGCCGCTGTTTCCGCCTCCGCAGAAGAACTGATTGGCGCCATCCGACTCGAGCCCTGATACACCGACTCCAGACGGCATTTTGAGGCTCTCCAGAACCTCACCCGTTTGAGGATCGACATGCCTCAATTCGCTTTCTTCACCTTCCCAGGTGCCGTGCCAGAGTTCTCCATCGACCCAGGTGACGCCAGTGACGAATCGGTTGGACTCGATGGTGCGCAGAATCGCCCCGGTCTGGGGATCGATCTGATGAATTTTCCGGTCCCGATACTCGCCCACCCAGAGCGTACCTTCGGCCCATGTGAGCCCAGAGTCGCTGCCACCAGGCGCGGGAATCGTGGCGAGCACACGACCGGTTTTCGGGTCGATCTTCTGGATGCGATCCTCGGCGATCTGAAACAGATGCTGACCGTCGAAGGCCGTGCCGGCATGCGCGGCGACATCGATCGAGCGCAGGGTATTCCCGCTCGCCGGATCGAGGGCGTTCAGTTTGTCTCCGCAAGCGAACCAGACCTGCTGACCGTCATAGGTGACCCCATGCACATGGTCGACACCCGGAAAGGGTCCATATTCGCGGATAATTTCGGCTGCTGAGTGTTTCATGTCTTCCACCCTTGTGGTTTGGTCGTGGAGTGATCCTAGTCACTTGGAAGTGGAGCAGGGAGTAACAATGACGTCGCGAAACCCGGCACCGACGGGGTCATCCAGCGACGCGCTCGCCCGCGACCAAACCACTGGACCTTGCCGGCCGCCGCCAGCGAGTCGAGTGCCCGCTGTACGGTGCGCTGGCTGGCGCCAAGCGCCAGCGCCAGCGCCGAACTCGACCACGACTCACCGTCGGCGAGAAAGGCGAGCACTGCCGCCTGCTTCTCTTCGACGGGGCGCGCCAGCACGACGACTCCCGCTGCGCTGCGTGGCAACAGTGCAAACCCGCGCTTTGTTGCGGTCACGCCTGCCACTGTCCGCAGCGCCGCGCGAAGTCGCCCGACCTCGACGCGCAATCGCGCGCGATGCGACTCATCGTCAAGCTTCAATCGGAAGGCTCGGGCGATAAGCGTTTCCCTCGGTACGTCGGCGGGCCACGCTTCGCCCAGCGCCCGGGCGAGCGCGAACAACACCGGACGCCTTGCGAGCGAGACTTGCGCGCGTGCGTCACGCACGAGATGACGGCAGGCGTCCACGACAAGCGCCTTTGACGTCAGTAGCGCTTCAACGTCCTCAAGCAGCAGGAGCCGTTCTTTACCACCGGTAATCAGGCGCGCCGCGGGTGTATCGAGGACGAGGCGTGCGCTGTCGACCTCGGCTGTCAGCGCAGGGATACCGGCGTGGCGTGCGGCATGCTCGGCCCGAGTGAGCGCTGTCCGTGCCGTCTTCGCCTGGAGGCGGCGCATCGCGATCCCCGCCACGACCAATTCGTGGACGGCCCTCGATGCAGGCGGTAAAGGCGTGGGGTCGAGTTCGGCGAGCCTGTGCTCGGCTTCGTCGAGGTGACCGATCAGCAGCAAGCGCCGGATCTCGAGATACCGGGCATGCGCGGCGTTCACCCGGTCACCGTGTTCTTCGAGTGTCGTCCGTGCTGCATCGAGTGCTTTCGCAGGCCAGCCAAGGTCGCGCGAAGCGAGCGCAATCTCGGCCTCGGCGACCACGCACCGCGCACGGGCCAAGGCCTCTTTCGGGCCGAAGGCACGTGCCGCACTGCGCAACAGAGCCTTCGCGCGAACCAGTTCGCCGAGCTGCGCCATGGCGATGCCGCGTAACGCGAGTGCCGGCGCATCGTCGCGCAAGGCCACCCGGTTCAGTGCGCCGAGTGGATCACCCGCAGCGAGCGCACGCGCCGCGGCCGTTATCAGCGAATCCATCAGAGTCGCGCCACAGCTGTCACTCCTGCCCTCCGATACCCGCTGCTTAGTCTATCTCACGACTACCAAACAGCCTGGAGGGTAACAAGCGCTGAGTCAGGTTCTGCCTTCGCAGAAAGACATTCAGAGCTTGCTGGCGCCTGCCAGAGGCAGGCTTGCGCTACAGCCATTTCGGAGAAGGTGATTACGCCGAACAAGAGCAGGTGATTCAGGGGCTGCTGGAAGAGGCGAAAATCGCCAAGGTTGCTGTACACAGTGCAATACAGACGGTTGGTCGGTAGCAAAGCAGTGGCTTTGTTCTATCCTGAAATTGAACGCAAACCTCAGGAGGAGGGCTTATGGCAACCGAAAAGAAACGTGAACAGTACGAAGATTTTGAAGAGGAAAAGCCAGAAGAAGCGACCCCGGAAGAGAATCCACCCGATCCGACGTGGAAGCATCCGGACGACGGTAAAAGCCTTTCGGATCTTGACCAGGAATGGCCGCTTAAACCCTGAGCCATCTGCCTTTTGCACAATGCCCGTGGCCAGTCCCGGGCATTGTGCTGTCATCGTTGTGCTAATCCAATGTCGTCGTGGCCGCTGCGGGTCGTGTGCGCGCCAGCACGTTATAGCAAACCCGTGGAATGCCCGGCAGGCGGTTGTCGAGCAACTTGCTCAAGGACTCACCCTGATACAGATAGGCGTCGCCAAAGTCGCTGCCGAGCATCGTCGGATGGGCAACGATTTCCAGTAGTCCGTCTGCCGGTGGCCTGGCGTTGCGCAAGTCCACCGGGGTACAGACGTAGTCCGCCGTGGCACCGGCGAGGCGCTGTAAACGCCGGTTGAGCAAGCTCTTGAATACTCGTTTGGCCAGGCTGAGGTTGTGCCCCAGATTGCGCGTCAGGCGAACGGGGACTCCTTGGCGGGCAGCAAAACGCGCGACGATCTCACCGATCGGCCAGATAGTGTGAACGTGCTGGTGGGAATCGAGATGGCTGGGCTGCAGGCCATTGTCCAGGCAGTGCTGCCATTGCGCTTCAAGCTCCTTCAGCACGGCATCGTGTTGCTGGCGGCTGAGCCACAGGCGGTGGCGGGGCAGGTTCAGGTCGAACTCGCCAGCCGTGTCGCAAAAGGTTGGCAGCTCGAGAATCGCCCGGCTGAGGGGCCGACCGTACGTGAGGTTGAAGTGCAGGCCGACGCGGCCCTTGAGCAGTGGCTGTTGCGCCAGCTCACAGGCTGCGGTGAAGGCGGGCATGTTGGCCATGACGGTAGCGGAGCTGATCACCCCGGCCTGGAAGGCCCGCAGGATGACGGCGTTTTCGTTCAGGCTGAGACCGAAATCGTCAGCGTTGACTATGACTTGGCGAGGCATGTTCGTCCTCCATGGGATGTGCAGTGGGCGCGATGTTCTTATCGACGCCGGTCACGAAGGGGGAGCGGGTCAAACGTGCGACAGCTGCCGCACGTTTGGCTTGCCACTGTTGCAGCCTCGGTTTGATGTGCTGCCAGCCCTCGTCCAGACCCCAGCGAATCCACTCATCAAGCAGCACTCGGACGTTGCCCAGACCGGCATATTGCGGCAGGAACGCCAGGTTGTAGTCGTTAGAGCCGACCCTGTTCCAGCAAGCCTAGACGATAGCTGATGCAACGCCCGTCAAGTTCCAGCACGACCACGCGTACTCGCCCTTGGGCGGGGAGGGGGGCTCGATCCTCGGCGTGGCGACGTTCACGCTATTGCTGCCTCATGTGGACCTGTTCTGGACCCGTGTGCTGAGCGTGGTGATCGGCTTCATCCTGGCTTCGGCGTTCTCGCCATTGTGGTCTACGCTCAAGAACGAGTACCGGGAAACGTCGGGATGATTGCCGGGATGTTCTTCGGTCTGATGTTTGGTTTAGGCGAAAATTGGCCGCCAGGAAGCTCGAGGCGATTGCTGTTTGATCGTTTCTTTGGCGTCAAAGGAGAGGGAGTGTTTTCGCCCCGTTTTTTTGTGAATCTCTGTGCATGCTACTTGGTCGGAGGGATCCTTATGTTGCGTTTGTTATTGCCTGTGCTCTGCGCGCTGGTGGTCTGGCCCAGCATTACCAGTGCCGACGAAAAAGCCGCGGCTTATCTGCTAAGTCCAGGTGACGTCATTTCGATTTCCGTTTGGGGCGAAGAGAAGCTGAAACAGGAGGTGCACGTACTTCCTGATGGCAGCATTACCTTCCCGCTGGCAGGACAAGTCGATGTTGCTGGGCTTGATGCCACTGCCGTCGCAAAGAAAGTCGCTGCCAGGCTTAAGGAGTTCATACCCGATCCGAACGTGAGCGTTGTCATCACGAGCACCGCAGGCAATCTCGTCTATGTGCAGGGTAAGGTGCTGAAGCCCGGCACCGTGCAGATGTCAGGTCCAACTGCAGTGCTGCAAGTATTGAGCATGTCGGGCGGGCTCGACAAATTCGCCGACAAGGCTGGCATCAAGGTCGTGCGCCGCAATGGGGCTAAACAAGAGATCCTGCCCGTCCATTACAGCGATTTGATGTCCGGGGATGACATGTCCACCAATATTCAACTCCAGGCCGGCGATACGCTGGTCGTGCCTTAGCCTTGCGCGAAGCACTAAGGATTATCTTGCCCGTGCTGCGAACGGCTGGAGTTGCGACGGCTATCTTGATCTTGCCGTGCTCCGGTGTGGCCTATGCTGCCACTTGGCAATCGGCTATCGTTGTGCCTTCGACTGTCGAGTACAACAGCAACCCGGTGCTTGTTACGGAAAACAAGAAGGGTGTGACTCGTACGATCATCGCCCCCGATTACACGCTTGTCGGTACTTCAGACCGGGATCAGTGGCGGTTCGGTCTTGGTATGAATCTGGTGCGTTCGTCTGATACGTCCATCGTTTCGGACCGCGAAGACCCCAACGTGCAGTTAGGGTGGCAGCGCGAGACCGAGACGGGTGGTTTTGGACTCACGGCGAAGTATATTGAGAGTTCAACGCTTTCCACTGCGGTTCAAGCGACCGGCGTGATTGCCACCACCGATGGTACGCAAAAGCTAACCTCGTTCGGCGGCAACTGGAGTACCGCTCTCAGTGAGCGAACTACCTTGGTTAACGAAACCGACTACACACATGTCACTTACGACATTAATACACTGACCAACTATGACGAGCTTTCGAACCGCCTAGGCTTGAACTACGCATGGAGCGAGCGTGTGGAGCTATTCACGCGTTTTGGCGTGAAGCGTTATGAGCCGCAGCAGGGATCTGCGGTGCCTTCCTCAAACAGTTACACCCCCACTGTCGGCTTGAACGTTGAGATCTCCGAGCGGCTCAAGGGGTCGCTTTACGCAGGTGTCAATCAAGTCTCTGGCTCGAACAGCCGCCCCCGTGGCCAAGGCGGTTTTTCGTTGCACTATACCGGTGAGCGTGTGGATACAAGTATCGGCGCCAGTCGTAGTACTGTCGCCAGCGGCGACGGCGGTTTTGTCGAGGTTGATAACCTGAGCGGTACATGGAGTTATGCCCTCGACGACACCAGCCGTACCGGTTTTGATACCTCATGGCAAAAAACCAAAGGGCTGGCGCCTAATACCCTGCGCAATGTCGGTGTCTGGTTTAGCCGGGAACTCTCGCCTTTCTGGGTGGCGCGCCTATCCTTCATGTACAAAGAACTCCAGCAAGATGGCTTGCCGGATGCCACCGCAAACGTCGTCGGGTTGACCTTGACCTATAGTCACCCCAACTTCTGAAATTCAGCTGGGTGATACATATGACCTCTGAATACGAAATGTCGGTCAACGACTACATTGCTGTCATCAAGCACCATGCCTTGCTGTTGATCCTGAGTTTCGCGGTAATACTCGGCCTGAGCGTAGTGGTCGCGATCTCTATCCCGCCCATCTACGAGTCATCTGGCACTATTCTGGTCGAGTCTCAGCAGATTTCGCCAGACCTGGTGGCGGGGAACAACAATACCTTTGCCGATGAGCGCATCGAAGTCATTCGCCAGCGCGTGATGACCCGTGAGCATCTGGAAGCGATCATCGACAAGTACAATCTTTTTGCTTCGCAAAGCAGGCAGTTGAGCCTTTCCGAGAAAATCGATGAAATGCGCAATGCGATTACAGTCTCCTTGGTCAGTGCTGTCGTTAAGGGGCGCGGAGAAGTGACAATTGCTTTCCGTCTTGCCTTTGAGCACCGGCAGCCAGAGATTGCCAACAAAGTGGCCAACGAACTGGTGACGCTGTTTCTGGATGAAAACATCAAGCAGCGCACCGAGCGCGCCAGTGAAACAACGGAGTTTCTGACGCAGGAGGCGGACAAGCTCAGGGTCGAACTGGAAGCCCTGGAAAACCGCTTGGCAGACTTCAAGCAAGCGCACAGCAACGCGCTTCCCGAGCATCAGGAGTTGCGCATGAATATGTTGTCACGCGCCGAAACCGAGCTTAAAGAGGTCGACCGTGACTACAAAACTGCCCGTGAGGAGTTGCGCTTCAATGAGTTGGAGCTTTCCGCAGCAGCGACCAAGCATGGATCGCCCGGCGCGGCGGTTGATAAACAGCAAGATCTGGGAAGCCTGAAGGCGGAGTACACCCGGTTACTGTCGCTGTATACCGAAGCCCACCCCGATGTGCGTGCCGTCAAACGCAAAATTGCTGCACTTGAGGCTACCAAAGGTGCTGGTGGTGCAGCGGCTTCAGTCAATCTGGACCTTGCCAAGGCTCAGGCCCGGATTGCTGCCGCAGAAACACGTATCAAGTCGCTGGCCGATCAAAAGCAGGAAATACTCAAAAAAATAGCCGACTACGAGGCGCAAATTCTTGAGACGCCGCAAGTCGAGCGCGGCTTGGTCACACTGATGCGTGACTATGAAAACGCTAAAAAGAAATACGAGGAAATACGCACCAAGGAAATGAGTGCGAAAATTTCCGAAAGCCTGGAGCAGGAAAACAAAGCCGAGCGTTTTGTTCTTCTGGAATCGCCATTGATGCCTGAAAAGCCGATACGGCCGAACCGTAAAAAAGTGGTTGCCATGGGCTTTGTTCTCGCTCCGGTGGGCGCTGGCGCATTGGTGATGGTCCTTGAGATGCTGAACCAGCGCGTGCGCGGAGCTGAAGCCTTGGCCAGTGTGCTGGGTAGACGCATATTGGTTGCGATTCCCTACATATACACCAGAGCGGAACTGGCACGCCGTAAGCAGTGGCGAACGCGATTGATCGTCAGTGGAGTCGTGATAATCGTGCTTTTTTTGGTGTTCCTGCACTTCTTCTACATGCCTCTGGACCTTCTGATGTTTAAAACTCTGGGCCGGTTTGCATAAGGAATATAGCCATGGAAATAATCAAGCCCGATACCGAGAATTCCGAGCAACAGCCTTCGTCAAGTCTCGTGACAATGCCAAAAGCCATGACAGTGACCGGGCAGTCTGCTGGTCTGAATGCGCTGAGTTATGTGCAAACCAAAGTTGTACCGCTGCGGCCAGATCATCTCGAGCGCAATCGCATTGTGGCGTACAACAAGAATTCGAATATGGGGGGGGCTTTCGATCTGCTGCGTACGCAAGTTCTGAAAGTCATGGAAGAAAATGGTTGGCGCACGCTTGCTATCACCTCGCCAACTCCGGATGCAGGCAAGACTGTAGTGGCTATCAACCTGGCAATGAGCATCGCCCATCACACCACCAAGACGGCGCTACTGGTGGATTTCGACTTGCGTCGTCCGATGGTGGGTGCCTGCCTGGGTCTGCCGATGGAGAAATCGCTCAATGAATTGCTGGACAATGAAGCGGAACTGCAAGAGGTTCTGGTCAACCCGACCTTGCCGCGCTTTGTAGTCCTGCCGACGCGAGAGCCGATCCCTCTCTCCACCGAGGTGCTGTCATCGCCTACAGTGAGCGATTTGATTACTGATCTGCGCGAGCGCTACGACTCGCGTATCGTGATTTTCGACTTGCCGCCGTTGTTGAGTTCGGACGATGCTATTACCGTCTTGCCTAAATTCGACTGCGTCCTGCTGGTGGTCGCCAACGGCATGAACAGCAAGAAAGAGATCGAGGAAAGCCTTTATCATCTGGGGACAGCCAATCTTATTGGCACGGTACTAAACAAAGCCGAGCGCCCAAGTCGCTCTTACTACTAGGCTCTGTACGAAAACTCGCCGAGCGGCGATCAGGCAAGGCAAAAACAGGCGAGGAAGCGGAGTTTAGTCCACTAAATGAGCATTCCGAGCCTGTTTTTAACGCAGCATGATCGTCGCGCAGGCAGTTTTCGTATAGAGCCTAGAGCGTCACCCTTAGGCGTTCGGCGTTATGCGCCAGCGCCGACTTTCAGTGCCAAGGGTACTTCTGCTCCCAGCTCCAGGCGTGCGCCACTATCTGTTCAAGTGAGGCATATTGCGGTTGCCAGCCAAGTAATGTATTGGCCATGCGGGGATCGGCCACAAGGCGTGGCGGATCGCCGACGCGGCGTGGCGCTTCGCTCACGGAGATACCCTGGCCGGTCACGGCGCGTGCAGTGTCTATGACTTGTTGTACTGAGAAACCTTGACCGTTTCCGAGGTTCAAAGCCGTGCTTGCACCACCTGCCAGTAAATAATTCACGGCAAGTGCATGAGCTGCAACGAGGTCGACAACGTGGATGTAGTCGCGAATGCAAGTGCCGTCAGGTGTGTCGTAGTCACGGCCATAGACGGTGATGGTTGTGCGCCGACCGGAGGCCGCTTGCAGTATCAGTGGAAGCAGGTGGGTTTCCGGTTCACGGCGTTCACCTAACTGTCCTTCAGGGTCTGCTCCGGCGGCGTTGAAGTAGCGCAGGCAGACCGACTTGAGTCCGTATGCACGGTCGAAATCTTCAAGCATCTGCTCCACCATCCACTTGCTTCGACCATAAGGGTTGATCGCGGCCTTGGGATGCTCTTCGTCGATAGGTACATACACCGGGTCGCCATAGATGGCTGCGCTCGAGGAAAAAATGAAGTTTTTAACCCCGGCACGAACCACGGCTTGTAGCAGCGTAAGGGTTCCAGCCAGGTTGTTTTGGTAATACTTGGCAGGTTCAGTGACGGATTCGCCCACTTGTGTAAATGAGGCGAAGTGGAACACGGCATCAAAGTGCTGTCCCGCAAACAAGACGTCCAGGGCTTGTGCGTCGGCGATGTCCAGTTCGACCAATCTCCCGCCCATCAATGCGCCGCGATGGCCCGTTGAAAAGTTGTCTGCCACCACCGGTTCGTGACCTGCACGCAGTAGTTGCTTGACCATATGCGAGCCGATATAGCCTGCGCCACCAACAACCAAAAATTTCATCCTGATCTCCCCGAAACTGTTGCTGTGTAAGCGCAGATTGGAGCGTCAGCGCGATCGGCCTGACCCTGTTTTAAATAGACGGGTTAGTTATTGGCTTGCCGGCGTGCTTGATGGTGCTGTTTCGGCAAGTTTTGTCTGTGCGTCACCTGAAGTTGTAGCTTGCAGAACGCTTTTTTTCAAAAATAACCAATTGGACATCTGCTGGCCGTCGAACTTGATCGTATAGCGTCCATCAAGGTAGGTGGCGGGCAGCTCCTTCATTTGCGCAAGAATGCCGTGGGTGAAAAGTGTCAAGCCTTGCGGTGCCTGGATTGTCAGGGTGCCTTCGAGGGGCTCGACATAAAAAGGTGTTTTGTTGTCGTCTTTGGGGATGGCACGGGTACCCAGTGAAATCAGTAAGTCTTGCGATCGGCCGATAGGCGCGCTGTCCAGGCTTTGCACCACCACACTGGCATTAGCGGTCTTCACTTGAACCTGGATGTTGCCAAGGCTGATCGATTCGCCGCCGATCCAGCCGGTTGCTGCTTGGGTGCGTGGCGTATTGATGGTGTAGATGCCTTGTTTCCAGTTGTGCTTTAACTCGCCAGTGTCTGTCGTGGACTCGCTGGCATTGGCGTCCAGCAGCGACTGATTGGCGTCATGAAACACCTGGGCATTGCTCGAGATAATGCTCTGCTGCAACCAAGGTAATTCTGGCGTCTGTGGCATGGCGATCTGCAGTTTGCCTTTCTCCATGGCGGTACGCAGTAGAACAGCGTTGGTCGGTGTGATGGGTTGGTTGAATAGCGTGCTTGGCGTCGGCGCGAAGACATAGGTCGTCATTGCTTCGCGAACGTCGCCTCGGCGGTAAAGCAAGGCGGCGGCGGGCAGGGTGGCCAGCAGGGCAGGGTCGTTATAGGCGTGCCAGTTGCTGGCACTCATCCATTCGCCGGTTAGCGGCTCCTGGCTGTAGGCGTAGTGGATCAGTGCGTCCCAGCCTTGGTGGCTGGCGGTGCCAGCCATATAGAGTGGCAGCGAGTGGCGGTCGGGTGTCGGGAAGGGTTCAGTGTTCCACTCGGTGACGGTCAGGGGTTTGCCTATGACTTGGCCGGCGGCAATCCAGTGCAGTAAACCGTCACTGGTGATCGGGTTTTTCTCTAGCTGCCCAGAGCCACCGTAGCTATGGACGTCGATCAGGTCGCCAGCGGTAAGGGCCGGTAGGGCGTTAAGGCCATTACCACCCCAGGTACTGGTCGTGGCGATGGGTACCTTCACTCCTGATTCACGTAGGTGTTGAATCATGTCTACGTTGAAACGTCGCTCCAAATCGTTAAGGAACAGCTTGGCAGGGCCGGGCTCCCAGGAGCGCCAGGTCTGGCTTGCGGATAGATTGTGCTGGTTCGCAAAGGCCTTGGCCTCGGCCATGTAGATCCGGTTGTGCTTTGGCACTCGTTTGTCTGGTAATAGGGCGTTGCCAAAGTGCTGGGTGACATCGTTTTCGTTGGTAATCAGTACGGCGGCGATCGCCGGATCGTCTTTGTAGGCGAGTCCGGTGTAGGTGTTTACATGGGTCAAATAGGCTTGGGCAAAGCGCTTCATCGCCTGCTGAATAGTGATATTTACATACGCATAGCCCTTGAGGCCGGCGTCGTTCCTGTCATCTTTTGGCATTTCGTCGAAGCCATAGATGTTGTCGTTTGCCGTGAGGGCTCGCTCGACGTGCATATCGAGCCATACATAAATGCCCTCGTCTTTGAGGCACTTGATCCACCAGTCAATTTTTTTCAGCGAATCCGGGCTTAGTTGCTGGGTGTCACGTGTGAGGTGTCTGTCGAGAAAGATGTTTGGGATGACCCATGGGGAGTCATGGTGGTGCAGTCGTACGAGATTGAACCCGAGTGCCGACAGGCGTTTGGCCTGCTGCTTGATTGCATCGTCTGGCGTAAGAAACAGCGTATAGGCCGCCAGGTTAGTGCCCCAGAAGCGCGCCGGGGTGTTGTCCGCGAATAGCAGTTGCTCGCCGGATACTTTGACGAAGCCGCGCTTACCTGCAGGTTTTTCGTGAGCGTTAAGAAAGGACAGATCGACCGGCGAGGTTTTCCAGTCGAGCGCGTCACTCGGCCAGCTCCTTGTGTCCGCCAGCCCGAAGCGCTCGGTTGTGGTCGGACCGAGTACCACATCGCCAGATAGGCTCAAGGTGGCTTTGAAATTTTGGCGGCCGGGTTTGATCGTGTTCTTGTAAAAAAAAGCACGCACCTGAGATTTATCACCCGGTTCAAAGTACACACTTGCCAGTGCAGGCTCAAAACGCATCTCGATGCGTCGGCTTTGTGTATTCCCCCAGGACCAGCCGCGGTTGTCGGGTAGCAAAGCCGGCTCACCCATTTCTCCATTGTAAAGGGCAGGATCGAACTTGAAGACGATGCCTCCGCCCATCACGTCCGGCATCATGCTGTGTGCATCCAGGGCAATGTTCCAGGTTAACTTTTGCTCGTCTTCCTTCTGAATCTGCGCACTTACGTCGAAATCCAGGTTTTTGTTCTTGCCTGCAAGGGAGTAGCTATAAGGGGAGTTCACCTTGAACGCGGTCGGCAAATCCGCCCATTCCCAGTGGCTCCCCCAGAAGGCGAATGAAGAAGAAACTACAGGGTTGCCACCGCGCGCCAGCATTGGCAGGCCACTGCGCTCATCCACGCTGGAGACCCAGTCCGACGCCCAGGTGCTAAACGGCCAAATAGCAAGGGGCAGGAGAACCACTAGCAGCATATGGGTGCGGTGAAAAAAAGACGTCATGAGCGTTACCGGAGTTGAAGGTTGGCGCTCGCACTGCTTGCAGTCTCAGTGCGCTTGAGCCTGCGCACCATCTGAGCATAGGCCACACCCAGTCCGGCCACCGACCAATACACCACGGGGATCACCGTGATACTGCTAACGGTAAAGATGGTCACCAGTATCCCGGCCAGTACCGCCAACAGCGCACGTCCGAGTCGGCGCGCCTCATCGTCTTTGTTGGGGAACGAGCGTATTGCCGTATGAATGCCGAGCAGCACAGTGGCGAAAAAAACCACGAATAGCGTCAATCCGATCAGGCCGATGTCCAGCGCCAGGGCGATATAGGTATTCACAATATCGATGACGCCCTCGCCCTGAATCATGGACTGCATCTCAGGAGTGTTGCGGTAATCGAAAGAGCCCAACCAAGGGTTGCGCTGGATGACGATCACTGAGTTGTCAATCAAGCGCTGCCGGTACGTGATGTTCTCTACGTCTACCGTACCGATGAACGGTAGCAGATCCAGGAATTTTTGCCCGCCAGGCACGATGGCCAGCAGGGGAAGGGCGAGGGCTCCGGCGATTGCCAGAAGCATCAGGCGTTTGACAGCTTTACGGCCGGTGGCGATGAACACGGTGATCATGACGGCTGCGCCAATCCAGGGGCCACGCGACACCGGTGCAAACAGACCGCCAGCCAGTAAGAGCGCGCCGAGGCATTGCTGCAATCGGCTGCGTACGCTCTCGCGCAAGAACAGGTAAAAGCCGATGGCCACGCTAATGACGTAACCCAGTGCGATTGCCTGGCCGGTGGTGGCGCTGGCGCGTAATGAATCACCACGATTCAGGTAGCTGGACATTCCCCAGTGCATGTCCAGGGCGACAATCAGCGCGTTGTACAGCAGCCAATGGCGGGCAAATTCGACGAGACCAATAAGCGCCAGCACCATGGCGGCGAGTACAAATCCCAACAGAGCATCCTTGAAGTCGCTGAGTTCCTTCAGTGCCCTGCTGGCAACGTAGTAAGGCAAAAAAACGTCTGTGAACAGGTAGAGCGTCTGGCGCAGGTTGTCGGTCAGCGTGGTGTTACGCAGGTAAAGCAGACTCGTCAGCAAGAGGTAGGCCGCTAGCAGTTTGTCAGGCCAGGTGCGTCCGAAGCTCAGTGTGCTTGCTTGCCTGCGTAGCATGAAAAAAGCCGGCAACAACAGACACAATGCGAGCAGACGAATATGGTTAAGTGCAAAAAAATAGTTGATCAGGCCGAAGCCGGGAATCTCTGCCGGGGCCGGCGGGATGAGAAACAGCAGAAAGAAAAACAGTGCCAGAGGATTGCGTTCGCGTTGTCGTGCGACGGTCAAAATAATAGCGGCAATGCCCGCGTACACCCAGAAACTGTGCGAGACAAAGGCCAGTAGCGTCAATGCGAACCACAGATTGCGGCGACGAGTGAAGTCGTGGTGTGGGATCAGGTCTACTGCTGGTCGACGCGCCAGGGCAAAAACGATGCCAGCTAAAACTAGAATGACGATTAACGCGCGAAAGTGCTCAGGCATGGATTCTTGAACTCATGGATTGGTGAGCAACGGCTAGTGAGATGACCAATTGTAGCTATAGTAACGTGCGTACCATTTGAGTTTGGGGTTGATGTCATGCCTCCAATTGATTTATCGCCATCGTTGAGCCTTCGCAGGCGAGCGATATCTGCTGGGGCATGGAATCTGGGGGCGCTTGTAGCCTCTCAAGCCATTCGCTTGGGCGGCAACCTGGTAATGGCCCGTCTGCTGATGCCGGAAATTTTCGGCGTAATGATCATCGCCACCACCGTTTCGGTGGTTCTGCACTTGCTTTCCGATATGGGTTTGCGCCAGAACATTATCCAGAGCCCGCGTGGCGACGATCCAGTGTTTCTCAATACCGCCTGGACCGTGCAGATCCTGCGTGGCGTTGTCCTTTTTGCTTCGATACTTCTAATCGCGGGCTTCACCTGGTTTGCGCAAGTCATCAATTTGTGGTCGGCCAATTCCACCTATGCCGCACCGGAGTTGCCGCTGGTGTTGGCCTTTACCGGTTTTACCGCGATCATCTTTGGGTTCCAGTCGACGAAACTCGACTTGGCCGTTCGCGCGTTTCAGCAAAAGAAAGTGGTGCTCGCCGAGTTTGCGTCCCAGCTTGCCGGGCTGCTGGTCATCGCTTACCTATACTGCAATCCAACTGCCCTGATCGCCTGCGCTGAGGATCTGACGGATGAACGTGATCGACTATTTTGATCGAGCAAGAATCATCAATATCTCGTCAAGAAAGGATCGCCGTTTAGAAACAGTAGAAGAATTCGCTCGTAACGGCTTTCAAATTGATGATGAAAAAATAGGCTTTTTTGAGGCTGTTACGCCCAGTGAGAGAAATGGCTTCCCGAGCGTCGGGGCCAGAGGCTGCTTTTTGAGTCATCTGGGGGTGCTGGAAGAGGCAATGCGCCTGAATTTGAAAAATATCTTGATCATGGAGGACGACATACAGTTTTCCAGACACATTCCTCAATATGGGAGACAGGCCATCGAGTCTCTGGAAGGTATGGAGTGGGACATCGTCTATTTTGGGCATCCGTTTGAAGGGAACTCAAGCTTGCCTGCTTGGGAAGTGGTCGACCGGCCAATACATTTGTCCCATTTCTATGCTGTAAACGGGAAATGCTTTGGGAAATTGAGGGATTTTTTATTCCAGGTTCTGGAGCGGCCACCGGGACATCCTGACGGAGGTCCGATGCATTATGACGCTGCTCTCAATACGCTTATTCAAAAGAACAAAGAGATTCTGGCTTACTATTTTACCTGGAATCTTGGCTATCAAAGGCCCTCGCGGACGGACCTGCATGAACCTTCCATCTTTGACAGGGTGCCTCTCCTGCGGTCGGTAATGGTTATGCTTAGGAGGTTAAAAGCAAAAAACCTGAGAAGAACTCGATAGTTTTCTGCTACTTCGCTTTTTAGGAAAGCTCTGAAGAAGACTTCCCGTTTCTGGTGATATACACCGATCACGTTGCCTGAGATCCAATGAAACAGTTGACCTTTTTCAGTCGCCGAGTGTAATGGTTTAATGAAATCTATGGTCACCCCATTTTTTGCAATGCTGATTAACGGGTGAAGTGGTTGGCTTGCTCAAATCTATCTGGCGTCTGCATGAGGCATGCCCCGCACCATGATGAGAGTCGCGCTGTACTTTAGGCATGATGATTCCTCGCCCGCTGTTCAGCTGCAGGCTGGTAGGGTGGTTAAGGTGAGCGAGATAAGTCAGGTGGGCTAGTGTTAAATTGCCACCCTCGTTAGCCGCAGCCCAATCAGCTCGTCCCTGAAGCGGCTAGCGAGGTGAGCTCTTCCTTCCCCTTTGTGGGTCGAACTGTTATCCAGAATCACATGCAGATCCAGCCCCGCGGGAGTGCTGCGCTCAATCTGTTGCAGGAAAGCCATGTGCTTTTCAGTACCGCTCTATAGATCATGGGGTCTCTCACGCCGAACTGCGGTTACGGCGCGCCAGACGCACCACCTACGATGGGTAGACTAGCAGCGCCAGCAGCACTGCCCAGTCCAATGTGACCCAGCCTAGTAGCGTCATTAGTGGCACTGTCCCAGAGCCAGGTACGTCGAGCCTCCTGCAACCAAGTCCCTTCACATTTTCGTACTTCCACCCCTGAAGATTCACAAAGCACGAACAGCGACGATATTCGACACAGGGCCAGCCCGGGCTCAGGCAAAGAGCCTGACGAGCAACGCCCCGAACAAGGCTCCGAGCGCCAGAGCAGGTAGCACTGCAAGCTCGCGCCTCAGGTCAAAAAGACCCAGTTGGCGACTGACCTTGTAAATCAGGAAAAGCGTCAAGTAGGTATGCAGGGCGACACCCCAGATCGCATAGGTCACCCCACCGATGGCCAAAAGCAACGGCAGCAGGATGAACAGTGAAATGACCCGGATGATGTTATCCATGGCCAGGTACTTGGTCAGCCCGAGGGCCAGCCAGATCTGGTGCGCCAGAGTGAAGCGCAAGGTAAAGAGGGACAGCGAGAGGATAGCCATAATGCCGCCGGCGCCGGCATAACGTGCGTCGTATAACCAGCCGATGATCAGTGGGCTGGCGGTCAGCAAGAAGCCGCAGGCGAACAGCGAGACTAGGTCGAACAACAGCCTGAAGCGATAGTACAGGTTGCGCAACCGCTCCTTGTCGCCACTTCTCGCCGCTTCACTGAGGGCCGGCAGAGCGACCGCCCCGGCCAGCCGCTGCAGGCTCAACTGGATGGTTCCAAGGATGCTCACGGCGATGGAATAAACCCCCAGTTCCATGACCGACATGCTGCCGCCGAACCAGATCCGGTCACCCTGCATGGCCAGGACCCCCACCGCGGACGACAACAGTATCCAACGGCCGTAGTCGAGCATCTCGCGGAGCGCCGCCGGGTCCCACTGCGGGCGGTTGTTCGGGCCCTGGAACATCAGGTGACTGAGGACAGTGTAGACCAAGGTGGCCAATAGGCTCGCCGCCACCAGCGACCAGATAGAGCGGGTGAAGTAGCCGGCCACCAGCATCACCACCAGGCCGGCGAGCTGCGTGATCAGTTCCGCGAGCACCACCTTCTTCTGCTGAAACGTACGGATGGCCACATCGACCTTGGTCGACTGGAAGCCGTAAATAATCGCGAAAAAGCCGGTTAGTGCCAACGCCAGCGGCAGCTCTGCAGCGGCATAGGTGGTGTGCGCCGGCCACAGTTGAAGGTGCTGCGCGAACCAGGCACAGAGGGCCAGCAGCTGCATCAGGAGAAACAGCACAAAACCGCGGACGATCTGCACTGTCCACATGGTATTGAGAAACAGCGGGTCGTCGCCTCGTGGGCTTTGGATAATGTTCTGCCGCAGGCCAACATCAGAAAGCAGTAGCAGTAGCACCGAAACGGTGGTGACGATGGCCATCACGCCGAACATTTCCGGCACCAGCAGGCGGGTGATCACCAGGTTGCCGCCCAGTCGCATGGCGTGGGAAGCCAGCATACACCCGATATTCAACGCCCCAGCCCAGATGACCCGCTTGCGAAGGCTCTGCGGTGACGACAACTCGATCGAAGGCATAGCAACATCCCTCACCCAATCTCTAGCAAGCTACTATAGTCTCGATCTGCCATGCCGTTAGCACACTCTAGGTTTTGTACGAAAAACAGTGTCGCAAGCGCCGCATGGAACAGGCCAGCGAAACCATTGCCGCAAAGCTTTTCGCGAGTTTGACGAAACCGCGTTGTGATGCGGCGGTTCTCTTACAGCCAGCCGAACATCCGCTCAATGACGTTGCGCTGCCGGTACTTCGGTCGATCGAAAAGTCTGGGTAAACCGGGTTTGGGCTTGCGCTTCATCGTCCGCAACGGGATTACCGGTTGCAACTGGGCGCTGAGCTTTTAAAAAACACGGTCAACGCGACAACTACCTTGAAAAACGCCGGAAGCAATCTATGGTGAATTCAATATCGGATTGTGTGTCCGATTGGTCCCTCGAGGTGAAAGCGTGCTTTTCTCGACAGCTATCTACGGAATCTCCGAACAAGTCTTCAACCGTGGAGAAATACACCCTCACCACCTGACCCGAGCCGCCCATGAGCCAGATGAGCCAGATGAGCCAGATGAGCTTTTCCGATTTCGAATTCGCCGGCAAGCGTAAGCAAACACGCTACGAACGATTCCTTGCCGAGATGGATCAGGTCGTGCTCTGGAGCGGCTTGCTGACGTTGATTGAGCCGTATTACCCAAAGGCTGGCGGTGGCCGCAAACCGTATCCGTTGGAAACCATGCTGCGTATTCACCTGTTGCAGAGCTGGTTCTCGCTGAGTGACCCGGCAATGGAGGGAGCACTGTATGAAATCACTCCCATGCGCCAGTTCGCCCATCTGACCTTGAGCGCGCCGATTCCTGAAGACACCATGATCATGAATTTCCGGCATTTGCTGGAAAAGCATAAGTTGGCGCTGGCGATCCTCGCGGTCATCAATGGTTATTTGCAGGAAAAAGGCCTTTCCCAGCGTCAAGGCACCATCGTCGATGCCACGATTATCCATGCGCCCAGCTTGACCAAGAACGAAGACGGCAAGCGTGATCCTGAAATGCATCAAACGAAGAAAGGTAATCAATATTTCTTCGGAGTGAAGGCGCATATCGGCGCTGATGTGGAATCGGGGCTGGTTCATCACGTTCACGGCACGGCGGCGAATGTGGCCGACGTCACCCACGTTGCGCAGCTGCTGCACGGCGATGGAAACACGGTGTATGCCGACGCGGGGCACACCAGTGTCGAGAAATGTGAGGAGCATGAAAATCGTGAGGTGATCTGGCAGCTCACCGCGCGGCGCAGCACCTATTCCAGGCTCAATAAACGCAGCCTGTTCTACAAGGCCAAGCGCAAAATCGAGTATTGCAAAGCCCAGACGCGGGCCAGGGTTGAGCATCCTTTTCGAGTGATCAAGCGCCAGTTCGGTTATGTGAAAGTGCGCTTTCGTGGACTGATGAAAAACACCGCTCAGCTGACCACGCTGTTCGCCCTGTCAACCCTGTGGATAGTTCGAAAACAGCTGATGGGTATGGGCGAGTTGCGCATGTAACACGGAGAAATGAACTAAAAAGCCCGACAAGGCGGTGCGTACGGGACGTTTCGCAGTAAATAGCGCTGAGCGCCACGGGCTTTTCAACTTGCCGAGCGGTTGCGGAAAGTTGAACGGAGCTTCCCTACAGGCATGCCAGATATATATGGGTTCACAAGTTCGTTGAATTATTCTCGTGAGTTTCGATTGCTCAATGAGGGATTTATATCAAATGTCTAATTCTTTAAATTTAGATCGGCAGGTGTTTGTTGCGCGGGATTGCAGATCTAGTGAGGTTTCAACTCCATCGATTTCGTTTGTTTGTTGTATTGAAAGTGGGCGGCTTGAAAATCAAACTCTCCTTATGATCAAAACGCTTAGAAAATTTGGCGGTCGGTTGGCAAATTGTACAGTATTTGCAGTAAAGGCACGTGTTGGTGCACCCCTTTCGCGAGCAACGTTGCGTGCAATGTGCGAGTTAGATGTGACCTACGTCGATGATAGTGCATATAATGTGGCGCCTTGGTTTAACTATTCAAATAAACCGGCGGCGGTATATTGGGCGCAATGTAATGCAACAACTGATTTAATTTCTTGGCTTGATAGTGATATTTTGATTGCGTCGGAGCCATCGGGGCTGCTGTTAGATTTAGACGTTGATTTTGCCGCCCGTGCAGAATATCTTCCACCAGCTATACATGAGGGGGTTGCAAAAGATTGTCCTTATTGGCAGTCGTTGTGCAAGTTGTTAGGCGCCAATTTCGATGAGCTTCCATGGATATCACTAGAAAGTCCGGTGGTAAAAGTGCGTGCTTACTTTAATTCGGGTGCATTTGTCTGGCGTAGAAGTAGTTGTTTTGCTGAAAGCTATTTTTCAGCATTCGAAAAACTACTGAAAAGTAAGCTGGCAAGCAGTTCAGGGTCTGCATGGTATGCCGATCAAGTTGTTATTTCTCCCGTGCTGGTAAAGAATAATATCAGGTGGCGCCACTTAAGCCTTGTGGAACATCACATGGCTTTTCCTGGGCATATCGTCGGTCCATCAGCGACACCGTCCATGAAAAGTTCAAATATCATTCATTATTCTGGGTCGCTTTCTGGTGAGTCGGAACCAGCAATGCTGGAACGACTCTTTAATGAAATACCACATGTTCATAAAGAGGTGTTGGAACACAGGGTAAGCAGTGAAGCTCCCAGGCTAAATATTCTATGGGTCCCGTTACGTGTTTTGAGAAAAATCAGGCTTTGGTATTTCTTGAGATCTCTTGATGTTGCTAAAATTGGTGTGTAACGAAAGTATAACGCGCGTATTCAGCATTTATACGCCCCTGAGTGCGTATTCGTTGGGTGTAACTCAATTTCTGCTCGGTAACAATGGCTCCGTTACGCTGCAAAATTCGCGTTACAGCATTCGAAAATCTTGTCGTTTCTCAGTAAATTTTCCGGAGGTTGGTCAGAGTGTTGACGTCGGACGAGCGGTCATGAGAGTCGGTGTAGACCTGACCGCTTTCGACTTCAAGCAGGCATACCACGACCTCGTTTTTGTCATAGCCAAGGGAAATGCCACGCAGAAGTTCCATGCGCCAGCTCGGGCCACGATTTATCCAGCCCGGCGTAGACACCTGTACTTCAGTCACTTGGAAGTCTTCACATTGCGCGGACAGAAGCTCATTCAATCTGACCTCGTCATTGACCATCTCCGCCAAGTCTATCAAACGACCTTCAAGGCGCTGTTTGATGCTCACGTGATACCAGTGCGTTGTGAGCGACCCATAAACCACACATGGCAAAAAACCGATGTGGGCATTTAGCACGAGATAGTTGGGGAACAGTTCCACGGCAGCAAGGCTTCGAAGTCTTCTACCGAAGTAGCTTGCGGTAGGCATTCCAGTACGTGGTGCAGCCACGTATAGGGCTCTTGGCCGTTGGCTTTGGCAGTTTCGACCAAGCTATAGATCTGCGCGCTGGCTGTCGCGCCCTTGGGCCCGTCAGAAATACAAACCGCTGGCGGGGCACAAGTGCTGCAGTGTTGATTGGCTTAACCGAATAAAGAAAGCCTGCCCATCGTTGTTTGTGCACTGGCATGTCTTTGGAAATGAGGCTCGACTGGGTAACGGGAGCCGTATGGGTTGAGAGACTCACGTACGGTTCTGCGAGAGGCTGAAGGTGAAATTCCTTCGGCCTACTTACCATGAGAAAAGCCAGGTTCAAGCCTTGGAACGCTCGCAGCCTGGTCTGCCTCTTGGTATCGGGCATATCCGTACGCAATCGCATGACTATATCCGCCACGGCACGGTCACCTTGTTCACTGCGCTGGATTATCTTCAAGGACGCTTGATCAGCTGCATCGAGCGTCAACATGCCTGCGTGACGGTAGTTTCAGCTCGGTTCGCGAACTGGAAAGCTCGATCACCACGTTCCTGGCACTGCGAAATGCACAGCCGACTCGCTACGTCTGGAATGCGAAGGGCGAAGATATCTTGAACAAGATACAGCGAGCCCGTGAGGCAATGGCTTTACGAGCTAATGGGTAAGTTATTTTCAAAACAGCACACTAGGGCAAAAACGATGCCAGCTAAAACTAGAATGACGATTAACGCGCGAAAGTGCTCAGGCATGGATTCTTGAACCCATGGATTGGTGAGCAACGGCTAGTGAGATGACCAATTGTAGCTATAGTAACGTGCGTACCATTTGAGTTTGGGGTTGATGTCATGCCTCCAATTGATTTATCGCCATCGTTGAGCCTTCGCAGGCGAGCGATATCTGCTGGGGCATGGAATCTGGGGGCGCTTGTAACGTCTCAAGCCATTCGCTTGGGCGGCAACCTGGTAATGGCCCGTCTGCTGATGCCGGAAATGTTCGGCGTAATGATCATCGCCACCACCGTTTTGGTGGTTCTGCACTTGCTTTCCGATGTCGGTTTGCGCCAGAACATTATCCAGAGCCCGCGTGGCGACGATCCAGTGTTTCTCAATACCGCCTGGACAGTGCAGATCCTGCGTGGCGTTGTCCTTTTTGCTTCGACACTTCTAATCGCGGGCTTCACCTGGTTTGCGCAAGTCATCAATTTGTGGTCGGCCAATTCCACCTATGCTGCACCGGAGTTGCCGCTGGTGTTGGCCTTTACCGGTTTTACCGCGATCATCTTTGGGTTCCAGTCGACTAAAATCGACTTGGCCGTTCGCGCGTTTCAGCAAAAGAAAGTGGTGCTCGCCGAGTTTGCGTCCCAGCTTGCCGGCCTGCTGGTGATGCTGGGCGCCGGTTACTTCACCAGGTCTATCTGGTCGCTGGTGGTTGCAGGTCTGGTCGCCGCGATGGTCAGCACTCTACTGGGTCATTTCTGGTTTGAGGGACCGCCTAACCGTCTACAGTGGGACCGCTCTGCGCTCAAAGAGTTAATCGTCTTTGGCCATTGGATACTATTGTCTTCGGCAGTGGGAGTACTGGCCATGAATGGTGATCGCATCATTCGCGTTGTTTCGTTATGGGTGCTGCTGCCCCTGCTGCTGGCGCTTGGCGTAGTGGTTGGGGCGCTTGTGGCAATGAGAGTTCAACACTTTTTTGGGGAGCAACCTAATGATTAGTGCTCCTCTTGATGTGCTGGTAGTTAACTACAATACAGCGACTCTGCTGCAGCCCATGTTTAACGCGTTGCGCGAGTCAAATAGTGCGGATCGAACGCGCTATTTAGTGGTGGACAATGCCTCTGTCGATAACTCGCTAGAGTGCCTGGCAACGGTTTGCCCAGAGGCATTTCTGCTGGCCAATGAAAATAATGTTGGCTTTGGTCGTGCCAACAATCAATTGGTTGAGCACCTGCAGGGCGAGTACGCGTTGCTCCTCAATACCGATGCATTCGTTGCTGCTGATACCCTGAACAAGACCCTCGATTACATGGCGGCTCACCCTGATTGCGGAGTCCTTGGCGTTCGGCTGGTTGGGCGAGAGGGTGATTTGCAGCCCTCCTGTCGCTATTTTCCGACGCCGTTGAATGTCTTCCTCTCGCGTACAGGGCTTGAGCGCTTTTTCCCTGTGGTGAAGAGGGTCGACGACATGGACTGGGATCATGCCTCGGTCCGTGAGTGCGACTGGGTGCCCGGCTGCTATTACTTGATCCGCCGTGAAGTCATCGATCAGGTTGGTTTGTTCGACCCGCGCTACTTTCTTTACTACGAGGAGGTCGATCACTGCAAACGCGTTAAACAGGCCGGTTGGAAGGTGGTTTATTACCCGCATACCACGGTGGTGCATATCGGCGGTGAAAGTGCCAAATCGGTTGTCGAGCTCAATGTGGTCAGTCGACAGATACCCAGGTTACAAATCGAAAGCGAGCTTTTGTACTTTCGCAAGCACCACGGTCTACTGGGTTTGGCCTCTCATATGTTACTGGTGAGCCTGGGTGATCTGATTCTGGCGCTCAAGGCTCTATTGAAAGGCCGCGGCCGGGCCGCCATAGGGGCATGTTGGCAGCATGCTCGTGATACTTGGGCGTTGCTGCGCGATACCCACTTTGCTAGCCGACCAACACGGTAGGTCAACCTTATGTTCGAAAATATACGTGCGGACTTGCGTGCATACGCTGGTGATTGGGCTGCTCAGGGGTTCTGGGTGATGCTGGTTTATCGCTTTGGGCGCTGGCGCTACGGAGTGCGCCCGGCATTCTTGCGTAAGTTGTTCTCCTTTATATACAAAGTGCTCTTCAAATTGGTGCAGATCGTGACGGGTATCGAGCTGCCGTGTGAGGTGGTGATTGGGCGCAACTTCGTCATCGATCATTTCGGCGGAATCGTGATCAGTGGTTATGCTCAGTTCGGCGATGATTGCCGTATCCGCAATGGCGTGGTCGTGGGGCTCAAGAATGTGGATGAGCCGATTGCCCCGGTGATGGGTAACAACGTTGATATCGGTGCCGGGGCCAAGGTGCTGGGCAATATCCGCATTGGCAACAACGTCGTGATTGGTGCCAATGCCGTGGTGCTGACAGATGTACCGGACGACTCGGTGGCAGTGGGCGTGCCTGCGACTATCAAGAAAAGGCAGCGCGCAGAAGCAAGGGAATGCTTATGAACCCTCTGGTGGACGATATCGAGCAGTTTTACATCGCTGAGTGAACTCAATGGCTACTGGTATCGGTGTCGTTGTTATCGGTCGCAATGAAGGCCTGCGGCTTGAGCGTTGCCTGGCTTCGCTGGGCGGTGCGGCGCAGAAGGTTATTTATGTCGACTCTGGATCAACGGATGGTTCAGTCCAGATGGCACGGCGGCTTGGGGTCGAGGTGGTTGAGTTGGATATGTCGATTCCCTTTACGGCTGCACGTGCGCGCAATGAAGGATTTGCCTGCGTGCAACGTTTATTGCCGGCGATGTGTTATGTACAGTTTGTCGATGGTGATTGCGAGGTTGTCGGTGGCTGGCTACCCCGGGCGCAGGCCTTTCTTGATGCTCAGCCTGAGGTTGCGGTGGTCTGTGGACGGCGCCGTGAACGTTTTCCACAGCGTTCGATTTACAACTTGTTGTGTGATCTTGAATGGGATACCCCGATAGGTGAGGCCAAGGCGTGTGGTGGCGATGCGCTGATACGGGCTGAAGCGTTCGCCGCAGTGTCTGGTTTTCGAGCGGATCTTATTGCCGGGGAAGAGCCTGAGTTGTGTGTACGTCTGCGTGCGAATGGATGGAAAGTCTGGCGCCTGGCTGACGAAATGACCTTGCACGATGCGGCCATGACCCGCTTCGGCCAATGGTGGCGGCGTACCCTGCGTGGTGGCTATGCCTTTGCCGAGGGCGCATTTTTGCATGGGGCCGCACCGGAGCAACATTGGCAGCGTGAGTCGCGCCGGGCCTGGCTTTGGGGCTTGGGTGTCCCGCTGGCGACTATGATCGCGAGTTTGGTGTTGGGATGGTTTGGGCTGCTTCTGCTGCTGGTCTATCCACTGCAGGTGGTGCGCTTGGCTCGCCGGGGCGATAGATCAGCGCGCGAAAACTGGCTGCAGGCCTTCTTTCTGGTGCTGAGCAAATTTCCCGAGATGCTCGGGCAAGTCAAGTTTCTGTTGCACAGATTGGGCGCCGGCAAGACGGCGTTGATCGAATACAAGTGAGACGGCTATGAATGATTGGCTGATACTAAAAAGCGTGTTTTCTTTACATGCAGGGTATTCCTTCAGGGCGTTGAAAAATAAGCTTGTATTACTGATTTTAGTTGGAAAAAACTGGTCCGAGCTAAAGTTGTTTTTGTGGCGTATGTCGAATGCCCTGGGCAAGACCGGTTTTGAGAAGTTGGGAGGTGATTGTGTCGGTGTTGTTCATTGGCCGTACATCAGTCGATGCTGGAGACCTCAGGATAGACTTGGTGTCTTGGCCTCGCATTACGAAGTCGTCACAAAAAGCTGTCCGCAGCTATTACTTCTGGGACGAAATGACAGCTTGATGTTGAGTGACTTGTCGGGGTGCTCTGTTGGTTGTTCCTTGGTTCTGGATCGTCCGGTATGGTTTATGCGTGAAGGGGAGTTGGTGCTGAATTTGTTTCAGGGTGATTTGCGTATTGCATCAATAGCGTTCACCTTGTGTCGCACGGAAGTTGAGTTATGTATTTTTATCGGTGCCGTTCAAGGGATACACAAAGGCGTAGAGAGTGATAGGTCTTTGGACATTTATAGAGCACTGACAAAAGATTTCGAAGGCCTTCGCCCAAGAAGTCTTCTGATCGAAGCTATTAAGTATATTGCAAGCAGTGTTGGTGTTGAAAAGATTTATGCGATAGGGGATGGATATCGTCATCATCGTCATCCATATTTTGGGGCTGAAAAAGCTCAAGACCTGGCGGCTGATTATGATGCCATATGGTTGGAACATGGAGCGATTCCGTCAGAGCGCGAAGACTTTTTTGAAATCCCCATGGTATTGTCCAAAAAATCGCTTGATTGTATTCCTTCAAAAAAACGTGCCATGTACCGCAGACGTTATGAGCTTCTAGATGATATTTTTTCAAGGATAGATAGTGTGTTAATGGGCCGTTGTGCAACTAACACAAGCGCTCATCAGGTCGATATTTGACTGTCGGGCCTGACAGCATGAAACTGCAGTAGTCACTCTTGGTTAGTTAGCGGGCGACACTGTTTCAACTATTGGTTTCGACGTGTATATACGGTGCCGGAGCAAAAATTCCAGGTGGGGTATTGCTCGGAAAAAATGCAAGGATCGGAATAAACCCCGTGGTGCTTGTTGACGTTCTTGATAATTGTACTACTGTAAAACTACCTGTAGTAATAGTTCACCGCAACGACATCTAAGCTGGTTCCTATGCGTATCGCTTATTTGATCAATCAATACCCCAAGGTCAGCCATAGCTTCATTCGTCGCGAGATTTTGGCGTTAGAGCGCCAGGGCTTTGTGGTGCAGCGCATTGCTCTGCGTGGTTGGGATGCCGAGTTGGTGGATGCCGAGGACGTGTCCGAGCGCAGTAAAACTTCCTATGTGTTGCAGGGCGGAGTCAAAGAGCTGTTAGTGCCTGTGCTGAAGGTACTGCGCGCCCAGCCGCGACGCTTTTTTTCGGCGTTGTGGCTGGCGCTACGTATGGGCCGGCATGCCGATCGGCCCTGGCCGTACCATTTGGTCTATTTGTCCGAGGCATGCCGCCTGCTGTTTTGGTTGCAGGCGTTCGGCGCCGAGCATGTGCATGCGCATTTCGGCACTAACTCAACCGAGGTGGTGATGCTGGCCAATGCACTCGGCGGGCCAGCGTACAGTTTTACGGTGCACGGCCCGGAAGAGTTCGACAAACCGCAGTTTATTCATTTGGGCGAGAAAGTCCGGCGCGCGGCTTTTGTCGCGGCTATCAGCTCTTATGGACGCAGCCAGCTGTTTCGCTGGGTAGCTCATGCGCACTGGGCAAGGGTAAAGGTGGTGCATTGTGGGCTGGAGCGGGCGTTTCACGATGTACCTGCAGTTGCCGTACCGTCCGTACCGCGGTTGGTCTGCGTGGGTCGCTTGTGTGAGCAGAAGGGCCAACTGTTGCTGCTTGAGGCCGCCCGTATCCTGGCAGCGCAAGCCGTGGTGTTCGAGATAGTACTGGCCGGCGACGGGGAAATACGTACGCAAATCGAAGCCCTGATTGCACTGCATGGTTTGCAAGCGCAGGTGCGAATCACTGGCTGGATTAGCAGTGAGCAGGTGCGGGCGGAAATTCTTGCAGCGCGGGCCTTGGTGTTGCCGAGCTTCGCCGAGGGCTTGCCGGTAGTAATCATGGAGGCCATGGCCTTGCGCCGGCCAGTACTGACGACCTATGTGGCGGGCATTCCCGAGTTAGTGCGTCAGGGCGAGAACGGTTGGTTGTTTCCCGCTGGAGCTGTGGATGAGTTGGCGGCGGTGCTGGCGGACTGCCTCGCGCAACCCGTCGAGGTGTTGCAGCGGATGGGCGAGGCGGCTCATCAGAGAGTGCTGGAGCGACACGATATCGATACCGAAGCGGCCAAGTTGGCTAATTTGTTTAGGGCGCAAGCATGATCACCTTACTTGATTGGCTGTTCAGTACACTGCTGGTGCTCATAGTCCTGCCGGTGTTGGTGCTGTTTTTGCAGGTGCTGCTGGCCTGCCTGCCTGTGCGGTTGCGCTCGTCGGCGCAAAGATCGCGGCTGCGGGTGGCGGTGTTGGTACCGGCACACAACGAATCCTCGATGATCGTCGCGACGTTAAATAGCATTCGGCCGCAGTTGCTAGAGGGCGATCGCTTATTGGTGGTGGCGGACAACTGTTCTGACGACACGGCCGCGCTGGCCCGCACGGCGGGAGCTGAGGTGGTGGAACGCAGCAATGATCAGCAGTGTGGCAAAGGTTATGCGCTGGACTTTGGGGTACGTCATTTAGCGAGCGTTGCGCCGGACGTCGTGATCATTGTCGATGCTGATTGCCAGGTGGGTGAGGGCTCTATTGAGCGTTTGGCAATGTGTTGCATCGACTCAGGGCGGCCAACGCAGGCACTTAATTTAATGCTTGCTCCAGCAGGTTCCGGGCTAAAAGTGCGGTTTGCCGAGTTTGCCTGGCGTGTGAAGAATCTGGTGCGGCCGCAAGGTTCGGCTTGGCTTGGTTTGCCCTGTCAGTTAATGGGTACGGGAATGGCTTTCGTCTGGCGGGATCTGGCGTTGATCAATTTAGCCAGTGGTCACATCGTCGAAGATTTGAAGATGGGCTTCGATTTCTGCCGCAGCGGTAAGCCGCCTTTGTTTTGCCCCGATGCCCTGGTGACCAGTTATTTTCCGCGCAGTGATGAAGGCTTAAGTATCCAGCGTACGCGCTGGGAGCATGGTCATCTGGGGGTAATCCTTGGCGATGCGCCAAAGTTGTTTGTCGAGTCGATCAGCCGGCGTAACTGGAACCTCCTGGCGATGACGCTGGATTTATGGGTCCCTCCGTTGGCCTTATTGACTATAGTGTTGGGGGCTGTTTTTAGTCTGTCATGGTTGGTGTTTATGCTGTTTGGAGCTTTGGCTCCAGCATTAATCGCTTCTGCCGGGGTGGCACTATTGAATGTGGCTATCTTGCTGGCATGGAGCCAATGTGGTCGCGAGATTATATCTTTTTCAGCCTTGTTGTATGCGCCGTTCTACGTGGTGAAAAAAATACCCCTGTATCTAGGCTTTTTGCTTAAGCGCCAAGTTGAGTGGGTGCGTTCGAAGCGAGATGACAACTAATGCGCGCTTTCGCTTGGCAGCACAACTGGCAAACGATTATCCAGAAACTCAGGGTGGTCAGTGATCTCGATGATGAGCAAGGATTGATTGATACTTTATCCAAGCCTGAGGCGGCGACAGTACTTGGATTCGTCAATGCCTTTGCCATGAACTTGGTGGCGGGCAACACCGATTACTATAACGCGCTGTCCGCTGCTGACGTGTTACTACGGGATGGCTCCGGCATGGCTATCCTGTTTCGCCGATTCGGCTTGGTGCCGGGGTTAAATATGAATGGCACGGATTTTATCCCCAAATTACTGGCCGCTTTCAAGGGCCGGCGCGTGGCTTTTTGGGGCACTGCAGAACCCTTTCTAGCGAATGCGGTGCAGCGTAGCGAAGCGGTATTTGCGGTCAATGTAGTTTCTGCTCACCATGGTTTTGCTGAGGTGGATGCCTACATCAACCTTGCCCGGCAACTGCAGCCAGAATTGATTGTGCTGGGCATGGGCATGCCCAGGCAAGAAGCCGTTGCTGCCAGGCTGGCTGCCAGCGGCGTGCCATGCCTGATAGTGTGCGGCGGGGCGATCCTGGATTTTCTCGGTGGCAAGGTTGTTCGGGCTCCGCAATGGGTGCGTCGTCTCGGTTGTGAGTGGGTATTCAGGCTGATGATTGAGCCAAAGCGGTTATTCAGTCGCTATGTGGTTGGTAATCCACTTTTCTTGTTGCGCACGCTGATCTGCAGAGATGCGCCTACATTAAGGAAGCCCTGAAATACATTGCCGAAGGGCGAGGGCGGTTCGTCCGGCCTCTACGTTGATGGCGATGCTGCGCGTGCATCTGTTGCAGAACTGGTTCGGTTGCAGCGATCCGACCATGGGAAGGCATTGTACGAAAGCACTACCTACACCTTCCGTCGATTGGCAAACACGATAAATCCAAACAACGCGGAAGAAAATAACCATGCTGCCGCAGGAAGCGGTACCGTACTCCGTTGATTGATATAAGCATTGGCTGTCCCAGCCAGACCTATACCCTGGACATGCCGACCCACCCTGAACTGGCCATTGGCAAGTGCCGCAATCAAACTGTTAAATGAAGAAGCATTGGCGCACGGCCCAAGGAAGCTGACCCACTCGCCGAGAGCGTTGACCCCATTGTTAAGCACGCCCTTGGTCGCAATGCTCTGTGTGTCAGAATCGCCGGAGAAGTCGGTGTGAAAGCCAATGGTGTTGCCACCCGCGCGCTCTTTGATCAGCATGCCTGGTTGAGGCCCTAAATCCTCGCCAGAGTTGCTCATGCAATTAGATTCATAGACCAAACTGGCCGCCTGAGCACTAGAAATAGTCGCACCATTCAGGAGTATTAATAACAAAACGGACTTAATAAAAAGTGTCAGGTGCATAACATCGCCTCCCTGAGCAGAGGAGTATGCTTTTGTCGGATGAAGGATTCCTTATCAAGTTAAATTGAGCATAGTAGGCACATCGCTATCGCGTCAATAGTGCGTCACTACGATAAATATAAATAGAAAGTCAGTGCAATTGCGTCAAAATAACGTCGCAGAAAACAGGTCAGTCATCAATCAAGCGGGCTCTATCCGCATGAAATAGCTTCAGGCTTGAGCATCGTCCGCAACAGGACGGTCTCAAAGACCAAATGCAACACGCGCCCGCACCGCCTTTGGCCTTTTCCGCTCAACGTGAAGCGGGGCGGCCGCGGAAACTGAGTGCATCACCTGACCTTTTCGGTACGGTGTTGCCTTGTCGACCCAAGCGCAAGCTGTTGCAGGGCAGTGAACGTTTTGACCTGATCAAGGGCAAGGCTATTGGCGTTTGATCACTCGGAATGGGGGCTCGACCTTGGAACGAGGAGCGTGGTTCAGATCAAGTCTTCATGAAGGGAATAGGTCTAGAGTGCGCTCAACCTCATCGGGGTCGATTCTAAAGCCATCGCCCTTTGGCGTTCCCACCACAAAGCCAAAATTTTGGTGATCGCGATCCGTTAGATACTTGTAATAACAGATGAAACGATTCGGGGGCTGCAGAGCCAGCAATGAGCCGCCAGGCTGAAGTACATTGACACCATGTACGAGATGACTCCCCTCGACCCCCACCACGGTTTTTGCTCCAGCGCAGGTCGCTACGATGGTTGGAACATCGGTTTTCGAAGGGTCGATAATGCGAAAACCTCTGCGGTTATGCAGACGTTCAGCGAGTTCCATTTCATTGTGTAACAGTCGCAATTCACCGTTGCCGCCTCGCAGAATGAAAACTCCGGGGTGAGAGCTGTACCTTACGTGTGACAGTAATTTTTCACCCATCGCGCGGAAGCGTAAATGCCTATTTCGATTTTGACTTAGATCATCGAATATCACGAGCTCATGAAAAAACGCATTGCGCAAACGAACCGGTGTTATGCCAAGCCAGTCCTCATATTCGGGAGTCTGGGGAAATAGAGGAGACCTGGTGGATGGCGCGGTCGTCACCGGAACTCCTTCGTCGCATGCTAATGGGTAAGTGACACAGTCTTCCATCAGCCAGGAGCCAAACCATTTGTTTCCACCTGCTGTACAGTAAATCGCCCCGCGCTCCATCTCGGTTTCCACGGAGATTTTTGGAAGCCAACCAGATCTAGGAGATAAGCAGGATTTTGCGTTGCCCTTGTAGAGTGTTCCATCTATCAGCCAGACATCTTTAAGCAGGTAGCCCCGTGTTGGACCATGATCAACGCTGCCGATTCCTTCCATTGTACGACGAGGGTGTTCGTAAGGAAAAAAGCGTTCTTCTTCCCATCCTGTCACACGTTCGAGTTGATTGGGCAGGAAAAAAGCCGGTGGAGAAATTGATGTTTCGCCAGGCGCAATAGTCCAGGTTTTCACCGCTGCACTTTGCGGGGTTTCCGCCGGCTTTCGCATAACACGCGCTCTTACAATATGCCGGTATGCAGCAAGGTTCCATGTTGTCCGGTGGCTGCTCGTTAACACGCGTAATTCTGACATATCATCTTCACTCTAATCCGCGTTACAAAAAAACAGTAAATAGCGCAAGCGCCTAAACTGCATTTTTTAACATCAGAAAGCTGCTCAGGTAGATATAATTCTCTCCACAATGGGCGGGGATTTCAAATGAGCATAACGACTACGTAACCTGTCGAGAAGAAGTTCGCTTGGGCTCTTGGTACAGTAGAGATAAATTTTGTATAGTCCGCCAAACCCCATGTTGATATAGCGAGTCACCACTTCCTCATCGTTTTGCCCGTCCGGCAAGCCAAGATGAAGTGTCAGTTTTTTTCCCTCGACAGCAAATAAAGGTGTATGCCAAAGGAGTTGGGCTGCGCCCACCTTGGGTAGTCGGACAAACATATAAGCGTGGTTACCCAGGGTATCAACATCACCGCCACGTCTTCTTTTCCATTCGAGAAGCCCGTCGTCAGGACGGGCCAGGCAAGTACCGATGTCATAATAGTCAAAGCCATTGTTTATTGCCCACTCAAGCTCCATAAATGTAGTGATCGAGTTGACTTCATTCAGCCTTTTGGCATCTGAAAAAACCGCCTCAGGATAGCCAGCACGTATCATGCTCCAGTAGCGCTTTCCGGCCCGAGTAATTACGCACGCAAGTTGGCATGCAACAATTTCGTCCTCCAACAGTATTAGATCGAGCCGGCCGAAAGTCTTTGCTATCCTTAACACTTCATGTGGGGCAATTTGCGAGGCGGAAGTGCCATGCCTTGCGATGGCATAGGGTTGAAGCATTTCCCTGTCGGCCCTTTCAATTTCCTCGTCCGTCAGCGCCTGCTTCATTCGGTAGCGCGATTGGTTCTTGCGTATGTTTCGACGTAACTTACTATCGTATCCCGCCGTGATATCGTCGATGGAACGACCCAGCGGCACGATAGCACTCAGAAAGTGAGGCACATACAACGCGCCCAAGGTTGGTATTTCACTGACCAGAACCGTACGGTTTGATTTATCCGATTCCGATTTGCTGTCGGCCACAGGAGACTCCACCCCCATGAGAACCTTGGCCATTTCCCGCTGTGCTCTTCTTCCCACATAGAGGATGTCGTAAGGACTGTCTTTGCGCAGCTTGAATCTGACAATTTCCCAGCGCCAGAAACAGGCTCGCCCAAGTATGTCTCGCAGCCAGGCTGTAGTTTTTCTTAGCTCAAATCGTATTGAGGGAGATATGAGTTTTCGGATCTGCACCGCTAAATACGCTTTCATTTTCGGCACTCTTTTTAACTTGCCTTCAGACTGGCTAATAGGCTCGCTTGCCGGTGAAGGCAAACAGCGTTCGCAGAAGAATGACGAAATCGAGCCAGAGCGACCAGTTGTTGATGTACTCAATGTCAGACTCAACACGCTGAATCATCTGCTCTATATCTTTCGTTTCACCGCGAAAGCCACGCACCTGAGCCAGGCCTGTGATGCCTGGCTTGATATTGTGACGCGCAAAGTAGTCTGCGATGCCAGGCGAGTACTGCGCATCATGCTGAATAGCATGCGGGCGAGGCCCCACCAGGGACATTTCCCCCATCAAAACGTTGAACAACTGTGGCAACTCATCCAGGCTAGTTCGCCGAATAAAGGCTCCAACCCTGGTCATGCGCGGATCATTCTTTTCTGCCTGCTTGACGATGCCGTCTTCCGGCTGATGGACGACCATGCTTCTGAACTTCCAGATACGAAAAACTCCACTCCACCCCATGCGCTCCTGTCGAAAGAACACCGGCCCAGGGCTATCGACCTTGATGGCAATCGCTATAGCCACCAGCAATGGAGCCGCCAGAAGCAAGATGAGAAAAGCCAAGACTTTGTCCTCAACATTCTTCAGAAACAGACGCATCCCCATCAGTGGAGTTTCAGACAAAGTCAGCACGGGAATACCGGCAATTTCACGAACGCTGTGATTGATCAAGCGCAGTGAAAAAATGTCAGGCACCCAATTAATAGCAATGTGCTTATCAAGCAGCTTTAAGTAAACATCCTTAATGACCTCCGAGCCATCCAGAGGTGTAACAAAATATACGGTACGAATGGAATGTCGCACGATTAACTTATCAAGGTCGGAGATATTACCCAGTATCGACAAACGTTGCGTGCTTTCTGAGCCCTCCTTCCCTCGAACATCGCGCGATCCAATCAACACACAACCGACCACTCGTTCACCCAGCCAGGGATTATTGCTTATTTTCTGGTGAAGGAAGCTGGCCAGCTCCCCCGAGCCAATAATAAGAGCGGTTTCCAAATGACTCGGGTGGGTCAAGAGTTTCTTCTGCACTTCGAGTGTCGCCAGGTGCAAAAGCAACTGAGCGAAATATCCAACAATAAATAACTGCGCAACCAATAAGCGCGAGTACTGTTCACTTTGTTTGGTCAGAAAGGCCATGACAACGAGAAAACCAAAAGCGGCAAGCCACGCCTTCAAAAGCTTAAATGCTTTGACGGTAAATCCAACATTGCTTCGGTAAATAGCATAATGGTCGTACACGACAGCCAACGCCCCAAGCAGCAACAGGAGCATGATGACATACGCTTGCGTTATAACGCCGATATGATAATCGATCAAATACCATGCGACACCGATCACCGCAACAAAATCGAGACCGGCCTGAATAGCGTTACTGGTACTGCTTCGTCGCTGGAGTATGGAGCGGCTACTGCTGGGTTCGAATATCATCATTAGACCTCATTAAATTGAGAATCCAAAACGCTTATCTATTAAGTAATAAAAAAGGCAATGAAGATATAATTATTAATTAACTTGTCAGCGTTGAATGATCCATCAGCGGTGCGGTGCGGTGCATCGCAGCTTCGATGATTCGCACCACATTGACAGCTCTCCTGGTGCCAGAGCCTTGAGCACGTCGCCCTGAACCATCCGCGCCAGACCCTTCTCGTAATACCTACTGGCCTTCTCAGCCGGCGAGGAGCAGGCCGCCAAGCCAACAGAACAGACTGCAAGGAGCGCGCCCCAAGCGTCTTTGCCAACTTTGCTCAAATACATCTTCATCGAATTCACCCCCTTGGAGGTCAATGCGGAATATGAGCCGCCAGCCGTGACACAGCCAATCTCATAAAAACGTGTAAGCGCTTATCTGCAGCAATAGGCGCTTCGCAGGCTCTCCACAACCGTCTTGCCACGACGGCAATCCGCGATCACATAATCTCCAGCCCTGGACTCACTTCGGCCTGGACGTCCAATCGACTCTCACTGGCACGACACCCATCCAGGAGATCCTCCCTGAAAGAAGCTTTCTGCTATGTCGGGGTATAGCCCAGCGTGGACAAACCATGTCAGCAAACTGACATGATCCTCTGTTGAAAAATGGTCAGGTGTTAGGCGATCTGCCATCAAGTGCCGTCAGACTGCGACTCTGCCTGTGGTTGAGGCATTACAGACGCTGTAAAGAAAGCGATAAACGGTCGTAAGGCTTGAGTTACAAGGGTTACAAGATGTAGGTGTGTCATTTTTGAGTCATCTGTTTTTTGACGCTTTTGCACGTTAGATGGCATTTCTTGCGCTTTAAGTGCGTGCTGCTAGTGCCCAAAAATGGCCAGTCACTAACTCGCCATACCGATCAGGAGCGAGAGAGGACTCATGACCAGATACCTGAAGGAACTCGGGCCTCGACATTTTCAACTACGGCTATGTCGCTTCCGTCGCCAACTGCAGCGCCGACACCAACGTGACCTTGCGCTATGGCGGTGCGCGCACGGACTACACGCGTATCAATTCGAGCCTGCCGTCGATCTGGCAATACGCAACAAAGAAGGCCGGGTTGCATACGGCCTACATCGACGCCCAACGCACGGGCAGCAACCTGCAAAACCTGATGACCGACCTTGAGCGCAAGGACATCGACGAATTCGCCCAGTTCGACCAGACCGGCGTGGGCTGTAGTGAAAAATGTGAACAGAAACACTATCATTAACTATCTTTTTGTGGTGTTTCAAGATGAGTCTTGCTGTCAGTGTGTGTTTTTCCAGAACCGTACGGTTAATGCTGTGCTCTATTTTTTTTGTACCCTCTTTCGCTCTAGCTGAAGAAGCTGATGCAAAAAAATGGAAGGAGTTAACAAATAATGACCTTTCTGCTATGCATCAACTGATAGTCAGTGCTCATCCAGGCGCTTTAGACAGTAACAATAAGGCTTTTGCGAGCTGGGTTGAACAGGGGTATTTAGAAGCTCGGCAACTGTCGGCGCAGGTCAAGTCGAAGAAAGATTCTTTAGCCGTTCTCAATTTTTACATTGCTGGTTTTCAGGATGGTCACGTAGGGCTGAGTCAATCAAAACAGGAGAAGTCTTCTTGGGCAGGTTTTGTTTTGGGGATGAAGGGGCAGAGCTTTATTGTAAAGAATGTCTCTAAAGACTGGCCTGTGCCTTTACCTCCCGTCGGGTCCGAGGTGGTGGCGTGTGATAATAAGTCAGTCCGCGAGATACTGGAAAGTGACCTGTCGCCCTATATTGATCGTAGACTTAAATTACACTCGACATGGTTGCATTTGGCTACGCAGTTGACGGTGGATGATGTCAATTATCCCGTGCTGGGCAGAGTCTTGCCAAACAACTGCCTGGTTACTCTCCCAAATGGAGATCAACAGCACTTTACTTTGTTATGGCGGCAAGAGCGCGGGGAGCTGGATCCTTTACTGTCGCAGCCTCAACCGCCACAGACTCTAAAAGGCCTGGGAGACGGGCGCTACTGGATACACGTATCAAATTTCACACCTTCAGCAGCTGAAAATGCCTCCCTCGATAAAATGCTAAGCGGCATCAAAAGTATCAATGATGCCACGCTGGTTGTGCTTGATACACGTGGTAATCGCGGTGGTAACAGTTTAGTGGGTGTTGAAATACTTTCTGCTCTGTTAGGTTCAAAAGTTGTGAATGGTGTGGGTGAGCAATCTCGCGCGTATGCGATGTGGCGTGTTTCTCCTTTTGCATTGTCAACGCTCAGTCATGTTCTAAAGTCCATGGAGGGTGATTATGGAAAAAACAGTGAAGCCTATAAGTTTGTTTCTGGTTTAACTGAGTCGATGGGGCTCGCGCTTCGTGAGAAAAAAGATTGGTTGCGGCAGCCGAGTTCTTCGTCAATAGATCAAGGGAAGTTGAAAGGGTTTAATGCCCAAGGCTTCAAAGGTAAGCTTGCGCTGGTGACGGACTCATTTTGCGCTAGCGCCTGTCTAGACTTTGCGGACATTGTTCTTGCTATTCCGGGGACTGTCCATCTGGGATTACCAACGAGTGCCGACACGCTGTATATTGATATAGGCTCTCAATCACTGCCGAGTGGTGCCCAGTTCTGGTTACCGTTAAAGGTATGGAGAGACCGAGCGCGAGGAAATAACCAAAGTTATGACCCGAGCTTTATCTTTGATGGGGATATCAATGATACTGCGGCCGTGCAGAAATGGGTTCTTGATACGATCTGACAGTTATTAAACGATACTGCACTGGGGGCTTAAGCTGGCGAGGCTGCTGAGCAATTCACCGATCTTCTTATCATTATGGCTAGACTAGTTTTGAGCTCAGATTGCACGCCAGACGCCTCGACAATCGTTAACCAACAAAAACCATGCAGGGCGTGCATGCCTGTCCGCTATCCTTGGCCTGACTTCCTGTCGAACGAGCGTTCCCATGCTTCAGGTCCAAGGCGTGTTCAAAAGCTACGCCACACCCCAGGGCCCATTGGCGGTGTTGCAAGGTGTCGACTTGCAACTGACGCAAGGCGGCAGTCTGGCGCTGATGGGCGAATCCGGCAGTGGCAAGAGCACCTTGCTGCACTTGATTGCCGGGCTCGACAAGGTTGATCGCGGCAGCATCCGCATGGGCGATCAGCGCCTCGAACAGATGAACGAAGGGCAACTGGCAAATTGGCGGCGCACTGAAATCGGCCTGGTGTTCCAGCAGTACAACCTGATTGGCAGCCTGCGGGTCGAGGACAATCTGGCATTCCAGGCACGCCTCGCCGGACGTCATGACCTGCGTTGGCAAGCGCACTTGGTGGCGCGGTTGGGGCTGGGGGATTTACTCCAACGTTATCCGGAGCAGTTATCCGGTGGCCAGCAGCAACGGGTTGCTCTCGGTCGGGCGCTGGCGTCGCGTCCGCGTCTGCTGTTGGCCGATGAGCCGACCGGCAGTCTCGATGAACACACCAGCGATGAGGTGCTCGACTTGCTGCTGGAGCTGCTCGATGACAGCCCCAGCAGTTTGTTGATGGTCACTCACAGCCCACGGGTCGCCGCACGGCTGGCAGAAAAAGTGCTGCTGCACGGTGGACGCCTGGTCGACACAGGCAAACGCTGATATGGACGTTTTGCGTGAAACCTTGCGAGCGCTGCTCAGCCATTGGCGTCAGCACCCGGTGCAGTTTTTCAGTGTGCTGACCGGGCTCTGGCTGGCCACCGGCCTGCTGACCGGGGTACAGGCGCTGAACAGTCAGGCGCGAGAAAGTTACGCCCGCGCCAGTCAACTGATTGGCGGTGAACCCCAGGCCAGCCTCAGTGCGCCGAATGGCGCGACCTTCTCTCAGGCGTTGTTCGTCAACCTGCGCCGGGCCGGTTGGCCGGTGTCACCGGTGTTGCAGGCGCGACTGCAACTCAAGGGGCATGAAGACCTGCGCTTGCAGTTGATGGGTATCGAACCGTTGTCGTTGCCCAGCGGTTCGGCGCTGGCCGGACAACACCTCGACATGGCGCAGATGGTCGATTTTGTCGGCCCGCCGGGCCGTACCTGGATTGCCCCGTCAACCTTGCAGGCGCTCGGTTTACGTGACGGCGACCAACCGCGAAACCTCAACGGGCAGACCTTGCCGCCGTTGCACAGTCAGGTCGACATGGCCCCCGGCGTATTGCTGGTGGACATCGGAGTTGCCCAGCAGGTGCTGGGTTTGCCGGCACAGCTGTCGCGACTGTTGTTGCCCAGGGAGTTCGCCGCCACCGAGCCTCAGCTACCCAGCGAATTGACGGAGCAGTTGCAACTCAAGCGCAGCGGCGAGGAAAACAATCTGGCGCGGCTCACCGAAAGCTTCCACCTGAACCTCGACGCGCTGGGGTTTCTGTCGTTCGTGGTCGGCTTGTTCATTGTCCACGCGGCTATTGGTCTGGCGCTGGAGCAACGTCGCGGGTTGTTCAGAACCCTGCGCGCCTGTGGGGTCAGCGTGCGGACGCTGATCTTCTGCCTGAGCCTTGAATTGGGTGGGCTGGCACTGCTCGGCGGGATGGCCGGAGTAGTCAGCGGTTATCTGTTGGCCAGCCTGCTGTTGCCGGACGTTGCCGCCAGCTTGCGTGGTTTGTATGGCGCCGAAGTGGCGGGGCAGTTGAGCCTCAGCCCGCTGTGGTGGTTCAGCGGGCTCGCTGTCAGCCTGCTCGGCGCACTGCTGGCCGGGGCGAACAGTTTGCTGCGGGCGGCGCAATTGCCGCTGCTGGCGTTGGCCAATCCGCAAGCCTGGCATCAGGCTCACGCGCGCTGGTTGCGGCGTCAGGGTTGGGTGGCGGCAGTCGCTGCGGTGATCGGCCTGATTGCGTTGCTGTGGGGTGACAGCCTGGCCAGCGGTTTTGTGTTGATGGCAGCGTTGTTGATCGGTGCTGCATTGAGTTTGCCGGTGCTGCTTGACGTTGTATTGAATCGGCTCGTGCGGCGCAGCCGATCGGTGCTGGGGCAATGGTTTCTCGCCGATTGCCGTCAGCAGTTGCCTGCCCTGAGCCTGGCCTTGATGGCGCTGCTATTGGCGCTGGCGGCCAACATCGGTGCCGGCAGCATGACCGCCGGTTTTCGTCAGACCTTCAGTGACTGGCTGGAGCAACGGCTGACTGCCGAGCTTTACGTCAACCCGCAGAACCCGGCACAGGCCACCGAACTGCAACAGTGGCTGCCGGAACAAAAAATCAACGCGGTGTTGCCGAGCTGGCAGGTCGCGGTGTCGTTGCAGGGCTGGCCGGCAGACCTTTTCGGGGTGATCGATCATCCGACCTATCGCGAGCATTGGCCGTTGCTTGAAGCGCTGGGTGAGCGCCCCTGGGATCAGTTGGTAGCGCATGACACGGTGATGCTCAGCGAACAACTGGCCCGTCGACTCAAGCTGCGGCTCGGTGACCGTCTAAGCATTCCCACACCTCAAGGCGCGTGGTCACCGCAATTGATCGGGATCTATGCCGACTACGGAAACCCCAAGGGGCACTTGCTGGTCAACGCTGAACACCTGCTGCATTACTGGCCGCAACTGACGCCGAGTCGCTTCAACCTGCGTATCGATCCGGCGCAAATCCCCGCGCTACTGACGGCGCTGCAATCGCGCTTTGCCCTGGATGACAGCCGTATCGTTGATCAGGCCCGACTCAAGGGCTGGTCGACGCAGGTGTTCGAACGGACCTTCGCGGCGACGGCGGCGCTCAACAGCCTGACCCTCGGCGTGGCCGGTGTGGCGCTGTTCATCAGTTTGCTGACCCAGAGTCAGAGCCGTCTCGGGCAACTGGCACCGTTGTGGGCGCTGGGCGTGACGCGCCGACAATTGATGCTGCTCAACCTCGGGCAGACCTGGTTGCTGGCCCTGCTGACATTGGTGGTGGCGTTACCCTTGGGGCTGGCGCTGGCCTGGTGCCTGGACACGGTGATCAACGTTCAGGCGTTTGGCTGGCGCCTGCCGTTGCGGGTGTTCCCGTTGCAACTCGTGGAATTGATGGGGCTGGCGATGTTGGCGACGTTACTGGCCTCGGCCTGGCCATTGTTCAAGCTCTATCGCACGCAACCGGCGGACCTGCTGAGGAGCTTTGCCCATGAGGATTAACTGGGCCGTTGGCGTGTTGTTGCTGGCATTGACGGGTTGCGATGACTCATCGACGCACAACGAAAGTTTCGCCGGGCTGGGCAGTGAAGCGGCGGCGTTCCAGCAAGTGACGCCGGGCCGGGTTTTCAGCTTCCCGGCCGATCATGGTGCCCATGACGGTTACCGCGTCGAGTGGTGGTACATCACCGCCAACCTCAAGGACTCGCAGGGCCGGGAGTTCGGCGTGCAGTGGACGCTGTTTCGCAATGCGCTGAAGGCCGGGCCCGAGCAGCCGGGCTGGGCCAGCCAGATCATCTGGCTCGGTCATGCGGCAGTGACCTCGGCGACCGTTCACCACGCCGCCGAGCGTTATGCCCGCGGTGGCGTCGGTCAGGCCGGGGTTCAGAACGTGCCGTTTACGGCGTGGATCGATGACTGGCGCCTGAACACTCAAGCCGACACCGCGAACCCCTTGGCCGAGATGCAGATGCAGGCCAGCGGCAAGGGCTTCAACTATCGGCTGCGACTCACCTCAAATCGGCCGTTGGTGCTGCAAGGCGAGCAGGGCTTCAGTCAAAAATCCGAGCAGGGCCAGGCGTCGTACTACTACAGCCAGCCGTTCTTCCAGGCCAGCGGCAGCCTGGAAATCGACGGCACGACGTATCAGGTCAGTGGCCGGGCGTGGCTCGACCGTGAGTGGAGCAGCCAGCCGCTGACGGCGAACCAGACCGGTTGGGACTGGTTTTCCCTGCACCTGGACGGTGGCGCGCAGTTGATGCTGTATCGGATGCGGCAAAAGGAAGGAGTGGCATACCTGACTGGCACCTGGATCAACCCGGACGGCAGCGCGGTGCAACTGTCGCGAGACGAGATCAGCCTCACGCCGTTGGCGTCTTCCGAGGTGGCCGGGCGGCGTTTGCCGACGCGCTGGTCGATCAAGGTCCCGGGCAAAGGCCTGGACATCACCAGCAGCGCGCTGAACCCCGGGGCCTGGATGGATTTGCGCATTCCCTACTGGGAGGGGCCGGTGCAGGTGAGCGGCAGCCATGCCGGCAACGGGTATCTGGAAATGACCGGGTACTGATCCAGAGCGCCGCCCGGTATCCATGCGCTCCTGCTCAGGGAAACAAGGGTGGTCGGATTGGTTCGATTTTTTTCGTTACAAACAAATTAGCGGGAACATTGTGTCCAGATTTATTCAGAATTTGTGAGCGGACAGAACGTTTGCGTTGCATTAAAATCCCCCCGTTCGCTCAGTGTCGGGGCTCTTTACCGGTGCATGGATTGCCAGGCCATAACACTGGGCGAACACCTTCCTCCAGGCGCGATAAACAACATTTCTTGCTGCGCCTCATCACACCGACAACCTTCAAATCACACCTCTCGTTAAAAAGCACCCTGTTCAAGCAACTGGCTGAAGGCTTCCAGTTCGGTTTTTTCCAGATCGGATATCACGATAAAACGCATGTGATTGTGTTGCCACGCGACCACGTTGTAACCGCGGATGAACTGGTTTTTCCGGGGCTGATCGGTTTCTGTCGTCGGCACCATGAACACGTTGATGATGTGCTTCGCCCGCCCGTAAGACAGCGCAGCGGTCGTCTGGTGTTGCAGGTAATCCAGGCGCCCGCCGAGTAAAGGAAAACCCTGTGCCGAGAAGTCGAACACCGGTGGCGAAAAATCCAGCTTGCCGGTAAACCAGGGCTTGACCGTGTGCCGGTCGGACGACACGACATCGTTCAAGTGCTGGGCCATCAGCGAGCGCACATGGCTGGACACCGCTTCGTCCAGCCAGGGTTGCTCAGGCGAAGGCGTGGCCACATACAGCACCAGGGCCATGGCCAGTGCGATCGCGGAAAAAGCCGGTGCCAGCCACTTTCGCGTGGTATCTCTCAACGCTTGCCACGGAGAGGTCGGTGACGGGAGATTGACGAAGACCTGTTGAATCAGCGCATCGGGCGCCGCGTAATACGGCGCATAGGCCTTGACGCTGGTGATCAGCCGTTGCATTTCGTCATGCACACGTTGGCAGTCGGCACACTGCGACAGATGCCCGGCAACGTTCGCGGTGGTCGTGGCGTCCAGTTCATGGTCCAGGTAGCCATGAATCAATTCGTGGCAGACCGTGCAGTTGATCTCATTCATGGCCTTGCAACTTCAGTAGTTCCAGCTTGAGCATGGCGCGAGCCCGGGCCAGTCTCGACATGACGGTTCCCAGAGGTATGTCGACCACCTTCGCGATGTCCTTGTAAGGCATGTCCTCCAATTCCTTGAGGACGATCATTTCGCGAAAGGCCGGGGGCAGGGCGCGCAGTGCCTGTTGAACCCGTGCAGCGTCTTCGGCCTGCATGGCGAGCAGCTCCGGTGTCTGGCTGTGGCTCAGGGCAACGTTGTCTTGCGAGATTTCATCGCCGATGGCGACCCAACGATGGCTGGCCGAGCCCTTTAGCCAGTTGTAACTCTCGTTGCGGACGATCGTCAGGAACCAGGCCTTGGCATTGCCATCGGCAAAGCGATGCAGAAATCTGAACGCCTTGAGCGCACTTTCCTGCACCACATCATGTGCCGCGCTGTCACTGCCGGTGAGCCAGCGCGCGAGGTTGTAAGCGGCATCCATATGCGGTGCAAGCAGCTCCTCAAATCGCTTCATAGTGCCCCAGCCTTTGCCCCCTATAACCCGGATTCGCTGTGTTTTATTCCCGGAATGAAAAATATTTTTTCCCGGGAATAAAACCCCGACCGGCGCGGTTTTACATCCTGTCAGTTCATCAATGTAGACCGCTACGAGGGCGTTCCCATGAACATTCGTCCGGCATCACATGAAAAGCGTACAGATGGCCCCCTGGACCCCGACCGCAGGCACCTGCTCAAGTGCTCGGCGTGGGCGGGTGCCGGTGTCATCTGGGCATTGAGCGGCGGCATTCCCCGAGCGTTCGCCCTGGGCGAAGATGGCCAGGTGAAGGACCCGAAAGCGCTGGACAGCACCTTCCACTTCGTGCAAATCAGCGACTCGCACATCGGTTTCAACAAGGAAGCCAATCCCGAACCGCTGAAGACCTTGCAAGTCGCCATCGACAAAGTTATCGCACTGCCGAAAAGGCCTTCGCTGATCCTCCACACAGGCGACATCACCCATCTCTCCAAACCAGAGGAATTCGATACTGCCGCGTCTGTGCTCAAAGGCCTGCCTGCAAACGTCCACTACATACCAGGCGAGCACGACACACTTGATGAAGGTGGTGGCAAGCTCTACCTCGAGCGCTATGGCAAAGGCACCAAAGGCAATGGCTGGTACAGCTTCGACGACCACGGCGTGCACTTCATCGCGCTGGTCAACGTCTTCAACTTCCAGGCCGGCCATGAGGCCACGCTCGGTGCCGAGCAACTGGCCTGGCTGCAGGATGATTTAAAGGCGGTGAGCACCAGCACACCGGTTGTGGTGTTTACCCACATTCCATTGTGGACGATCTACCAGCCATGGGGCTGGGGCACCGAAGACGGCGATCAGGCCATCGCCATGCTGCGCAAATACGGTTCGGTGACGGTCCTCAATGGCCATATCCATCAGGTCATCCAGAAAGTCGAGGGCAACATCACCTTCCACACCGCACGCGGCACGGCTTACCCGCAACCCGCACCCGGAGTCGGGCCAGCACCGGGACCGATGACCGTGGCAGCCGATCAACTGCGCAACTACCTGGGGATTACCGAGGTCAAGGCGACGCAGGGCGATCATCCGTTGGCATTGATCGATTCAACACTCGTTTAGGGGAGGCGCTGAGATGAAGCATTTACTGCGGGTTCTGGCCTTGGGTTGGCTGATGGTGTCGATTCCTGCATGGGCGGAAGGGACCAAAATCGATATCAAGGAGTTCATGTTTGCTCCCAAGGACGTGACGGTAGCGGTGGGCACCAAAGTGACCTGGGTCAACGACGATCAAACGATCCATACGATTATGGAAACCCACAAGGTGTTCCATTCGCCGGCGCTCGACACCAACGACCAGTTTTCCTATCAGTTCAATACGCCGGGGACCTATGAATACTACTGCACGCTGCACCCGCAGATGATTGGGAAGATCATTGTCAGTGCGGCGAAGTGAGGGGAGGGGCGTTGTAACGCAGAAAAAAATGGGTGACTCCAGGGTTTGATAACGGTCAATCAAGTGAACGCAAAGTCCGAAACAGCAAAGATCTAATGTGGGAGATCGCAGCACAATCACCAACACGCAGAACCTGTGGCGAGGGGGCTTGCCCCCGCTGGGTCGCGAAGCGGCCCTAAAATCGGTGATCGCATTGCATCAGGAAAAATGCATCCGCCGATTTTATGACGGCTTCGTCCGAACGCGAACCGGCCGGCGGGGGCAAGCCCCCTCGCCACAAATGCCCGCCTGACCAAAGATTTACATTAACTGACGGGCATTAACGCGAGCCATGGCTGAACCATCCATTGGATAAACGAACCTGAACACTCAATGGCGAGCGCCAGATGCCGAATCAGGCGTGTCGAGGTGCTCCAGCGCCCGGTTCACCATCAACTCGGCCAGCACAGCCAACTGCTGAATCGCCAACGCCACGCTGCGACGCGAGCCTTCGAGTTCAAAGGCCAGATCGGTGGCCATGGCATTGAGCGAGGCGAGGGTTTCGGAGGTGTGGATCAGCAGGGTTTCGGTGTCGACGTCGGGGCTGATGGTGAAGAGACGGCTGATGGAGGCGGGGGGATTGGGGGTGATCTTTTTCATTGGCTTGTTCCTAAATTTAAATTGAGGAACTGCCAGCATCACTTCCACATGATGGGTGGCAGCTGTACGCGGGTGTGGAAGACCAGGGAAATCTAGGAACCCGGCGCACCCGAAAGTGCCCCGCGCACAGCCGCCATAATTTAACAGCAGGCAAGGGAAAAGCGCCTGCTTAAATTTTGCGGCGCTTGTGCGCTTAGATTTCGAGAAGGGCTTCCACACCCTTGTCGCTGATTTTGCAACGACAGGGGAAGGCTATCCGCGTGGTCCGTTCGACACAAGTTCACCAAAACCGCTACAGCATGCAGGAAATGTCCGAAGCCCGTGTTTCTGCTGATGATCCGGCTATCTCAGTGATTAATTTGTGCCCTGACGGCCTTGCGAGCGGTCTCAACGTGATTCGACAAGGTCTGTCGACTGTCGTCTTTGTTTACTGATGGATTTACTGATGGATTTACGGATGAAGCCACTGATGCCCCCTAAGCGCTCTATAAAAAACATACTGGCCGTAACCGCAATATCCATGTATCTCACTGGCTGTGTCGGGGTAGTGGTATCAATGCCAGAGAAAGAAAAAGAGCGCATCCCCTTGACCTACCAGAAAACAGACAGCGACCTGACCACGCGAGAGTGGTGTGGTATCACGCTATGGGCTGTCATTCTCCCCATTCCATTAAAGTTGCCTGTGTGCAAGCTTCACGCTGGACAATCCTGGGAGTCTCCATTTTATGCATGTGGCCCTCTTATGGTATTAGGGCCTATCGTTCATGGTTATCAGGGAAATGCACTGTGCGGAGTATTTCCTCAGTAAACGTTTGAAGGGGCGCCTCAACTGGCTAATCACAGCGCCCTTTGGATGGCTGGCAATATAAGTGGCACCACAAGCGGTTTTCATGCCGTCTAGTGTGACAACGACTCTTCTTACTGTGCAGGTGTTGCTGCCCTCGGCAACTCTTGGGGCCGTCGTGCGGGGTTCGGTGGGGCCAGCCGCTCAGCTCAGCGACGGCACATTAAGCGCGGCGCAGCACTCCTCAATCGACCTCCGCTGCGTATCGGCATACAACGCCAGCTCATCAATAGTCGACCGCCCCAGCGCTTGTTCAAACGCCTGCCGATTCGAATGCTCGCCATAGTGGGTTTGCGCGGCGTCACCCAGGTTCGACTGGAAGATCCCCGCTGCACTGACCGGCAGAAAATCTTCATACACCAGCGGCACTGCACGGATGTACTCGGCGTCGAGCAAGCCACGCAATGACGCGGACCCGAGTTCATCGCTATCAGCCGCCAGGCCTTTTTCGGTGACGAAGTAGCGGAAGTAGGCCAGACCCTGTTCGCGCATTTCGTTGTAGCTGTCCGGGAAGGCTTTGAAGTGCTCTTCCATCAGGCTGTTATAGCGCGCCGCGTTGGCTTCGTTGGGAAAGTCGTTGAGTGCGTCGCGGGCGGCGTTGAGCAAGCGGTCGTAGAGTGCGCGGCCTTCAGGCGTCAGCGCGGCGCCGCGTTGTTCGATTTCGCCGAAGCGGGCGCTGTGGCTGCCGAGAGCCTGTTGCTGATCGGTGAACGCAATCGGTTCGTCCAGCGCTTTGAAACTGGTCTGGCGCAGCAGGATCGGACACTGGCGGCGTGGTGGGCCTTCGATCACCGCTTTGGGGGTGATGCCGTATTCGGGCATTTTTGCCTGCACGATGTCGATGTCCAGCGTGCGCGGTGTCAGGTGGTTGATGTGCGGGCCTTTGAAGGCGACGACGTCGGCAATCAACCGATGCTGGGCGCTGAGTTGCTGGTATTGCGCGGCGGTGACGGTGGCGTGGTGGTGCCAGCGGAAGGTTTCCAGGGCCTGTTCGACGAAGTCCTCGGCTTGCTGCTCGTTGAGTCCGCCGTGTTGTTCGGCCTGCTCGATCAGCTTCAACGCCTGCGCGGTGAAGATCGAACGCTTGGCCAGCACCGATTCGGCAAACGCGCGCAGCTCGGGATTTTCGATCAGTTCCAGGCGCAGCAGCGAGGTAAACACCCGGAACGGGCTGACTTGCAACGACGCTTCATGCACGGCGCGGAACGCCGTGGAGTGCACCGGCACTCCGGCCGGCGTCAGGTCGTAATAGCCGACCGGCTGCATGCCCATCACCGCGAACAAGCGGCAGAGGGTCGCCAGCTCTTGCGCGGTGCCGACGCGGATCGCCCCGTGGCGTTCCAGGTCCAGGCGCTCGATTTCGCCTGTGCTGCGTAACTGTCGGGCAATCGCCGGATCGCTGTCGAGCACCTGGGCGTTGGTCTGCGCCACCAGTTCCATCAAGGCGCCGTACAGCGGCACTTCTTCGCGGTACATGTCTGACATCGCTCGCGAGAAGCGTTGGCGGATCAGGTCTGGGCTGACGACGTTGTGGTTGCTCATAAACACGAATCCCGGCGCAGTGACAGTGGAGTAGGCCGATTCTGTTCGGCACAGGCGACGCTGACAAACGAAGTTTCTTCTGAACTTCATTCTGCAAATGACTGCTGCGATCAACGCAATATCTGATCCACCAGCTCGATCCAGTGCCGGACTGGTGTCCGTCCGGCGCTGGCGAGGTGGCTCTGGCAACCGATGTTGGCGGTGACGATCAGCTCCGGCCGGCCGCTTTCCAGAGCGTTGAGCCTGTTGTCGCGCAGTTGCCGGGCGAGCACCGGTTGGGTCAATGAGTACGTCCCGGCCGAGCCACAGCACAAGTGACTGTCAGGCACGCTGGTGAGGTTGAAGCCGAGGCGGGTCAGTAGTTCTTCGACTGCACCGCCGAGTTTTAGCGCGTGCTGCAAGGTGCACGGGCAGTGGAAGGCAATTCGTCGTTCGGTGGCTGCGCACACTCGCTCCAAGGGTTCGTTGCGCAGGATCTCCACCAGGTCTTTGCTCATCTCGCTGATCCGTTTGGCTTTAGCCGCGTAGGCCGGATCGGTCTTGAGCAAATGCCCGTAATCCTTGATGAACGCACCGCAGCCGCTGGCGGTTTGCACGATGGCTTCGGCGCCGCTTTCCAGCGCGGGCCACCAGGCGTCGATGTTCTGGCGGGCGCGATTGAGTCCCTGTTCCTGAGCGTCGAGGTGATAGTCCAGCGCTCCGCAGCATCCGGCCTGGTGAACGCTGCTGACGCTTATCCCCAGTCGATCGAGCACCCGCGCCGCGGCGGCATTGGTGTTCGGTGACAAACCCGGTTGCACACAGCCTTCGAGCATCAGCACTTTTCGCGCATGCACCGTGGTTGGCCAATTTCCCGCTGGCGGCACGTCGCGTGGCAGTTTGGCTTCGAGGTCACGCGGCATCAGTGGCCGGAAGGTTGCACCGATCTGCAACAAGGCTTTGAACAGTCCGGGGTTCGGCGCCGTCGCCCGCAAGCCCTGGCGCAACACGCGCTGGGCCGCCGAGCGCGGCACCGCCTGATCGACCACGGCGCGGCCGATGTCCAGCAGGTTGTGATAATCAACCCCGGAAGGGCAGGTGGTTTCGCAGGCGCGGCACGACAGGCAGCGGTCCAGGTGCAATTGGGTCTGGGCAGTGGCGGGGTTACCTTCGAGCACTTGCTTGATCAGGTAGATCCGCCCTCGTGGGCCGTCCAGTTCATCGCCGAGCAACTGATAGGTCGGACACGTGGCGTTGCAGAACCCGCAGTGCACGCAGGTGCGCAGAATGCTTTCGGCTTCTGCCGCGCGGGGCAGGCGTTTGGCCTGATCGCTGAGGGTGGTCTGCATGCTTCAGAACTCCGCGTACATCCGGCCAGGGTTGAACAACCCCTGAGGGTCGAGTTGGGCCTTGAGCTGTTGGTGATAGCGCAACAGCGCTGGCGCCAACGGCTGGAACGGCGTGTCGCTGACGCCGTGGCTATAACAGGTGGCATGGCCGCCCAGGTCCGCGGCCAGCGACTGGATGCCCGGCGCCTCGGATTTCAACCAGCGTTGCGCGCCGGCCCAGTCGATCAGCTGTTCGCCGGGCAGTGTCAGCGGGCCGATGTTGTTCGGCAATGACAGACGCCACAACGGCAGCCCTTCATCGAAAAATGCCAGCTGTTGTTCATTCAGCGCTTCCCAGTATTGAGCGTCCAGCACCTCGCCACCCAGTCGCTGACGAGCGGCGCTGACCGAACCTTCGCCGCCCTCCAGCCGCAGGTGCAATTGCCGGCCGTCATGGCACGCCGCGCTGATGGGCAGCGGTTGCTGGCCCCACTCGGCGAGTTTGCTCAAGGCGTGGGCGCTGTCGAGCTCCAGGCTGATGCTCAGGCACTGGCGCGGTTTGGGCAGGACCTTGAGCGAGACTTCGGTGATCACGCCGAGGCAACCGAAGCTGCCGGTCAACAACCGCGACAGGTCATAACCGGCGACGTTTTTCATCACCTTACCGCCAAAGCGCAGCTGTTTACCGTTGCCGGTGATCAGCCGGGTGCCGAGCACAAAGTCACGCACCGAACCGGCCCACGGGCGACGCGGGCCTGACAATCCGCACGCGATCATGCCGCCGACCGTGGCGCCTTCACCGAAGGAGGGCGGTTCACAAGGGAGCATTTGCCCGGCCGCATCCAGCGCCGCCAACAACTCCCTCAGCGGAGTGCCGCAGCGAGCGGTGATCACCAGTTCGGTCGGGTCATAGCTGACGATGCCGCGATGGACGCGGGTGTCGAGCACCTCGCCAGCCACCTCACGACCGAGGAAGGCCTTGCTGCTGGCGCCTTGAATGCGCAGCGGCGTGGCGTTCTCCCGGGCCTGGTTGATCTGTTCCAGTAACTCGGCGCTGGCGTCCCGGTCCTGTTCGGTGCGCATCAGAAACGCTCCAGGTCGGGGAACGGCAGTTGCCCGCCGTGGACGTGCATGGCACCGAACTCGGCGCAGCGGTGCAGGGTGGGAATGTTCTTGCCGGGATTGAGCAGGCCTTTGGCGTCGAACGCGATTTTGATTGCGTGAAACACCGTCAGCTCGTCGCTGTTGAACTGCGCGCACATCTGATTGATTTTCTCGCGGCCGACACCGTGCTCGCCGGTGATGCTGCCGCCAACCTTGACGCAGAGTTCGAGAATTTTCCCGCCGAGGGCTTCGGTGCGTTCCAGCTCGCCGGGCTGGTTGGCGTCGAACAGGATCAGCGGGTGCATGTTGCCGTCACCGGCGTGAAACACGTTGGCAACTCGCAAGCCGTATTCACTGGCGAGTTCGGCAATCCCCTTGAGCACCCGAGGCAACTCGCATCGCGGGATGGTGCCGTCCATGCAGTAGTAGTCCGGCGACAAGCGCCCGATCGCCGGGAACGCCGCTTTGCGTCCGGCCCAGAATTTAACCCGTTCCGCCTCGTCGCGGGCCTGGCGCACTTCACTGGCACCGGCCCGTTCCAGCACCGCGCGAACACGCAGGCAATCATCGCGTACATCGGCTTCGACGCCATCGAGTTCACACAGCAGGATCGCCTCGGCGTCCACCGGGTAACCGGCGTGAACGAAGTCTTCGGCGGCGCGCAAGGCCAGGTTGTCCATCATCTCCAGACCTGCGGGGATGATCCCGGCGGCGATGATCTCGGCCACGGCGCCTCCGGCTTTTTCCACGGAGTCGAAACTCGCCAGTAGCACCTTGGCCGCCTGTGGTTTGGGCAGCAGTTTGACCGTGACTTCAGTGATGATGCCCAGCAATCCCTCGGAACCGTTGAACAGCGCCAACAGGTCGAACCCTGCGGAGTCCAGCGCGTCCGAGCCCAAGGTCAGGTGTTCGCCTTCGATCGTCAGTACTTCCAGTTTCAGCACATTGTGGACGGTCAGGCCGTATTTCAGGCAGTGCACGCCACCGGCGTTTTCCGCGACATTGCCGCCAATCGAGCAGGCGATTTGCGAGGACGGGTCCGGCGCGTAATACAGGCCAAGCGGTGCGACGGCCTGGGAAATCGCCAGGTTGCGCACTCCCGGCTGAACCCGTGCGGTGCGGGCGGCGGGGTCGATGTGGAGGATCTGGTTGAAGCGCGCCATCACCAGCAGCACGCCTTTTTCCAACGGCAGCGCACCTCCGGACAACCCGGTGCCGGCACCACGCGCCACCACGGGCACCCGATGGGCATGGCAGAGTTTGAGCACGGCCTGAACCTGCTCGAAATAACGCGGCAGTAGCACCAGCATTGGCGTGGTTCGATAGGCCGAGAGCCCGTCGCACTCGTAGGGTTTGAGCTCTTCTTCGCGGTAGAGAATGTCCAGCTCCGGCAGCTGCTCGCGCAAGGCGTTGAGCAAGGCATCCTTGTCGACCGGAGGCAGGGCACCGTCAATGCGTTCGTCGTAGAGAATGTTCATCAGATGACAAGCCTCGTAGCAGCTGCCGAAGGCTGCGTTCGGCTCGGGCTGCGTTCAGACGTAGCAGTCGCAAAATGGTGGACTCGATTGTGTCAGGCATACCAAGTCACTCCTGTTTACGACTGCTACGCCCGAGCGCGGACCGAGCCGAACGCAGCCTTCGGCAGCTGCTACAGAGGTGTGTTCAAGCCCGGGTTCTTTGTCATTTATAGTCAAAATTTCGACAGTGGGCCTGCCGACAGGGCTATTTCGGGCCGCCAAGCGGTGATGGCTATTTGATTGCGCCCTGATAGACTTCCAGACATCCCTGTCTGAGTTACTCGTAGTTTCAGGTCAGTAGTGAAGAGGAGCTTTGTCCCCTTATGCACCATAACGGAGGAAAGGGACTTTCACTGGCACGGAGGCTTTACACATCGCGAATCCTGGGAATGGTCCTGGGCCTGCTCTGCGTGGGCGCGGCGATCATTCCACTCAAACCGCCGCATTGGCTGCTGGCGCTGATGCTGTTCAACGGCCTTATCTGGCCGCACCTGGCCTATCAATGGGCGCGCCGCTCGCCTATGCCTTATCACGCCGAACACCGCAATATTCTGATCGACGCGTTCATGGGCGGATTCTGGGTCGCTGCCATCCAGTTCAATCCCTTGCCCAGCACTGCCACGTTGTCAATGATGGCGATGAACAACGTCGCCATTGGAGGCCTGCGTTTTCTGCTTGTCGGCACGGTGGCTCAGTTGCTGGGCATGGGTGTCGGGCTGCTGATCTTCTTTCCGGTGATCATCGCGCAAACCAGCCCTGTTCAGTTGTATGCCTGTTTGCCGTTGCTGACGTTTTACCCCTTGGTGTTGGGCTGGATCTGCTTTCGTCAGGCCCACACGCTGGGCAAGCACAAACGCGAACTGTTGGCCCTGAGTCGCACCGACAGCCTCACCGGGCTGTTGAACCACGGCGCCTGGAAAGATGCTCTGGAAGTCGAGTTCCAGCGTTGTCAGCGCCAGCAGCGGGGCGGTGCGATTGCCTTGATCGACATTGACCACTTCAAAACCATCAACGACACCTACGGCCATGTGGCTGGCGATATCGTGTTGCGTCAGTTGAGCAAAATCCTCAAGCAAAACCTGCGCGCCAGCGATGTGGCCGGGCGTTATGGCGGCGACGAGTTTTGCGTGATCCTGCCCGACGTGCCACTGGCCCACGCCGCCCAGGCGATGGACGCCTTGCGCGATCGGTTTTCGGGGGTGGGTTACGAGCAGAATCCGGCGTTGAAAGTCAGCCTGAGCATCGGCCTGGCTGCGTTCGACCCGATGCACACTGAAGCCCTGCAATGGCTCAACGATGCCGATGAGGCGCTGTATGCGGCCAAGACTACCGGGCGTAACCGGGTGATTTGTCATGCCGATGGGCTGGTGCAGCGGGTGGCGATGGGGTTGGTTTGAGGTTTAGCGGTGTTGCAGATGTCGTCTTCGCGGGCAAGCCTTGCTCCTACGGTTCGGGGGCGGCGGATATTGATGATTGATGCAGATTGTGTAGGAGCAAGGCTTGCCCGCGATGGCGGTCTCACGGATGCCATTATTGGCGAGCCAGGCGCCTACACGTCAGGTGGAGGTCTTCAGGTAATCGGCGTACTGACGAACGCCGGCAGCTGTTCGGCGTAGGCGGTGAACGCGCGGATTTTCGGGAATTGCGCGTCACTGACCTGATCCGGCACCACCAGATTGGTGAAGCTCCAGGCCACGGCGAGGGTGATGCCCGCCTGGTCGAGGGAACCGTCGGTCTTCAGTGGCTGCTTGACCAGTTCCTGTTCCAGCGCCGAATACGCCGCCAGCAACTGCCCGCCGACGCGTTCCAGCCACGGTTCATGCTGTTTCTCGGCAGGTCGCAAAGTGCGCTCGTAATAGATCTGCACCGACTTCTCGCAAGCCGCCAGGGCCAGGCCGATCAGCCGCAATGCACGCACGCGCTGGTCCAGTTGCGCGGGCATCAGGCTCTTGTCCGGTCCGCTCAAGGCTTCCAGGTAGTCGATGATCAAGGTCGAATCCATCAGCACTTCGCCGTTGTCCAGCACCAGCGTCGGGGCCTTGACCACCGGGTTGATCTGCTGGAACCGCGCAAAGTGCCGGAACACCGACACCGAGGCGTGCTCGAATGGGATGTCCAGCGATTTCAGGCTAATGGCGACGCGTCTTACATAAGGTGAATCGAGCATTCCGATCAGCTTCATGTACAGCTCCTTTGATAATGCATAGACAGTGCGCCGCCAATTTAGCGGTAAACCCATGACCTTCGCCAGTGCACTCGGGCTCAGCCGCTATGCTTGAGAGTCTAGGTACCCGGATGTTTCTGGAGGTCTGTCATGCCAGCCGAAAAAACTGCGCTCGTCCTTGCCGGTGGCGGCAGCCTCGGTGCGGTTCAGGTCGGCATGTTGCAGGCGCTGGTCGAAGCGGGCGTGTCGTTCGATATGGTGATCGGTGCCTCGGTCGGCGCCATCAACGGTGCGTACTTCGCTGCGCGCCCGAACGCTCAAGGGGTGGCCGAGCTGGCGGACTTCTGGCGTGGTTTGCGCAAGGCCGATGTGTTTCCGTTTTCGCTACTCGATAGCCTGTCGGCGATTTTTCGGCGCAGGGGCTTTCTGTTGCAGTCTGCGGCGCTGGAACATCTGGTGCGGCGGGCGTTGCCCTTCAAGCAGATCGAAGACACCGAGTTGCCGCTGCACATCGTCACCACCAATTTGCTTACCGGCGCCGAAGAACTGCTGTCCAGCGGCAGTGCCGAGCAGGCGTTGCTGGCCAGCGCGGCGATTCCATTGGTGTTTCCGTGTGTGCAGATCGGCGGCAAGCTGTTGATCGACGGTGGCGTGGCCAGCAATACGCCGATCGCCAGTGCGGTGTACCTGGGCGCGACGCGGGTTGTCGTGGTGCCGACCGGATTCGGTTGTGACTGCCCCAGTCCGCCCTCAGGGCTGGTGGCGTTGGCGCTGCACACCTTGAACCTGATGAGCATGCGCCAGCTGGTGCGCGACATTGAACTGTATTCACCGCGAGCGGCGATCCACGTGGTCGCGCCGCTGTGTCCGCTGGGGATCTCGGTGTTCGATTTCACCCAGACCGATCAACTGCTGCAGCGCGCTTATCAGTCGACCCAGGCCTGGATCGAAAGCGGCGGGCTGAATCGCGCCGGGGTGCCGGGCTCATTGCAGGCCCACACCCATCATGGCGCTGAGGGTCAGTCCTCGAACCCGACCTGCTCGTGAATCTCATCCATCTTCAGCTCCAGGCGATAGGCCACGGCGATGAACAGCGCCTGGCACAGGCACAAGGTTGCACTCAAGGAGCGGAACGCAAACGAAGAACCTTCATTGACCAGCAGCACTGTGTTCGCCCGTTTGGCCAGTGGTGACAGGTTGCTGTCGGTGATGATCAGGGTTTTCGCCTGATGGTGCTGGGCGATGCGCAGGCAATGCTGGGTTTCCTTGCCGTAGGGCGTGAAGCTGATGGCGATCACCAGGTCATTGGCCCGCACGCTGCGCATTTGCTCGCGGTAGCTGCCGCCCAGTCCCGAGACCAGGTGAATACGCTTGTTGGTGTGTTGCAGGTTGTACACCAGGTAATCGGCCACCGCGAACGAGCGGCGCACCCCGACCACGTAGATGTTGTCGGCATTCACCACCAGGTCCACGGCTTTCTCGAAGGACTGGTCATCCAGCTCCAGGCCCAGGCGTTCGATGCCTGACAGCGTGGCGTTGATGCACTCGCGCGCCAGGTCGCCGCCGCTGGCCTTCTGCGATTTGTTGGCGATCATGCTGCGAATGCGCTGCTGGTAGTTCTGCACCGGCGTGGTCTTGTGGGTGTACGCCTCGCGGAACAACGCCTGCATTTCGCTGAAACCGCTGAAACCAAAGCGCTGGGAGAAACGCACGATGGCCGAAGGGTGTACTTCGCATTCGCGCGCGATGTCGCTGATGCGGTCGACCATGATCCGGTCGCTCTGCTGGCTCATGTAGCTGGCGATGCGTTTGAGCTGCCGCGGCAGGCTTTCGTATTCGTTGGTGATCAGCTGCAGCAAGCGTTCGGCATTGATCGGGGGGCTGGCGAGGTCGCTTTGCGGCGTGGTCTCGGCGGTAGCCGGCTGATCGGTGCGGGACATAGATAATCCTTCTGGCTTGTTCTTATTGGGCCGCTCGGTGAAGCGTTGCCCATGACAATAGGTTGGCTGTGCGCAGTCTACAGGGTAGGCGTGAATAAAATCTTGAGCCGTGGGTCAGCCGGACACGTGCTGAAACGATGCACAGTGTCTGGAGCGGTTCTGTAAAAGTTTATTGGAAAAAATATTCCACGTAAAAATTTATTGGAATAAATATTGATTTGTGGGCGCCACACGTTTTAGTCTGCATCCACCAAGAGTGTTCGGCGCCACCGTCGCCCCGAACGCAGGCTGATAAAAATAACAGGAGCCAGCATGGGCCAGACTCGTTTTGCCAGTGGGCGTCAATTGGATCTGATTTGCCTCGGGCGCCTTGGCGTCGATCTCTATGCACAGCAAGTCGGTGCACGGCTGGAGGATGTCGCAAGCTTCGCCAAATACCTCGGAGGTTCGTCCGCCAACATCGCCTTCGGCACGGCCCGGTTGGGGCTGAAGTCGGCCATGCTCAGCCGGGTGGGGGACGACCACATGGGGCGTTTCCTGGTTGAATCCCTGGCCCGTGAAGGCTGCGACGTCAGCGGCATCAAGGTCGATCCGGAGCGCCTCACCGCCATGGTTTTGTTGGGCCTCAAGGACCGCGAAACCTTTCCGTTGGTGTTCTACCGCGAAAACTGTGCCGACATGGCCCTGCGTGCCGAAGACATCAGCGAAGCCTTTATCGCCTCCAGCAAAGCCTTGCTGATCACCGGCACGCATTTCTCTACCGACGGCGTCTACAAGGCGAGCATCCAGGCGCTGGAGTACGCTGAAAAGCACAACGTCAAACGCGTTCTCGACATTGATTACCGGCCGGTTCTTTGGGGCTTGGCGGGCAAGGCGGATGGCGAAACCCGTTTCGTCGCCGACCAGCAGGTCAGCCAGCACGTACAGAAAATCCTCCCGCGTTTCGACCTGATCGTCGGCACCGAAGAGGAGTTCCTGATTGCCGGTGGCAGCGAGGATTTGTTGAGCGCACTGCGCAACGTCCGTCGTCTGACAGCGGCGACCCTGGTGGTCAAGCTCGGGCCGCAAGGCTGCACGGTGATTCACGGGGTGATTCCGGTTCGTCTCGAAGACGGCGCGATCTATCCCGGTGTGCGGGTCGAAGTGCTCAATGTGCTCGGCGCTGGCGATGCGTTCATGTCGGGCTTCCTCAGTGGCTGGCTGGAGGATGCCAGCGATGAGCGCTGCTGCCAGTTGGCCAACGCCTGCGGTGGCCTGGTGGTTTCTCGCCACGCCTGCGCCCCGGCGATGCCGACCCGCGCCGAACTGGATTATCTGTTCAACAGCCCGGTGCCGATCACCCGGCCGGACCAGGACGCCGTGTTGCAACGTCTGCATCAGGTCAGCGTGCCGCGCAAAACCTGGAAGCAGTTGTTCATCTTTGCCTTCGACCATCGCGGGCAATTGGTGGAACTGGCGCAAAAGGGCGGTCGCGAACTGAGCAGCATCGGCGAGCTCAAGCAGTTGTTCATCAAAGCCGTGGAGCGGGTCGAAGCGGATCTGCGTCGGCAGGGTATCGAGGCGGATGTCGGTCTGCTGGCTGACCAGCGTTTCGGCCAGGACTCGCTGAATGCCGCCACCGGTCGCGGCTGGTGGGTGGCGCGTCCGGTGGAGGTGCAAGGTTCACGGCCACTGGCCTTCGAACATGGTCGTTCGATTGGCAGCAACCTGATCGCCTGGCCGCAGGAACAAATCATCAAGTGCCTGGTGCAATTTCACCCCGACGACGAACCGCTGCTGCGTCTGGAACAGGAAGCGCAGATCAAGGGGTTGTATCAGGCAGCGCAGGTCAGCGGCCATGAGTTGCTGCTGGAAATCATCCCGCCCAAGGATCACCCGTCAGCGCATCCGGACGTGCTCTATCGCGCGATCAAACGCCTGTACAACCTGGGCATTTTCCCGGCCTGGTGGAAGATCGAGGCGCAAAGCAGCGAGGAGTGGAAACAGCTCGACGAGCTGATCCAGGAGCGCGACCCCTATTGCCGAGGCGTGGTGCTGCTGGGGCTGAATGCACCGGCCGCAACGCTGGCCGAAGGCTTTGCACAAGCGAGCCAGAGCAAAACCTGTCGCGGGTTTGCAGTCGGCCGGACGATTTTCCAGGAGCCGAGCCGAGCGTGGCTGGCCGGTGAGATCGATGACGAAGCGCTGATCCAGAGAGTACAGGGCACGTTTGTCGAACTGATCAATGCCTGGCGCACAGCCCGCAGCTGACGAAGATTTTGTGGCGACGGGCTTGTTGTGGCGAGGGAGCTTGCTCCCGCTCGGCTGCGAAGCAGTCGTAAAACCTGTAGACGTGGTTTACCTGTTGCACTGTGCTGCCAGGTTTGGGCCTGCTTCGCAGTCCAGCGGGAGCAAGCTCCCTCGCCACAAGTGTTCGGTCGACACTTTCAGCGTTTATTTAGAAAACAATAAAAGGTGCAGCCATGCCCGCTATCCGAATTGGCATCAACCCGATTTCCTGGAGCAACGACGATCTGCCGGCCCTCGGTGGGGAAACGCCGCTGAGCACTGCCCTGAGCGAAGGCAAGGACATCGGCTACGAAGGTTTTGAACTCAACGGCAAGTTCCCCAAGGACGCCAAAGGGGTCGGTGATGTGCTGCGGCCTTACGATCTGGCGCTGGTCTCGGGCTGGTATTCCAGCCGCCTGGCGCGGCGTTCGGTGGCTGAAGAAATCGAGGCCATTGGCAGCCATGTCGAGTTGCTGGCGAAAAATGGCGCCAAGGTGCTGGTCTACGGCGAAGTCGCCGATTCGATTCAGGGCCAACGGATTCCGCTGGTCGAACGCCCGCGTTTTCACACCGAGCAGGCCTGGCAGGAATACGCCGACAAGCTCACCGAGCTGGCACGTTTCACCCTGTCCCAAGGCGTGCGTCTGGCGTATCACCACCACATGGGCGCGTATGTCGAATCGCCGGCAGACATCGATAAGCTGATGTCCCTGACCGGCAGCGAAGTCGGCCTGCTGTTCGATTCGGGCCATTGCTACATGGGTGGCGGCGAACCGCTCGAGGTGCTGCGCAAGCACATCGGGCGCATCTGCCACGTGCATTTCAAGGACGTACGCAAACCGGTGGTGCAACTGGCGCGCAACAATCTCTGGAGCTTCCCGGACTGCATCATCAACGGCACGTTCACCGTGCCGGGCGACGGTGATATCGACTTTGCCGCGCTGCTCGACGTATTGCTGGCCGCCGATTATCACGGCTGGCTGGTGGTCGAGGCCGAGCAGGATCCGGCCGTCGCGCCGAGCTATGTCTATGCCAAGAAAGGTTACGAGACCTTGCGCGCCTTGCTCGATCAGAGGATCGGACAATGAGCCTGCTGGTCAAGAGCAGCGCCAAGGGCCGGACCTTGGTCGAGTTACCCGCCGGAGCGCTGGAATACGTTGGTTTCAGCGCCTACCGCCTGAGCCTCGGCGAAACCTTGCCGGTCAGCGCGGGCGATAAAGAACTGTGCCTGGTGCTGCTCAGCGGTCGGGTTGATGTCAGCGGTGAGGCTCCAGGGCAGGGCGCGTTCAACTGGGACAACATCGGCGACCGCCAATCGGTGTTCGAAGATAAATCACCGTTCGCCGTTTACCTGCCACCTGGCAGTCAGGCGCAGATAGTCGCACTCAGCGATGTACAGATTGCCGTGTGCGCTGCTCCCGGTTCGGCGTCGGCAGGCATCGGTCCACGGCTGATAACCCCCGACAGCATGAAGCGCAGCGTGCGCGGCAAGGGCGCCAATACCCGTTACGTCTGCGACATCCTGCCCGACACCGAGCCTGCGCATTCACTGCTGGTGGTGGAAGTGCGTACGCCGTCCGGGCATTCGTCGAGCTACCCGCCGCACAAGCACGACACCGACAACCTGCCACACCAAAGCTTTCTCGAAGAGACCTATTACCACCAGGTCAACCCGCCGCAAGGCTTCGTTTTTCAGCGGGTCTACACCGATGACCGTTCTATCGATCAGGCCATGGCCGTGGAAAACAGCGATCTGGTGGTGGTGCCCAAGGGCTATCACCCGGTCAGCGTGCCTTACGGCTACGAGTCGTATTACCTGAATGTCATGGCCGGCCCGAAACGGGTCTGGCAGTTCCACAACGATCCGCAGCACAGCTGGCTGCTGGACCTCTGAATTCTGAAGACGCACTGGAGAACAAAAACAATGAGTGATGCCAAGGTTATCGGCCACTACCTCAACGGCCAGGTGCAGGACACTGGCAGTGAGCGCTTCAGCAATGTCTTCAATCCGGCCACTGGCGCGATTCAGGCGCGGGTCGGGCTGGCCAGCCAGCAGACCGTCGATGAAGCCGTGGCTTCGGCGCTGCGGGCGTTTCCGGCCTGGTCCGAGCAATCGTCGCTGCGCCGCTCGCGGGTGATGTTCAAGTTCAAGGAACTGCTCGACCGTCATCACAATGAGCTGGCAGAAATCATCAGCCGCGAACACGGCAAAGTTTTTTCCGACGCCAAGGGTGAAGTCACTCGTGGTATCGAGATCGTCGAGTACGCCTGCGGTGCGCCGAACCTGCTGAAAACCGAATTCAGCGACAACATCGGTGGTGGCATCGACAACTGGAATCTGCGTCAACCGTTGGGCGTTTGTGCCGGGGTCACGCCATTCAACTTCCCCGTGATGGTGCCGCTGTGGATGATTCCGCTGGCGCTGGTCACCGGCAATTGTTTCATCCTCAAACCTTCGGAGCGTGATCCGTCGGCCAGTTTGCTGATGGCGCGCCTGCTCACTGAAGCCGGTTTGCCGGACGGTGTGTTCAACGTGGTGCAGGGCGACAAGAGCGCCGTCGATGCGTTGCTGCAGCACCCGGATATCGAAGCCATTTCGTTTGTCGGTTCGACGCCGATTGCCGAGTACATCCACCAGCAAGCCACGGCCCGTGGCAAACGCGTGCAAGCGCTGGGCGGGGCGAAGAACCACATGATCGTGATGCCCGACGCCGATCTGGATCAGGCCGCCGATGCGTTGATTGGCGCTGCATTCGGCTCGGCCGGCGAACGCTGCATGGCGATCTCGATTGCCGTGGCGGTAGGCGACGTTGGCGACAAACTGATTGCCAAATTGCTGCCGCGCATCGATCAGTTGAAGGTCGGCAACGGTATGCAGGGCGACAGCGACATGGGGCCGCTGGTTACCGCCGAGCACAAGGCCAAGGTCGAAGGCTTCATCGATCAAGGCGTGGCCCAGGGCGCCCAGCTGATTGTCGATGGCCGCGGCTTCAAGGTGCCGGGTGCGGAGAATGGTTTCTTTGTCGGTGCAACGCTGTTCGACAAGGTCACGACCGAGATGAGCATCTACCAGCAGGAAATCTTCGGTCCGGTACTGGGCATCGTTCGGGTGCCAGATTTCGCCAGCGCCGTGGCGCTGATCAACGCCCATGAGTTTGGCAACGGCGTGTCGTGCTTCACCAGCGATGGCGGGATTGCCCGGGCGTTTGCCCGCACCATCAAGGTCGGCATGGTCGGCATCAACGTACCGATTCCGGTGCCCATGGCCTGGCACTCGTTTGGTGGCTGGAAGCGTTCGTTGTTCGGTGATCACCATGCCTACGGTGAAGAAGGCATTCGTTTCTACAGCCGCTACAAAAGCGTCATGCAGCGCTGGCCGGACAGCATCGCCAAAGGCCCTGAGTTCAGCATGCCCACTGCCAAATAAACACCTTGAGTGCGGAGAACAAGAATAATGAGCCAGCCCCTGCGTTTCGCCCTGAACCGTATGGTTGCCCCACGTTTGTCGCTGCCGGAATTCATTGAGCTGGCGGTAGCCCTGAAAGCCGACGCCATCGAGATCCGCAACGACCTCAAGGGCATCGAAATCGAAGACGGTACGCCGCCCGAGCGTGTGCGCCAGTTGTGCCGGGCCAACGGGATCAGCGTGCTGTCGATCAACGCGCTGTACCCGTTCGATGTGTGGAACGACGAGCGCCGCGCACACGCCCTGAAACTCGCCGCCTATGCCCGCGATTGCGGCGCGCAAGGGTTGGTGATGTGCCCGCTGAATGATCGCGCCGACCCGCGCAATGAAGCTGAACGCAGCGCTGGCTTGCGTACTGCGTTGAGCGAACTGGCGCCAATCCTGCGCGAATACGGGATTCTCGGTTTCATCGAACCGCTGGGTTTCGAAGAGTGTTCACTGCGGCGCAAACGCACCGCAGTGGATGCGATCAAGTCCATTGGCGGGCTGGATGTGTTCCGTCTGGTGCATGACACCTTTCACCATCATCTGGCTAGTGAACACGAGTTCTTTCCTGAGCTGACCGGGCTGGTGCACATCTCGGGCGTCGAGGACGCGCAAGCGCCGCTGACGTCTATCCGCGATGGGCATCGGGTGCTGGTGGGCGAGGGCGACATCCTCGGCAACGCAGCGCAGATCGATACCTTACTCAGCACCGGCTACAGCGGCTACCTGTCGTTCGAGCCGTTTGCCGACAGCGTGCACGGGCTGACGGATATCCGCCAGGCAATCGGCGCAAGCATGGATCACCTGCAGAAATCCCTGAGCTGACTAGCCCCCTGTAGGAGCAAGGCTTGCCCGCGATGAACGATGACGCGGTGTATCAGAAACACCGAGGCGCCTTTATCGCGGGCAAGCCTTGCTCCTGCAGAGACAGTGTCGCATCCACATAAAAGGAGTGGACATGAGCACAACACGACTGACCATGGCCCAGGCCCTGGTGAAATTCCTCGATAACCAATACGTCGAGGTCGATGGGGTTCAAAGCAAATTCGTCGCCGGGATCTTCACCATTTTCGGCCACGGCAATGTGCTCGGCCTCGGCCAGGCGCTGGAGCAGGACAGCGGTGACCTGATCGTCCATCAGGGCCGCAATGAACAGGGCATGGCCCACGCCGCCATCGGTTTTGCCAAACAGAATCTGCGGCGCAAGATCTACGCTTGCAGCTCATCGGTCGGCCCCGGTGCGGCAAACATGTTGACTGCTGCGGCGACGGCCACCGCCAACCGGATTCCCCTGCTGCTATTGCCGGGTGACGTCTACGCCAGTCGCCAACCGGACCCGGTGCTGCAACAGATCGAGCAGTTCCACGACCTGAGCATCAGCACCAACGATGCCTTCAAAGCGGTGAGCAAATACTGGGACCGCATCAACCGTCCCGAACAACTGATGAGCGCGGCGATCCACGCCATGCGCGTGCTCACCGATCCGGCGGAAACCGGCGCGGTGACGCTGGCCTTGCCGCAAGACGTGCAGGCCGAAGCCTATGATTACCCCGATTACTTCCTGCAAAAACGCGTGCACCGCATCGACCGTCGCCCGGCCACCGAAGCCATGCTCGGCGACGCTGTAGCGCTGCTCAAAGGCAAGCGCAAACCGCTGATCATCTGCGGCGGCGGGGTCAAATATTCGGGCGCGAATGCCGCGTTGCAGGCGTTTGCCGAGCGTTTCGACATCCCGTTCGCCGAGACTCAGGCCGGTAAAAGCGCGGTGGTTTCCAGTCATCCGCTGAACGTCGGCGGAATTGGCGAGACCGGTTGCCTGGCGGCGAACCTGCTGGCCAAGGAAGCCGATCTGATCATTGGCATCGGCACTCGCTACTCGGACTTCACCACGTCGTCGAAATGGCTGTTCCAGCATCCCGAGGTGAAGTTTCTCAACCTGAACATCAGCCCTTGCGATGCGCTGAAACTCGATGGTGTGCAGTTGCTGGCCGACGCCAGGTCCGGCTTGCAGGCATTGTCCGAAGCCTTGACCGATTACCGCTCCAGTTGGGGTGATCAACCACATCAGGCCAAGGCGCAACTGGATGAAGAGGTGGATCGGGTCTATCAGGTCGAATACCAGACCCAGGACTTCATCCCGGAAATCAACGACCACATGGACCCGGCGGTGCTGCGCGAATTTATCGAGCTGACCGGTTCCTGCCTGACCCAAAGCCGCGTGCTCGGCGTGTTGAACCAAACCCTGGCCGACGACGCGGTAATCGTCGCCGCTGCCGGCAGCCTGCCCGGCGACTTGCAGCGCAGCTGGCGCAGCAAGGGCGTGAACACCTATCACGTCGAGTACGGTTATTCGTGCATGGGCTACGAGGTCAATGCCGCGCTCGGGGTGAAACTCGCCGAACCGACGCGCGAAGTCTATGCGCTGGTGGGCGACGGCTCGTACATGATGCTGCATTCGGAGCTGGCCACCTCGATCCAGGAGCGGCGCAAGATCAACGTGATCCTGCTCGACAACATGACCTTCGGCTGCATCAACAACTTGCAGATGGAACACGGCATGGACAGCTTCGGCACCGAGTTCCGTTTCCGCAACCCTTCCACCTGCAAGCTCGATGGCGGCTTCGTCCCGGTGGACTTTGCCATGAGCGCGGCGGCTTATGGCTGCAAGACCTACAAGGTCAACACCGTCGAACAACTGCAAGCGGCCTTGGCCGATGCGCGGTTGCAGACGGTGTCGACGCTGATCGACATCAAGGTCCTGCCCAAGACCATGATCCACAAATACCTGTCCTGGTGGCGGGTGGGCGTGGCGCAGGTCTCCACCAGCGCACGTACCGATGCGGTAGCCAAAACCCTTAATGAACGACTGGCCAAGGCCCGTCAGTACTGATTGCTCTGCCATCTCAACAGGAAGGAGTCTTCGCATGTCTTTAAAGCTAGGCGTCATCGGCACCGGCGCCATCGGTCAGGATCACATCCGTCGTTGCAGCCAGACCCTGCTCAACAGCCAGGTGGTGGCGGTTACCGACATTAATCTGCAGCAGGCCGCCAAAGTGGTTGCCGACCTGAAGCTGACCGCCGAGGTGTACCCGGACGGCCACGCGCTGATCAAGGCGCCGGACGTCGAAGCGATTCTGGTCACCTCCTGGGGACCGAGCCACGAAGAGTTCGTGCTGGCGGCGATTGCGGCGGGTAAACCGGTGTTCTGCGAGAAGCCGCTGGCGGTCACCGCCGAGGGCTGCCGCAAGATCGTCGAGGCCGAAGTGGCCCACGGCAAACGTCTGGTGCAGGTCGGTTTCATGCGCCCGTACGACGAGGGCTATCGAGCACTCAAAGCGGTGATCGACAGTGGCCAGATCGGCGAGCCGCTGATGCTGCATTGCGCTCACCGCAACCCGACCGTGGGCGAAAACTACAAGACCGACATGGCGATCACCGACACGTTGATCCATGAACTGGATGTGCTGCGCTGGTTGCTCGATGACGATTACGTGTCGGTACAAGTGGTGTTTCCGCGCAAGACCAGCAAGGCCCACGCCCATCTGAAAGACCCGCAAATCGTCCTGCTGGAAACCGCCAAGGGCACGCGCATCGACGTCGAAGTCTTCGTTAACTGCCAGTACGGTTATGACATTCAGTGCGAAGTGGTTGGCGAGACCGGCATCGCCAAGCTGCCAGAGCCGTCGCAGGTGCAGATGCGCAGCGGGGCCAAGTTGTCCAACGCGATTTTGATGGACTGGAAAGACCGCTTCATCGCTGCTTACGACGTTGAGTTGCAGGCGTTCATCGACGGCGTGCGCGCCGGGCAGGTCGGTGGGCCGTCGGCCTGGGACGGTTTTGCCGCAGCGGTGGCGGCGGATGCCTGCATCGAAGCACAGCAGAGCGGGGTGATCGTCAACGTCGCACTGCCAGACCGCCCCCGTTTCTACGGCTAACCACCGCAACCTGATCGTTGCCGCCATGGACGCTCCGCGTCCGCTCCAGAATGTGACGCGGGGCGTCACGGGATGCATTCCCACGCAGAGCGTGGGAACGAGAGGAGAACAAAAAAATGCGCATCGCACTAGACCCCTACATGTACCGCACTCTGTCCCTGGGCAAGATGGTCGACAAGGTCGCCGAGCTTGGTTACGAGCACATCGAGCTTTCACCCCGGGAAGATTTCCTGCCGTTCTACAAGGCCCCGCGTGTCGACAAGGCGCGGATCAAGGAGTTTCGCAAAGCCCTGAGCGACACCGGGGTGAAGCTCTCGTCCTTGCTCCCGATGTACCACTGGGCCGCCGCCGATGAAGGCTTGCGGGTGGCGGCGGTGCGTAACTGGAAGCGCGCAATCCAGATTGCTGTCGAGATGGACTGTGAGCTGGTCAACACCGAGTTCACCGGTCAGTCGGACAACCCGCTGGTCTGCGAGAACCAGTTCATGCGTTCCATGGACGAGCTGATGCCCGAGTTTGAACGCGAAGGCATCAAGCTCGATATCCAGGCGCACCCGTATGATTTCTGCGAACGCAATAACGAGTCGGTCGACATCATTCGCGGCCTCGATCGCGACTGGATCAACTACCTCTACGCAGCGCCGCACACCTTCTTCTACGACGACGGCAAAGGCGACATCGCCTCGATGCTCAAGTACGCGGGCTCCAAACTCAGCCACTTGATCATCGCCGACACTTACAACCACAAGGCCTCCTCGGGGCTGCGCTACATCGTCAACCCGCCGGGCGTTACGGCCACGGTGCACCAGCATCTGGACATCGGTCAGGGCGAAGTCGACTGGGACGCGTTCTTCAGCACCCTGCGCGAGATCAAGTTCGACGGCATTGCCACGGTCTCGGTGTTCGCCTGGGAAGATCGCCCGGACGAATCCAACCGGATGATGCTCGAGCGCGTGACCCGCGAGTTGTGTCGATAAGCATTTTCGGGAACGCCTCCAGACATTGTGGCGAGGGAGCTTGCTCCCGCTCGGTCGCGTAGCGAACGTAAAACCTGCCAATGGGCTCTACCTGGAGGAACCGGTTGCAGGTTTCAGGACTGCTGCGCAGTCCAGCGGGAGCAAGCTCCCTCGCCACAGGATTGATGTCTGATCTTATTCCCCGTTTTGTTCAGCGCCAAAAGGAAAGCTTCATGCGAATCGGACTTGTCGGTTACGGCCACGGTGGCCGGTTTTTTCATGCGCCGTTGATCAGTAGCTTGCCAGCGGCGACTTTTGTCGGCGTGGTGACGCGTTCCCCCGAGCGTCGTCAGCTATTGGCGGCTGAATACCCCGGCGTCCCGGCCTTCGACAACATTGGCCAGTTGGTGGAAGTCGGGGTCGATGTGCTGGTGATTTCCACCACGCTGGAAGGGCGGGCGGCGCTGGTGCTCGAAGCGATTGAGTACGGGGTAGCGGTGGTCTGCGACAAACCCTTCGCTGCCGATGCACAGCAGGCCGAAGCGCTCGTAACCGCTGCCGAGCAGCGCAAGGTCCCACTCAGCGTCTATCAGAACCGGCGCTGGGATTCGGACTTTCTCACGGTACGCAAACTCATCGAATCCGGTGCGCTGGGCCAGGTCACGCGCTTTGAGTCCAGCGTAGAACGCTATTCGCCGCAGTCAGTGGGCAAGGGCAGCGGCGGTGGGTTCCTGCGCGATCTGGGCAGTCATCTGGTGGATCAGGCGTTGCAACTGTTCGGACCGGTAACACGGGTCTACGCCGAACTGGACTACCTCAATCAGGAGCAGTTATTCGACAACGGCTTTTTCCTTTCGCTGACCCATGCCAATGGCGTGACCTCGCACTTGAGCGGCAGTTGCCTGCAAAACAATCCTGGGCCACGTTTTCGGGTCAACGGCACGGCGGGTTGCTACAGCGTCGACGGTCTGGACGGACAAGAGGCCCTGGCGCTGGCCGGGCTGACGCCAACGTCCGAAGGTGATCGCTGGGGCGTTGAAGAGCATCGACGCTGGGGCTGGTTCGAGCACGGTGAAGAGCGCGAGCGGGTTCCGTCTGAGCGTGGTTGCTGGAATCAGTTCTATTTACAGCTGCAAACCGCGTTGCAAGGCGCTGGCCCATTGCCGGTCGAGGCCCGTGATGCACTGGCGACCACCCGCGTTCTAGACGCCGCACGGCTGAGTTTCGAACGCCATCAGGCGATTGAAATGAAGCCTGCATGCGGTCATGGAATAAAATTAGAATAAAATTCTAAAATGAGTTGATATGGAAATTAAATTCCAATAAAGTCATTTCCAGGTTGCCGACTATCAACGTCCCGATCGACCTCAAGCCAGCCTTGAGTGCGGGGAGGGCGAAACAAAAACAAGAAACAACGATAGGTGCCGTCGATGAAAACCTTCAGCTCTGCTCTGCACGTTTTACGTAACGCGTTCCTGCCTCGTGTTCAAACCTTTTCCCTTTCCGGTTGCCTTTGCGTTCAACGCAAGGGCGCCTTGGTGTGCTGCATTCCCGGCGCACCGATCGTTCGCTTGCCCACTCACTGAATTCGTCCCGCGCCTTATCCATAAAACCTACAAGAATGTGGAGAAAGACTTTTCATGAAGACCAAGATCCGTTTCGCCTCACTTACCCTGTCCCTGATGCTTGCCAGCGGTGCTGCACTCGCTGACCTGAGGATTGGCGTCAGCATGTCCCAGTTCGATGACACCTGGTTGACCTACTTGCGCGAATCCATGGACAAGCAAGCCAAGTCCATGCCCGATGGCGTCAAACTGCAGTTCGAAGACGCCCGCAGCGACGTGGTCAAGCAACTGAGCCAGGTCGAAAGTTTCATCAGCCAGAAAGTCGACGCCATCGTGGTGAATCCGGTGGATACCGCCGCGACCAGAAAAATCACCGAAGCGGCGGTCAAGGCCGGAATTCCTCTGGTCTACGTCAACCGTCGTCCGGATGACCTGAAACTGCCCAAAGGTGTGATTACCGTGGCCTCCAATGATCTGGAAGCCGGCCAGATGCAGATGCAGTACCTCGCCGAAAAAATGAAAGGCAAGGGTGACATCGTGATCCTGCTCGGCGACCTCGCCAACAACTCCACCACCAACCGCACCAAAGGCGTCAAAGAGGTGCTGGCCAAATACCCGGGCATCAAGATCGACCAAGAGCAGACCGGTACCTGGTCACGCGATAAAGGCATGACACTGGTCAACGACTGGCTGACCCAGGGCCGCAAATTCGACGCCATCGTCTCCAATAACGATGAGATGGCCATCGGCGCGGCCATGGCCTTGAAACAGGCCGGCGTGGAAAAGGGTAGTGTGTTGATCGCCGGTGTCGACGGTACTCCCGACGGCCTGCGCGCCGTGAAGAAAGGTGATCTGGCGGTCTCGGTGTTCCAGGACGCCAATGGCCAGGCTGTCGACTCCATCGACGCCGCCGTGAAGATGGCCAAGAACGAGCCGGTCGAGCAAGCCGTGTGGGTGCCGTATCGCCTGATCACCCCGGAAAACGTTGACCAGTTCAAATAGTCAGTCCGTTCAAAAACAACAATAAGCACGCAAGGTGGCATTGCCAACCTTGCTGATGGAGTACCTGATCATGTTCGCTTCAGCGACTGCTTCGAGCATCCCGTTGGTGGGTGTCCAGCCAAACGCCATACCTGTCGATGAGCCGTACCTGCTGGAGATCATCAACGTCAGCAAGGGTTTCCCCGGTGTGGTGGCGTTGTCCGATGTCCAGCTGCGGGTGCGTCCGGGTTCGGTGCTGGCCTTGATGGGTGAGAACGGCGCCGGCAAATCTACCCTGATGAAAATCATCGCCGGCATCTATCAGCCGGATGCCGGTGAGCTGCGTCTACGCGGTAAACCGGTGACCTTCGATACACCGCTGGCAGCCTTGCAGGCCGGGATCGCGATGATCCACCAGGAACTCAACCTGATGCCGCACATGAGCATCGCCGAGAACATCTGGATCGGTCGCGAGCAGCTCAACGGTTTCCACATGATCGACCACCGGGAAATGCACCGCTGCACGGCGCAATTGCTGGAGCGACTGCGGATCAACCTCGACCCGGAAGAACAGGTCGGCAACTTGAGCATCGCCGAGCGGCAGATGGTCGAAATCGCCAAAGCAGTGTCCTACGACTCGGACATCCTGATCATGGACGAACCGACCTCGGCGATTACCGACAAGGAGGTCGCCCACCTGTTCTCGATCATTGCCGACCTCAAGGCCCAGGGTAAGGGCATCATCTATATCACCCACAAGATGAACGAGGTTTTCAGCATCGCCGACGAAGTCGCGGTGTTCCGTGACGGCGCTTACATTGGCCTGCAACGGGCCGACAGCATGGACGGCGACAGCCTGATCTCGATGATGGTCGGGCGTGAACTGAGCCAGTTGTTCCCGGTGCGCGAGAAACCGATTGGCGATCTGTTGATGTCGGTGCGTGACCTGCGTCTGGACGGTGTCTTCAAGGGCGTGTCCTTCGACCTGCATGCTGGCGAGATCCTCGGCATCGCCGGGCTGATGGGCTCGGGCCGGACCAACGTCGCCGAAGCGATTTTCGGCATCACCCCCAGCGACGGCGGTGAAATTTGTCTCGATGGCCAGCCGGTACGTATCAGCGATCCGCACATGGCCATCGAGAAGGGCTTTGCGTTGCTGACCGAGGATCGCAAGCTCAGTGGCCTGTTCCCGTGCCTGTCGGTCCTGGAAAACATGGAAATGGCGGTGCTGCCGCATTACGCCGGCAACGGCTTTATCCAGCAGAAAGCCTTGCGCGCCCTGTGCGAAGACATGTGCAAGAAGCTGCGGGTGAAAACCCCGTCGCTGGAACAGTGCATCGATACCTTGTCCGGCGGCAACCAGCAAAAAGCCTTGCTCGCCCGTTGGCTGATGACCAACCCGCGCATCCTGATTCTCGACGAACCGACCCGCGGCATCGATGTCGGCGCCAAAGCCGAGATTTACCGACTGATCTCCTATCTCGCCAGCGAAGGCATGGCGGTGATCATGATTTCGTCGGAGCTGCCGGAGGTGCTCGGCATGAGCGACCGGGTGATGGTCATGCACGAGGGCGACCTGATGGGCACGCTCGACCGCAGCGAGGCGACCCAGGAGCGGGTCATGCAACTGGCCTCGGGCATGTCTGTACGCCATTGAGTCAAGGGTGAACGCCGTATCTGTGGCGAGGGAGCTTGCTCCCGCTGGGCTGCGGAGCGGCCCCAATGTCTCGGATCTACCGTAGATCTGGCGAGCGCTACGCACTCGAACGGGAGCAAGCTCCCTCGCCACAGGTCTGTATTCGATGCCGGATTTCATTTGAAGGGTGAGTGGTTATGAACGCGATACTGGAAAACAAGCCTGCAATGGCACCGGCCAAGAGTCGTCGGCGCTTACCGACCGAGCTGAGTATCTTTCTGGTGCTGATCGGCATTGGTTTGGTCTTTGAAATGTTCGGCTGGATCGTGCGCGACCAGAGCTTTTTGATGAACTCCCAGCGGTTGGTCCTGATGATCCTGCAAGTGTCGATTATCGGCTTGCTGGCGATTGGCGTGACCCAGGTGATCATCACCACCGGTATCGACCTGTCATCGGGTTCGGTGCTGGCCTTATCGGCGATGATCGCCGCCAGCCTGGCGCAGACCTCGGATTTCGCCCGGGCGGTGTTCCCGTCGCTGACCGACCTGCCGGTGTGGATTCCGGTGATTGCCGGGCTCGGGGTCGGGCTGTTGGCGGGGGCAATCAACGGCAGCATCATTGCCGTCACCGGGATTCCACCGTTCATTGCCACCTTGGGCATGATGGTCTCGGCCCGCGGCCTGGCGCGTTACTACACCGAAGGCCAGCCGGTGAGCATGCTCTCGGATTCCTACACGGCCATCGGCCACGGCGCGATGCCGGTGATCATCTTTCTGGTGGTGGCGGTGATCTTCCACATCGCCTTGCGCTACACCAAGTACGGTAAATACACCTACGCCATCGGCGGCAACATGCAGGCGGCGCGCACCTCCGGCATCAACGTCAAACGCCATCTGGTGATCGTCTACAGCATCGCCGGGTTGCTGGCGGGGCTGGCGGGCGTGGTGGCGTCGGCCCGTGCCGCAACCGGGCAGGCCGGGATGGGCATGTCGTATGAACTGGACGCGATTGCCGCAGCGGTGATCGGCGGTACCAGCCTGGCGGGTGGCGTGGGGCGCATTACCGGCACGGTGATCGGCGCGCTGATCCTCGGGGTGATGGCCAGCGGCTTCACCTTCGTCGGCGTCGACGCCTACATCCAGGACATCATCAAAGGCCTGATCATCGTGATCGCGGTGGTCATCGACCAATACCGCAACAAGCGCAAACTCAAGCGCTGAAAGTCCCCCTGAATCTCCCCCCGTAGGAGCAAAGCTTGCTCGCGATGAACGATAACGCGGTGTAACAGGTAAACCGCATCACGCCCATCGCGAGCAAGAGCTGGGCGCCCCCAGCGCCTACACAGCAGTCCCCCGATTCAATCTTCTTAAAAAACTCCTAATAACAATAAAGGTGAGCTTTGCCATGGGCGTAAGAAAATCAACCTTGTACCTTTCACCGTGCCTGCTGCTGGCAGCCATGGGCAGCGCAGGACACTGCCTGGCGGCGGATGCGTTTTCGGCCGATTCGAAATGGCTGACTGGCGATTGGGGCGGTCTGCGCACCGACTGGCTGGAAAAGGGCTACGACATTCAGCTGGAGCACGGCGGTGAATTTGCCAGCAACCTCAAGGGTGGCTACAACGACGACAAGACCGCACGCTGGACCGAGCAGTTCGTGTTTGGGCTCAAGGTCGATCTGCAAAAGGCCATGGGCCTTGAGCACGCGACCTTCAAAATGGCGATCACCGAGCGCGACGGTCGGAGCCTGACCAACGACCGGATTGCCGACCCGCGCGTGGGTGGTTACAACTCCTCCCAGGAAGTCTACGGTCGTGGCCAGACCTGGCGCCTGACCCAGTTGTGGCTGAGCAAGGGCTTTCTCGACGACGGCGCGCTGGACATCAAGGTCGGTCGCTTTGGTCCTGGCGAAGACTTCAACAGCTTCCCTTGCGACTTCCAGAGCTTGACCTTCTGCGGTTCCCAGGTCGGCAACTGGGCTGGCAGCATCTGGTACAACTGGCCGGTCAGTCAGTTGGCTGGGCGGGTCAAGTACAGCCTCAATCCTGAAGTATTCGTGCAGGTCGGTGCCTACAACCAGAACCCCTCGAACCTGGAAGTCGGCAACGGCTTCAAGCTTGATGGCAGCGGCACCAAGGGCACGATATTCCCGGTAGAGCTGGTCTGGTCGCCGAAAGTCCAGGGACTGCCGGGCGAATACCGGGTCGGCTACTACTACAGCACCGCGAATGCCGACGATGTGCTCAAGGACGTCAACGGCCAGCCGCAACCACTGACTGGCAACGCGTTCAAGTCTCACAGCAGCAAGTCCGGTTACTGGCTGGTGACCCAGCAGCAGATCACCAGCCATAACGGCGATGCCAGCCGAGGTTTGTCGCTGTTCGCCAACCTGACGCTGCATGACAAGGACACCAACCAGGTCGACAACTTCATGCAGGCGGGGATGGTGTACACCGGACCATTCGATTCACGGCCCAAGGATGCGATCGGCTTTGGTGTCGCCCGGGTTCACACCAACAGCGACTACCGCGAGCGCGCGCAATTGCAGAATCAGGTCAACGGTGCGACCGATTACAACGACCCGGCGAGTATCCCGCTGCAGCACAGCGAATACAGTTCCGAGCTGTATTACGGTTTCCATGTCACCAATTGGTTGACCGTGCGACCGAACCTGCAATACGTGCGTTACCCCGGTGGTGTGCGTGAAGTCGATTCGGCGGTGATCGGCGGGATAAAGGTCGAAACCGTGTTCTAAAGGCACTTTTCGCGGTGAATTACGCCACGCAGGCAAGCGTGGCGTAGCCGTTTGTCTTCTATATACAGCCGCTCGATTGAATTTCTTGCTATAAACGCACTCCGATAACCGCCTCAAAGCTTGCCAGAGAGCAATTTAAGGGCTGTATCGGACAAATTCCCTGTCTTTTCAGTTGCTGAGGTTGCAAGTCGGCCTTAGACTGCCGCCCCTCGTAAATTGAGTGCCGGGTGGCGCTTGGAATGTACGGCGCCTTTCCGAGGCCTTGCGGGTCGACCGGAAAGCTCCCTGATTCGCCTTAATGCACGTATTTTTTATAGAGAAATCAATGACAAAGGAAAAGTTGCTGGCCATGCCGGCGGATGACTACATGAATGCCGAGCAACAGGCTTTTTTCACCGAGCTGCTGCAAGCCATGAAAGTGGAAACCCACGAGCGCATCGAACAGAACCGCATCGCCATTGAGAGCCTGGATACCCCGGCTGACCCGGCTGACGCGGCTTCGGTCGAAGAAGAGCGCACCTGGCTGGTCAACGCCATTGATCGCGATCAGCGCATGCTGCCTCAGCTGGAACGAGCGCTGGAACGTATCGGCGACGACACTTTTGGCTGGTGCGACGACAGCGGCGAGCCAATCGGCCTGAAACGCTTGCTGATCAGCCCGACCACCAAGTACTGCATCGAAGCTCAAGAGCGTCACGAGCAAATCGACAAGCACCAGCGTCAGGCCTGATTCAGTAGCGCCCATTCGCGGGCAAGCCCGTTCCCACAGGTCACACTTCACCTGAGGGAGCGGGTTTGCCCGCGAAGCTTTTTGCCGCCCGGAAAATATCCCCGCACTTCTATTGATCTGCTGCAAGCACCGCGACTAATGGACCATAGATAATGGCCTTCTAGTGGCGCTTAATGCTGACACAACAAATAGAAAACGCAGTGGGGTAACGAACATGGCAGGCGACGGATCTTTGGCTGGCGCAGCGGCGCAATCACGGGTTTCACCCAAGACGGATGCGCGCTGGTTGATGCCTGCGCTGCAAAGCGCCGCCTTGATGCTGTTGCTGTGCGCCTTGGCACTCGGCGGCTGGCCGCTTTACCTCTGTTTACCGGTGGCGGTGCTGATTATCTGGCTGCCCCGCCTGCGTTCGCGGGCAATCGTCGACGTTCCCGTCGCCGACGCGTCCAGTGCGATCACCGAACTGACCCGCGATCTGTCCTATTCCACCAGTCATAACGCGTTGTCTGCCGCTGGCGTGGCCTATTCGGTCAAGCAACTGGCCGGCAAACTGCAGTCGCAACTCGATGCTGCCGCGCAAATCGTCAGCAGTGCCGAAGTCATGATCGGGACTGAGAAGGCGACCTCACAACTCAGCCAGCAAGCCTTGAGCGCCGCCAGCGAAGCCCACCAGAGCAGTGTCCTGGGGAGCACCGTGCTGGCCGAATCCATCACGCGGATGCACCAGCTCAGTGTGCGCGCCAACGACAGTCGCGAGCTGATCGAAGCCCTGAGTGTGCGCAGTGAAGACATCCAGCGAGTGACGCTGGTGATTCAGACGATCGCCAGCCAGACCAATCTACTGGCGCTGAACGCGGCGATTGAAGCGGCGCGGGCCGGAGAGCATGGCCGTGGCTTTGCAGTGGTTGCCGATGAAGTTCGCGGGCTGGCCGGGCGCACTGCAACCGCTACGGGAGAGGTCGGGTTGATGGTGGCCGACATCCAGCAGCGCACAGCGCAGGTGGTCGAGCAGATCCGTCAGTTGTCCAGCGATCTGAACAGCGGTGTCGAGCAAGTCGAGCACACCGGGCAACAATTGCAAAACATTGCCCGACTGGCCGCCGGGGTTGAAGCCCAGGTCGGTGAGATCGCCAGTGGTTCCAGTAACAATCACCAACAACTGGACAGTCTGTTTCATGCCGTCGAACAGATGCGCAGCGATCTGGCAGTCAGTGATCAGCAAACCCGGCACCTGGCGCAAGCGGCGGTGCAAATGGAGGGGCAGGCCGAGACCATCAGCGAACGCCTCGCCGAGGTCGGACTGGACGACTACCACCAACGGATCTATGACCTGGCACGCGAAGGTGCCAGTCAGATCGCTGAGCGTTTCGCGCAGGACATCGACCAGGGGCGCATCAGTCTGGAGGACCTGTTCGACCGCAACTATCAGGCAATTCCCAACACGGCGCCGACCAAGTTCCAGACCCGTTTTGATCGCTACGCCGATCAGGTGCTGCCGGGGATACAGGAACCCTTGCTCAAGCGTCATGAAGGTCTGGTGTTTGCGATCGCCTGCACCCAGCAAGGCTACGTACCGACACACAATGCGATCTTCAGTCAGCCGCTGACCGGCGACGTAGATGTCGACGCGTTGCAGAACCGCACCAAACGCAAATTCAGTGACCGTACCGGTATTCGCTGTGGCAGCCATCAACAGCCTGTATTACTTCAGACCTATACTCGTGATACGGGCGAATTGATGCATGACTTGTCGGTTCCGATCATGCTCAAAGGGCGGCATTGGGGTGGACTGCGGTTGGGTTACAAACCTGAAAGCCCACGGTAAGGCTGGTCCCGGGGACATGTGATTGTTACCGGTTATGCAAGGAAATTGTGCAGGCAGGCGGCTATTTCCAGGGAGCGGGACTCATTAACATTTCTACATTGTTAGGAAGCTAATGAAAAATTCCGAGGTGCTCTCATGCAAAGCAAAGTCGATGTGGCGGTGATGATTGGCAGTGGCGTGCCTGCCGGATTGCGGGCAGCGGGGCAAAGCGTGTGCTGGGTCGTCTTGCTCAATGGCGAGCAACGTGGCACTGCATTCTCAAGCCGTAATGAGGCCGAGGAATGTAAAGCTGCCTGGTTGGCGCAACTGAACGCCGAAAAGCCCGACAGCCTGCATTAAATCGTTTTCGCTAATGAGTCTGCTCAAGTCGCGACCTGTCGATCAGGCTTTCAGTGCGCCTCCATCAACAGCAAGCTTCAACGCTTTGGCAGATTCCATGGCCGCGGCTGCAGCGACGTCCGTGGTTTTGAACCAACGGTCTTTCTCGACCTGGTGGTAAGTCACGGTGGTCAGCGGCGGCTTGGCGCGCATTACAATGACAGCCTGGAATTCGCCGTCGACTTCTCTGGCTTCGCCCCAAATAAAAAATTCGCCGATATCAAATTCCGTCACGTACGCCTTCCCTTGGAAATTATTCTGTTGTTTTCAACGCAGCCCGCCGAAGGGGCTGAGTTTCAATGGTCGGGCAGTATGGCAGTTGTTGCTTGCTGGCGGCGCAGTTAAGTCATCGGTGTGACGAAACGACAGTGCAGGCAAACACCATCCGGGGTGTCAGAAGCGGGTTTCGAGGTTTCTGGCGAGGGCGCAGGCTTCGTTGTGGTCACCACGGAAGCCTCTTACACGACCCGTTGCGGTTTCTTTGATATGGAAAAAGCGCTTACCTGCCAGAACCACCTGATAACGCAGGTGAGGGCTATAGGTCGGGGTGTTTGTGTGCTGGGCGGGGAGGGTCAGCGTGCTCATATGAATTCCTTTTCTATGGTTTGCCGACGGATACACGTCGCTTTAGGTAGTCTAGGGGCGCATGGCTGCTCTAGAATCGCCTCCACGGGTTGGAGGTTCATGCTTATCTAAAGCAATTTTTTTCTGGCGATATGTCAGAAAAGTGCTTTTTTTAAGGAGTTTTCTCCCTAAAGTAGATAGTCCAGTATTCTCTGGCCGTTAGAAGGGCGATTTCCTTCAGCATCTGACGACCGCCAGGGAAGACGGGAGGATGGGCACTCCAGTAGTCTTTTCCTACCCTGCGATGAAGGAGCTTTCTGCTCGCTTCACGATTTCAGCTTGGGTCATTGTTGCGACATTTTCGGTATGACCGTTTTTCTGCTGCCTGTTTTTTCTGCAGGTAGCGTCATTTTCAGATGTGGGGATGTTTCCTTGGCAGTAAGTAATCTCGATATGCATGCTTTGTTTGTGCTGGGTGATCTGCGCGCAAAGCTGGTCAAACAGTTTCAATCACGTTTCGTTTACATCACCGAGCAGACCCCTGAAGGTATTTACGTCGCCGAGATCGACACCGAGTCGGCGCTGGTGGTGGACGACAAGCCTCGCCTGGAACTCAAGGTCGGCGATCATTTCCGCGCAGCGGTATTGCCGAGTCGCGAAGGTGGGAAATTCGAAATCAAGTTTCGCGAGATCAAACTGACGGTCTACGGCCTCGGTGATTACGCATTTGTGACCACGGCAGACGGCCACGCCATTCTGTTCAAGGAAGGCCATAGCGTAGTGACGGTGTTTGCCGCTCACCAACAGCTACAGGAAGGCCTGACCAAAACCTTGAAAGCGGTAACCGGCAAAGCTGCCAAGTGGCGCAAGGGCGAGCTTATAACGTTCAAGGCCAGCGAATAAATGAGCCTGTCCCGGGCCGACTTCCATGAGCAAAACCTCGACAGTGCTCGTGCACAAGCCCAGCGCCTGTTCGCTCAGAGGGCTGTTCTGCAGGGCGCCTGGCTAAGCTGGGTGGCATCGCAGATCTACACCTTGCGTCCGGCGGAGTACGCCAGCATGGTGCGAAGGGAGTTGCAGCACTTGCAGGACTCTTCTGAAAGTTGATCGTTGGACCTCGAACGCACAAACCTCTACTACAGTCAGTTGACTGAGTATTCGCAGGTGCGCGGCCTTTGTGCGCAAAGCCGTCCTGCCATGGCTGTGAACAGCACGAGGTGCAACGCATGAAAGGGTTTCGACTGCTACTGGGAAGTCTGCTAGCCACTGTTGGTCTGTTGGTGTCGCCCGTGACCGTAATGGCCGCCCCGGCGCCGATCCACTTCGCCGACCTGAACTGGGAAAGCGGCAGTCTGATCACCGACATTTTGCGGATCATTGTCGAGAAGGGTTACGGCCTGCCGACCGATACCTTGCCGGGCACCACCATCACCCTGGAAACCGCGCTGGCCAACAATGACATTCAGGTCATTGGCGAAGAGTGGGCCGGTCGCAGTCCGGTCTGGGTCAAGGCCGAGGCTGAAGGCAAGGTGGCGAGTATCGGCGATACGGTCAAAGGCGCAACCGAAGGCTGGTGGGTGCCGGAATACGTGATAAAGGGCGATCCGGCCAAAGGCATCAAGCCATTGGCGCCGGACTTGCGCAGCGTGTCGGACTTGCCGCGCTACAAGGATGTCTTCAGCGATCCGGAAAGCCCCGGCAAGGGACGTTTTCTCAATAGCCCGATCGGCTGGACCTCGGAAGTGGTCAACAAGCAGAAGCTCAAGGCCTATGGCCTGACGGACAGCTATGTGAATTTTCGCAGCGGTTCCGGCGCGGCGCTGGACGCAGAGATCACCTCGTCCATTCGCCGTGGCAAGCCGGTGCTGTTTTATTACTGGTCGCCAACCCCGTTGCTCGGGCGCTTCAAGTTGATTCAGCTGGAAGAGCCGCCGTTCGATGCCGAGGCCTGGAAAACCCTGACCGATGCCGATAACCCCAATCCAAAACCAACACGCTCGCTGCCCTCGAAACTGTCGATTGGGGTGTCTGCACCTTTCCAGAAACAGTATCCGCAGGTGACTGAGTTTTTCAGCAAGGTTGATCTGCCGATCGGGCCGTTGAACAAAGCCCTGGCCGAAATAAGCGAGAAGCACACCGCGCCGCGCCAGGCAGCCGAAGCCTTCATGAAGGCGCACCCGGATGTCTGGCGGGCGTGGCTGCCCAAGGATGTCGCAGACAAGGTCTCTGCAAGTCTGTAGGGTACCCGGTCGATCAATGAACGGTCAGAGCTCAGGCGAATTTTATGCGACGTGACTGCAACATTGTCGTGGAACAACGCACTGACAAAAAGTCTGGTCTAGGCTGTTTCTTCTGCCATCGATTCCCGGAACCCTGCTCATGACGTTTGTGCTTGCTCAATGGATCGTCGCCGCGTTTGTGCTGATCAGCCTGATTCATTTGTACTGGGCGCTCGGCGGTCGTTGGGCCATTGACGCCGTTGTGCCGCAGGTACAAGGCGGCGCAGAGGAGGGGCTGCGGCCGGCTTTCAGACCTTCTGCACTGGGAACCCTGGCGGTGGCTGTCGGGTTGTTGCTGATTGCCCTGATGGTGTGCCTGAGAGTTGGCCTGTTTGTGCCGGCAGTCGGGCACTGGTCGATGCAATGGCTGATCAGTGCAGTTGCCTTGCTGATGTTTGCCCGCGCGATTGGTGATTCGAATCTTGTCGGCTTTTTCAAGGAACAGGCCGGGTCGAAGTTCGCGCGCCTCGACACCTGGGCCTATTCACCGCTGTGTGTGGTGTTGGGGGCGGGGTTGTTGGCCGTTGCGTGGGGGTGAGTTCTAATCTTCAGGATCGCAGGCTGCGATCTTTTCGGCTCAACGCTCGCTTTCTGTCCGTCGACTGCTGACCTCAGCCGGCACATCATCCCCGGCCATGCGCTTGCGGAACAACGCCGCACGCGCCAGCAGCAGGGTGGTGACCGGCATGGTGATCGACAGCAGTATCGGGATCAGCCAGGCGTGCAACACCGGACTCGACTGGAGTGCCGAGAAAAAGATGATCGACGCCAGCGCCACGCACCAGGCGCCCAAGGTCGAGGCCAAAGCCGGTGGGTGCATGCGTTGGAAGTAGTCCTTCAAGCGCAGCAGGCCGATGGCACCGATCAACGCGAACAGGCTGCTGGCCACCAGCAGGGTCGCCACCGGGATCTCGACCCACAAAGACAACTGACCCAGCTCATTCATTCGATCACCTCGCCACGCAACAGGAATTTCGCCAGGGCAAACGAGCCGACGAAGCCGAACAGCGCGATCAGCAGCGCCGCTTCGAAGTAGGTGTCACTGGCATAACGGACCCCCAGCACCAGCATCATCAGCATGGCGAGGATATACAGGTAATCCAGCGCCAGAACCCGGTCCTGTGCCGATGGACCTTTGAACAGGCGAATCAGTGTCAGTCCCATCGCCAGCGAGAAAATGAACAGGCTGAACAGAACCGCATTCGAGAGCAGGGCACTCATTCGAAAATCTCCATCAAGGGGCGCTCATAAGTCGCCTTGAAGTGCTGGATGAAGTGCGCTTCGTCATCCAGATCGAACACATGCAACAGCAAAATGCTGCGATCCAGCGCCAGTTCCGACCAGACCGTACCGGGAATCACTGTGGTGATCATCGACAGCGCCGCGAGGCCGTTGGCGTCACGCAGGTCCAGTGGCACCTTGATGAACTTCGAGTGTGGCGGCCGCCGCCCGGCGTTCAACACGCCCCAGGCGACGGCGAGGTTGGACGCCAGCACGTCACACCCGACCAGGAAGATCAGGCGCAGGATTACCCCGGGACGACGAATACGGATCGGCAGCGGTCGCAGCTTGCGCATCATCAGTGGTGCGCAAAAACCCAGTATCGCACCCAGTAGCAGGTTGCCCGGGCTGATGGACTGGTTCAGCACCAGCCACAGCAGCCAAAGGGCCAACGACAACCAGGGGGCAGGGAACAGACGTTTCATGGTTGCACCTCCTGCATCGCAGCCTTGGCTTCGGGGCTGGGTACGGCGCGGGTGCCGAGTACCGCCATCACGTATTGCTGCGGATTGTTCAAGGTGTCGGCGGCCGCCTGGGTGTAACGCATCAGCGGTTCGGCCTTGAAGGTCAACACGATGCTCAAGGCCAACAAGGCAAAGATCGGTACGCATTCCAGGCGTCGCAGCACCGGTGACGGGCGTTCTGCGGGCGTCCAGAAACGCTGGATACCCAAGCGCGAGAAGGCGATCAACGAGGCCAGCCCGGACAGGATCAACAGCGCCAGCAGGCTCCATGCCGCGTTCGATATCGGCTGTTCCCCCGAGGTGCCGAGGCCCAGCGGGTTGAGCAGGGCACTGAGCAAGCCGAGCTTGCCGATGAACCCGGAGAGCGGCGGCATGCCGATGATCAGCAGGGCGCAGGCAATGAAGCTCAAGCCCAGGAAGGCCATGGTCCAGGGAATTACCTGACCGACCACGGCTTTCTGGTCGTCGTCGAGGTTGATGCCCTTGCTCGGCGGTGAAGATTGCGATGGTCGCGGTAGCGCTTCGATTTCATCGTCCAGCGGCATCTCGATGGCGGTGCGCGAGCGTTCGATCAGTTCCGCCAGCAGGAACAGCGCGCTCAGCGCGAGGGTCGAGCTGACCAGATAGAACAGCGCCGCGCCGATCAGGCTCGGCTGGGCAAAACCGATGGCCGACAACAGGATGCCCGCCGACACCATGATGCTCAGGCTGGCCATGCGCTCCAGGCGCTGCGTGGCGAGGATTGCCAACGCCGCGCAGATAATTGTCGCCATGCCGCCGTAGGTCAGCCAGTCGCCGCCAAAGTATGCCGACGCACCGGCCTGGCCGGAGAACAGCAGGGTCCACAGACGCAGCAGGGTGTAGACGCCGACCTTGGTCATGATCGCGAACATCGCCGCCACCGGGGCACTGGCCGAGGAGTAGGCCGGGGCCAGCCAGAAGTTCAGCGGCCACATCCCGGCCTTGGCCAGGAATGCCACAGCCAGAATCGCCGCGCCGGCATGCAGCAAGCCGCGATCGGCTTCCGGCACCAGCGGGATCTTCAGCGCCAGGTCGGCCATGTTCAGGGTGCCGGTGACGCCATAGATCAGCGCGGCGCCAATCAGAAACAGCGACGAGGCCAGCAGGTTGATCGAAATGTAATGCAGGCCCGACGACACCCGGGCGCGCCCGGAGCCGTGCAGCATCAAGCCGTAAGACGCCGCCAGCAGCACTTCGAAAAACACGAAGAGGTTGAACAGGTCGGCGGTCAGGAAGGCTCCGTAGAGGCCCATCAGTTGAATCTGGAACAGCGCGTGGAAGCTTGCGCCGGCACTGTCCCAGCGGGCCATGGCGAACAGCAGGGCGCTGACGCCGATGATCCCGGTCAGCACCAGCATCAGCGCCGACAGGCGATCGACCACCAGCACGATGCCAAAGGGGGCCTGCCAGTTGCCCGGCAGGTAGACGCCGATGGAACCAGGCACGCCTTGCGCCTGGGTCCACTGCAGCAACAGTACGGAAATCCCCAGGCCCAGCAGGCTCGAGAACAGGTTTATCCGGGCTTTGAGCGGGCGGTGTTTTTCGCCGAGCATCAGCATCAGTGCCGCCGTCAGCAACGGCAGTAGTATCGGTGCAGCGATCAGATGGGGCATCCAGCTCATTCTTTAGGCTCCCGGCCATCGACATGGTCGGTACCGGTCAGGCCCCGGGACGCCAGCAGCACCACCAGGAACAATGCGGTCATGGCGAAACTGATGACGATGGCGGTGAGTACCAGCGCCTGGGGCAACGGATCGGTGTAATGCAGCAAGTCCTGGGGCACGCCGTCCTTGATGATCGGCTCCTTGCCGATGAACAGGCTGCCCATGCTGAAGATGAACAGATTGACCCCGTAAGACAGCAGGCACAGGCCCATGACGACCTGAAAGGTCCGTGGGCGCAGCACCAGCCAGACCCCGGAGGCAGCCAGTACGCCAATGGCAATTGCGATGACTTCTTCCATCAGGCAGCTCCTGGCTTGGCAATGGGTTTAGGCTGGCTGCCCGGCTTGTGGCCACGCACCGATTGGTGCGCCAGGGCAGTCAGGATCAGCAGTGTCGAACCTACCACCACGGCATACACGCCGATGTCGAAGCCCAGCGCACTGGCAATATGAATCTCGCCCAGCAACGGCAACCCGAAATGCCAGGTGTGGGTGGTCAGGAACGGATAACCGACGACCATTGCACCCAGGCCGGTGAGTGTGGCGAACAGCAGTCCGGTGCCCATCCAGCGTACCGGTCGCAGGCTCATCTGTGCCTCGACCCACTGAGTGCCGGCGACCATGTATTGCAGGATGAACGCCACCGACATCACCAGGCCCGCGACAAAACCGCCGCCCGGTTGATTGTGCCCGCGCATGAACAGGTAGAACGACACCACCACTGCAACTGGCAATAACAACCGGACCAGCACCGCCGGGACCATCATGAAGCCCAGCGCGGTATCGCTGGCGTGACGCGGGTTGACCAGATCAGTGACCACGTCCGGTGCCAGCAGGCGCTGTTGTGCCGGTAGTTGCATGCTTTCTTTCGGTGGACGGAAGCGTCGCAGCAGGGCAAACACGGTCAGCGCCACGGCCACCAGCACGGTGATCTCACCGAGGGTGTCGAAGCCGCGGAAGTCCACCAGCATCACGTTCACCACGTTGCTGCCGCCGCCTTCGGGCAACGCACGACTGAGGTAGAACGAGGAAATATCGTTCGGTGTCTGGCGGGTCAACATGGCGTAGGCGAGCAGCGCCATGCCGATGCCGACCGCGCCCGACAGCAGCAAGTCGCGCAAACGGCGAGCCCGCGCCTTGGGCACGCTGCCGGGCAGTGGCGAGACCTCTTCGATCCGCCGTGGCAACCAGCGCAGGCCAAGCAGGATCAGCACGGTGGTCACCACCTCGACCACCAATTGGGTCAGGGCCAGGTCCGGCGCCGAGAACCAGACGAAGGTGACGCAGGTCATCATGCCGCAGACACTGACCATCGTCAGGGCCGCGAGTCGGTGGTACTTGGCTTGCCAGGCGGCGCCCAACGCGCAGGCAATCGCCAGCAACCAGAGCGTGACGAAGACGATCGAGCCGGGGATCTTTGGCCGCTCGCCCCAACTCAAGCCGCTGTGCAGCAGCGGAATCAACCCCGCCAACACGGCCACCAGCACCAGCAGGAACAATTGGGTTTGCAGGCGCTTGGTACTGACCCGCCGCTCAAGCCGTCGAGCCAGGCGCATCATCACCACCAGGCCGCGTTCGAACAGGCGCTTGCCATTGAGGCGGCCAATGAGAGGCGGGTAGTTGAACCGCCCGCGTTTGAGCTGATTACGCAGCAGCAGGTACACAACGATACCGGCGGACATGGCGATCAAGCTCATGATCATCGGCGCGTTCCAGCCGTGCCAGATCGCCAGGCTGTATTCGGGCAAGGTTCCACCCACCACCGGCAGGGCCGCAGCGGCGAGTAACGGGCCGACCACCTGGGCCGGGAAAATCCCGACCACCAGGCAGGCGAACACCAGCAACTCCACTGGTGCACGCATCCAGCGCGGCGGTTCGTGCGGGGTGTGCGGCAGGTCGGTGGCGGTTGGGCCGAAAAACACGTCTACGGTAAAGCGCAGCGAATAGGCGACGCTGAACGTACCGGCGATGGTCGCAACGATCGGCAGGGTAGTCTCGATCCAGGCCGAGGCATTGATGAACACGGTTTCGGCGAAGAACATTTCTTTCGAGAGGAAGCCGTTGAGCAACGGCACGCCGGCCATCGAGGCACTGGCGACCATCGCCAGGGTCGCGGTGAACGGGATCAGTTTGACCAGGCCACTGAGCTTGCGAATGTCGCGGGTGCCGCTTTCGTGGTCGATGATCCCGGCGGCCATGAACAGCGAGGCCTTGAAGGTCGCGTGGTTGAGAATATGAAACACCGCCGCGACGGCGGCCAGCGGGCTGTTCAGCCCCAGCAACAGGGTGATCAGGCCCAAATGGCTGATGGTCGAGTAGGCCAGCAGGCCCTTGAGGTCGTTCTGGAACATCGCGCAGTAAGCGCCGAGCAACAATGTACAAGCGCCAGCCCCGCTGACGATATAGAACCATTCTTCGCTGCCGGACAGCGACGGCCACAGCCGTGCCAGGAGGAAAACTCCGGCCTTGACCATGGTCGCCGAGTGCAGGTAAGCCGAGACCGGTGTCGGAGCGGCCATGGCGTGGGGAAGCCAGAAGTGGAAGGGGAACTGGGCACTTTTGCTCAAGGCGCCGATCAGGATCAACGGCAGCAGGATGGGGTACAACGCATGGGCGCGAATCAGATCGCCGGCGGCCAGGACCTTGTCCAGGTCATAGCTGCCCACGACATGGCCGAGCAGCATTACCCCCGCCAGCAGGCATAAACCACCGGCACCGGTCACCATCAGCGCCATGTAGGCGCCACGGCGAGCATCGGCGCGGTGGTGCCAATAGCCGATCAACAGGAACGAGAAGAGGCTGGTCAGCTCCCAGAAAAACACCATTTGAATCAGATTGCCGGAGATCACCAGCCCGAGCATGGCGCCCATGAACGCCAGGAAGAATGCAAAGAAGCGTGGCACCGGGTCGTCCGGCGACATGTAATACCGCGCATACAGCGACACCAGCGTGCCGATGCCCAGCACCAGCATCGAGAACAGCCAGGCGAAACCGTCCATGCGCAGGACGAAATTCAAGCCCAGGCTCGGTAGCCAGAAGAACTCTTCGCGAATCACGCCACCGTGGGCGATTTGCGGATACAGCAACGCCACCTGGACGGTGCCGATCAAGGCAACCAGGCCAGCGAGTATCGATTCAGTGTTACGCGCGTTGTGCGGCAGCAAGGCCGCCAGACAGCTGCCAATAAAAGGCAGAAGCAGTAGAACTATCAGGGACATAGGCTTCTAATCTGCGGAAGTTTGTGAAGGATCATACGTGCCGAGCCCCTGATCACCAACTGCCAAGCTGTGGCAGGATCCTACAAGGTAGGCTGAAAACGCCTGATTCACATTGTTTCGAAGCGCAGTATTCGACCGCTCTAACGCCATCGCGGGCAAGCCTTACTTCTACAGGTGGTGAGATCCTGTAGGAGCAAGGCTTGCCCGCAATAGCAATATTGCAATGACCACCGAAACAACGATTGTCAGCTCTCGGACTCGTGCTCCAACTCATCCGCGGTTTCAGCCGCAGCTTTACCCTTGGTCTTCAACTCACTAACAATCACCGCTGCGACAATTAACCCCGCACCGAACAGCGCCAGCCCCGGCAGCCGTTCACCCGCCAGGCGCCCGGCGATACCGGCCCAGACCGGTTCGCCAGCGTAGATCAGCGTCGCACGGGTTGGTGAAACGCTTTTCTGCGCCCAGTTCATCGCCACCTGAATCGCCGCACTGGCGGCGCCCAGGCCCACCGCGCTGGCCAGCAGCAACCAGGAGAAACCGGGAAGCGTTTCCTGAGTTGGCACAATCATCAAAAATGCCAGCACCGAAGTGGTCGCCAGTTGCACCACGGTGACCCGGCGCACGTCGACCCGGCCAGCATAAGTGCTGATCAGAATGATTTCGGCGGCGATGGCGACGGCGCTGATCAGCGTGGCGATTTCCCCGGAGCTGAAATTCAGCGACGCCCCGGCAGGGCCGGAGAGCAGCATCAACCCGGTAAACGCCAACATGATGCCAATGCTCGGCATCAACCCCGGCCGACGCCCCAGCACCAGCCATTGCAGCAAAGGCACGAACGGCACGTAAAGCGCAGTGATGAACGCCGATTGGCTGCTGAGAATGGTCTGCAAGCCAACGGTTTGCAGGCCGTAGCCGAGCATGATCGCCACACCAATGAACGCGCCGGCTTTGAGTTCAAACAGGGTCAACTCACGCAGGCTGCGCCAGGAGAACAGCGCGACAATACTCGCCGCTGCAGCAAAGCGCAGGCCGACGAAAAACATTGGCCCGCTGACCGTCATCGCATGCTGCACCAGCAGGAACGTCCCGCCCCAGACCATGGTGATCAGCACCAGCACGCATTCAGCCTTGCTGAACCGTGAGAAAAAGGTAGAGGGTTTGGAAGTATTCACCGACGTCATGGCCTTGCGCACTACCTGAGGGGGACGCACAATGCGCCCGAAGTTGGGCAGTATACTGCGCAAACCTACTAAGTGAGCAATATAGTGCACAAAGATTCCGGCCAACGAGCCTCCGTCCTGCAACACGTCAGCCAGAACGTCCGACGCCTGCGCCATGCCGCAGAGCTGAGCCAGACCGCATTGGCGGAAAAATCCGGAGTCAGCCGCCGGATGCTGGTGGCCATCGAAGCCGGTGAGAAAAACGTCAGCCTGACCACCCTCGACCGGGTGGCCGAAGCCTTGGACGTAGCCTTCAGCGACCTGATTCAGGCCCCCGAAGTGCGCGACCCGAGCCGCATCAACGAACTGGCATGGGCCGGTTTGATCCCCGGCAGTAAAGCGGTGCTGTTGGCCAAGGCCAATGCCAGTCGTGAAGTCGAACTTTGGGAGTGGCGACTGGAACCGGGCGAGGAATACGTTTCAGAGCCGGATGCCGATGGCTGGAGTGAACAGCTGTATGTCTTCGAAGGCAGCCTGACGCTGGTGCTGGGGGATGAAGAGCGGATTCTCGCGACAGGCGAGTTTGTCAGCTTCGCCAGTAACCGGCCTCACGCCTATCGCAATGATGGGACGGTGGCGACGCGGTTTGTGCGTAATGTGGTGCTCTGAAACAGATCATCGGTCCCGATAACCATCCAGTGATACATTTCAGACATTCCCCTCGATCCGTGAGAACCGCATGACCGAAACTCTTGGCGGACAAGCAACAGACATTATTCGCAACGCCGACATCCTGATCGTCGGCGGTGGCTTGAGCGGCGCATTATTGGCCATGCAGTTGCTGCGTTTGCCCGGCAAGCGTCAGGTGCTGGTGATCGAGCCTCGCGCCGAGTTGGGCCGGGGCGAGGCCTATAGCGCGGTTGAATTGGGCCATACGCTGAATGGCAATGCCGCGCGGATGGGTGTCGACCCGGACAACCCCGATGACCTGACCCAATGGCTGAGCGCATTTATTGCCAATGGCGGTTGGCCGGAGTCGGACCAGCAGTCGGTGCCGGTCGCCGAGTTGTTCCCGCCTCGGGGCATTTTTGGTCTGTACGTGCAGCAGCGGTTGGCCGAAGCCCAGGCCGTCGGCGCGCGTTATGGTTCAAGCGTCGAGCATGTGCGCGGGGAAGTGGTCGACCTGCAAACCGATGAACACGCGACATTACTGACCTTGAGTGATGGTTCACGGTTAAGCGGCGCTTTTGCGGTGCTGGCGACCGGCTTGTTCCCGGCTGCGCGAACCCCACAAACCGAGTCCAGTGGCTTGAACGCTGCAGCCGTCGATCCTTGGGATGTGGCGGCCATGACACGGCTTGATCCGCAATCGACGGTATTGATCATCGGCTCGGGCCTGACCATGGTCGATGCCGTGGTGTCGCTGGAGCAGGCCGGGCATCGTGGACCGATCGAAGTGTTTTCCCGTCACGGCTTGCTGCCGCATGTGCGTCGGCAACCGCCGGCGTGGGTGGATTTTCTGGCCGAAGATCCCGACATTCGCAGCCCGCGTCAGTTGATGCATGAACTGCGACGGCATTGCCGTGCGGCGATGGCGGAGGGTATCGACTGGCAGGCGCCGCTGGATACCGTGCGGGCGCATATCGGGCGGCTCTGGAGCCAGGCAACGGATGTGCAACGCCGGCAGTTTGTGCGTCATGTGCGGCCATGGTGGGAAAGCCATCATCACCGGTCGCCGCCCTTGAGTGCAGAGCTGGTGGCGCGTTTGCATCAGTCAGGGCGCTTGCGAATTCAGGCCGCTTCGTTCAAAGGCCTGGCGCCCTCGGCGGACGGACGGGTGAGCATTTTCATTCGTCGGCGCGGGGAGTCTGAAGTGACGGTGGTCAGTGGCGACGCGCTGATCAACTCCAGTGGCATCGAATACGACTGGCGCCGGGTCGCCCGACCCTTGCCGCAGCAACTGCTGGCCCGCGGCTTGATAAAACCGGGGCCATTGGCGCTGGGGATCGCAGCGGATCCGAGCGGGGCGGTCATGGATGCCGAGGGGCAGGTTGCCCAGCGCTTGTTCGCCATGGGCCCGCCCCTGCGTGGAATGTGGTGGGAAAGCACGGCGGTGACTGACGTGGCGAGCCAGGCCAAGGCGTTGGCACTACAGCTGGCGCGCTGAGCGTTGCCATGACGCAGCGCTGGAGCGATCAGACCTCCCTGATATTGACCCAGCGCTGCTCCCGCGCCGCCAGTCGAATCGCCGCCGCCAGGCGCTCCACTTCCCAGGCCTCCTCGAAATCCGTGCCGTCCTGGCCTTGTCCGGCCAGGGCCATGATCAGCGCATGCACTTCCAGCGTCTTCAACTCGTTGTAGCCCAGTTGATGCCCCGGTGCAGGGCTGAATGCCGCGTAGCCGGGCAGATTCGGTCCGGCCAGTAAACGCTGGAAACCGTCCTGGCCGGCGCGGCACAGGCGTAACTCATTCAAACGCTCCTGATCGAATGCCAGAGTGCCCTGGGTGCCGCTGATCTCGAAACTCAGGTGATTCTTGTAGCCGTGCTTGAGCCAACTGCTGCTGAAAGTGCCACGAGCGCCGTTGGCAAAGCGCAGCAGGGCGTGGGCCTGATCGTCGACGGCAATGCTGCGTTGTTCCAGGCTGCCCGCTGTAGCTGGACGCTGACGGTGCACCGTTTGGGTATCGGCGCACACCGCCTCGACATCGCCCACCAGATAGCGTGCCATGGCCAGCAAATGACTGCCCAGGTCCGCCAGCGCGCCGCCGGCATGTTCGGCCTCGCAGCGCCAGGACCACGGCGAGTTCGGGTCAGCCATGAAGTCTTCGCTGAATTCGCCTTGAAAGCTGATGATCTCGCCCAGGTCGCCATTTCGAATCAGCTCGCGGGCTAAGCCAATGATCGGGTTGTGCTGGTAGTTGTAGCCCACGCGGGTGACCACGCCGGCTGCTTTGGCCGCCAGGTGCATGGCGTTGGCTTGCTCAAGGCTGACTGCCAGCGGTTTTTCACAGTACAACGGTTTTCCGGCGGCTATAGCGGCCATGGCCATTGGGTAGTGAAGATGGTTGGGGGTGGTGATAGCGATCAGGTTGACCTTGGGGTCGTCGATCAACTGTTGCCAGTCACTGTGGGCCCGTTCGAAGCCCCAGGCCGTGGCGCACGCTTGTGCGCGAGCAGGATCGGCGTCGGCAAGCGCGGCGAGGCGCAGCGTGAAGGGCAGTTCGAAAGCCGCGCTGACATTGCGAAAGGCCAGGGCGTGGGCACGGCCCATGAAGCCCGTGCCGATAAGTCCGATTCCGAGTTCGCGCATAACTGGGTCCTTTGGATTTTTGTTTTCAGGATGCCTAGTTATGGAATAAATATTCTCTAAATGCAATTGATGGAATTAAAATTCCTTAATCTCTGGGATGACCTTCTTCCCTGTGGGAGCCGGGCTTGCCCGCGATACAAGCGCCACGGTACGACAGATGCACCTCGCTGATGCAATCGCGGGCAAGCCCGGCTCCCACAGGAGACAGAAAATCAGGACAGGAAACCACCGTCCACATTCAGCGAAACCCCAGTCGTATAGCTCGACGCATCACTCGCCAGATATAACACCGCACCGGCCATTTCGCTTGGATCCGCCACACGCTTGAGCGGAATCTGCTGCAGCGCGGTCTTCAGGATCGCGTCGTTTTTCACCAGCGCCGAGGCGAACTTGGTGTCGGTCAGGCCTGGCAGCAGGGCGTTGCAGCGGATGCCGAACTGCGCGCATTCCTTGGCGAAGACCTTGGTCATGTTGATCACCGCAGCCTTGGTCACCGAGTAGATGCCCTGGAAGATACCCGGCGAAATACCGTTGATCGACGCGACGTTGATGATGCTGCCGCCACCGTTTTCGCGCATCAGCTTGCCGGCTTCCACCGACATGAAGAAGTAGCCGCGAATGTTCACGTCGACGGTTTTCTGGAAGGCACTGAGATCAGTGTCCAGCACATTGCAGAACTGCGGGTTGGTTGCGGCGTTGTTGACCAGGATGTCCAGGCGACCGAATTGTTCGCGAATACTGGCGAACACTTGAGTGATTTGTTCCATTTCACCGATGTGGCAAGCGATAGCGGTGGCTTTGCCGCCGTCGGCGATGATCGCGTCGGCCACGTGCTGGCAGCCGTCGAGTTTGCGACTCGATACGATCACGTGGGCGCCTTGCTGGGCCAGCAGTTTGGCGATTGCTTCACCGATGCCACGGCTGGCGCCGGAGACGAAAGCGATTTTACCGTCGAGGTCGAACAAATGGGTCTTGGACATGGTTTTTCCTTGAGGTGGGCAGGCGCCGGGCGCGTGATCAGAGGCTGGATTTCTGGATGACTTGCAGGCTCATCTGCTCCAGCAGCTTGTTCATGTGGATGAACTGCGCGAAGCGTTTGTCCTGGGTCTGGCCATGGAAGAAACGGTAGTAGATCTGCTGCACGATACCGGCCAGGCGGAACAGCCCGTAGGTGTAATAGAAGTCGAAATTGTCGATCTTGATCCCCGAGCGCTCGGCGTAGTAATCGACGAATTCGCGCCGGGTCAGCATGCCGGGGGCGTGGCTCGGTTGGCGGCGCATCAGTTGCACTGGTGCCGGGTCGCCGGCTTCGATCCAGTAGGCGAGGGTGTTGCCCAGATCCATCAGCGGATCGCCGAGGGTGGTCAGTTCCCAATCCAGTACGCCGATGATCTGCATCGGGTTGTTCGGGTCGAGGATCACGTTGTCGAAGCGGTAGTCGTTATGGACGATGCTTGACGTCGGGTGGTCGGCGGGCATCTTGTCGTTGAGCCAGTCCTTGACCGCTTGCCAGCTCGGCGCATCAGGCGTCAGGGCTTTTTCGTAGCGCTCGCTCCAGCCATGAATCTGCCGGGCGACATAACCTTGCGGCTTGCCCAGGTCGGCCAGGCCACAGGCCTGGTAATCAACGCGGTGCAGTTCGACGAATTTGTCGATGAAACTCTTGCACAGGGTTTCGGTTTTAGCGGCGTCGAGGCCCAGTTCCGCTGGCAGTTCGGAGCGCAGGATGATCCCCTTGACCCGTTCCATTACATAGAACTCGGCACCGATCACCGATTCGTCAGTGCAGTGCACGTAGGCTTTCGGGCAATACGGGAAACCGTCCTTGAGCTGATTGAGAATGCGAAACTCACGGCCCATGTCGTGGGCGGACTTGGCCTTGTGGCCAAACGGCGGCCGACGCAGCACGAACTCTTGCTCGGGGTATTCGAGCAGATATGTCAGGTTTGAAGCGCCACCGGGGAACTGGCTGATCTGTGGCAACCCGCTCAGGCCCGGAATGTGCGCCTTGAGGTACGGATCGATCAGGCTGGCATCAAGTTCTTCGCCAGAGCGGATACGGGTGGACTGGTCAGTAAGCGCCATGCTTATCCCTTCTGCTTATTTTGGAGGCCAGACATCATTGACTAATCTAATGGCGTGCCGGGGTCGCCACAAGCGCGGCAAGGTCTTATAGGTTAGCGTGTTGCTGGATAATCAGCGTTCCTGATGTGCGAGAGCAGGCTCGGCGAACTATGGTTCAGAGGAGCATCGCTTTCAGGAAGGAGATTCGACATGGGCTGTCCGCAAGTGTGCGCCACCGCGACCCTGCAATGCAGTTTCGGTGCGGCACCGGGGGTGCTCAACGTGCTGCCGGTAAACCGCACGCTGACCGGCGGCATGCCGGCGGCGAACATCATGGATCACATTCCGCTGCTGAACATCATGCCGTTTGGCATGTGCATGAGCCCAGCCAATCCAATGGTCGCCGCCGCCACCGCCGCCGCCCTCGGCGTGCTGACGCCGATGCCGTGCATTCCGGCCACCGCCGCCCCGTGGATGCCCGGAGCACCGACCCTTTTGCTGGGGGGAATGCCTGCCCTCGATGCCAACTGCAGCTTGATGTGCAACTGGGGCGGGGTGATCAAGATTGCAATGCCGGGGCAGATGCAGATGCTTATTCCCTGATCCGAAGAGCGCCGCTGCCCTTGTAGCAGCTGGCGTAGCCTGCGTTCGGCTGCGTAGCAGTCGTCAATCCATTACACGCGGTCGACCCGAAAGACCGCGGCGTCTGACTTCACGACTGCTGCGCAGCCGAACGCAGGCTACGCCAGCTGCTACAGGTCTGCGTCAGGCCTGTGTTGGATCGGCCCAGCGCCGGTACCACCAGCGCATCCGCGAGATCGGTTTGCCCTCGGTATCCAACGGTCGTCCATCGCTGGCAAAGCCTTGTTCAGGTTCAAGCAACTGACCGTTGAGGTAGCGGGCGTTGACGGCGGGTTTGCCGTTAGGGTGAAAACGCTGGTAAACCCCTTCACGCACACCGTCGCGATAACACTCCAATTCAGCCACTTTCCCATCGGGGAAATAGTTGGTTGCTTCGCCATGCAGCAGGCCTCGGCGATACGTGGCTTTGCGTTGCAGCCAGCCTTGCGGCGCATAAAACGTTGCGACACCTTGTAACTTGTCATGCTCAAAAGGCAGTTGTGCCGACAGCTTGCCATTGGGGTGATACAGCAGGCTCCTGCCTTGCAGTTCGCCCTGGCTGTAATTCAAGGCCGCCTGGGGTTTTCCGGCTTCCTTGATGTGCAGCGGACCTTCCAGCCGGCCGTCGAGCATTCGTCCGTCGAGCCGGCTGTCACCGCGTTCCAGTTCCAGTTTGTCCGATGACATCCTCGCTCGCTCCTCAATTGACCTTCACCAGTCCGCCCTTGATGGTCAGCATGCCGCCGCCGTCCACGGTCTGCTCGGCGCCGCCTTTGTTGGTCAGGCTGACCCCTGCATCATTGGTCAGCGAGGTGCCGGCCTTGTTGGTCAGCTCCGTGCCCGCCTGATTGCTCAGGGAGGTGCCGGCTTTCTGACTGATCGAGGTGCTGGCCTGGACCGCCAGATCGGCGCCACTCTTGATCGCGAAACTGCCACCGCTTTGCAGTGTGAGAGTGCCGCTCACTTTTATGGTCAGGTTGCCGTCCACCGTCAGGCTGTAATCGCCAGTGACCTTGTGCTCGTAGTTGCCGCCGGTGCTGTGCTTCTGATCGGCGCCGACCTTCACCGTGCGGCTGTCCTTGACGTCGAGGCTGTCGCTGCCGGTCTGGATCGTCACGCTGCGTTTGCCTTTTTCCAGGGTCACGGTCTCGTCGCCTTCCTTGACCGTGCGCGTGCGGGCGTTCTTTACCGTGAGGATTTCGTCGTGGCCGACGCTGGCGGTGGTGTCGTTGAGCACGTTGATCTTGAAGTCCTTCTGCGCCTGCAGAAACACCTCTTCGGCGTCCTTCTTGTCCTCGAAGCGCAACTCGTTGAACCCGTCGCCACCTTTGGATGAGTGGGTCTTGATTCCGGATTGGGTCTGGTTCGCTGGCAGCGCATAGGGCAGGGCGTTATCGCCGTTATAGACGCAGCCGGTGACCAGTGGCCGGTCCGGGTCGCCGTCGATAAAGGTCACGATTACTTCCTGACCGATCCGTGGCACAAACTGCATGCCGAAGCCTTTGCCACTCCACGGCAGCACCACGCGGACCCAACAGGAACTGCTTTCGTCATTCTTGCCGTCACGATCCCAGGGGAACTGCAACTTGATCCGGCCGTACTGATCGGTCCAGATTTCCTCGCCGGATTTGCCGACCACCAGCGCCGTTTGCGTATGCATCCGCGGCTTGGGCGTAATCCGCGCCGGGCGATAAGGCGTGGCCTTGGGAATGGCTTCGAAGCGGTTGCGGTAGCTGTCGTGACTGGCCTCATGGGTGACCGCCGTCACCACCCAATCGATATTCAGCGTCGGGTCATCGTGACCGGCCAGCGTGAACCAGTGCCCCGGCACCAGCCAACGGCAATCGCTCTCGCCGACGAAGCGTTTCTCCTGACTGCGCAAACCGTCCACCCGCTGCTTGGTCAGCGCATCGCCCCGGGCCTTGGCGTTGTAACCGCCCGGATGTTCGTAGATAGAGCGCGGCCCGGCCACTGCTTCAGCCTGATCGTAGAGGGACGTGGTCGGTGTGGTGAACTCATAATCCGTCGCCCGATACACCCCGGCCACCGCCTGCACACAGACTTGTCCGGAACGGATGCCATGCAATTCGCGCTCGCCCATTCGCTGCCCGAGATACGTCACCTTCGGCCCGTTGGGGATTGGCACAAAAGCGTCGTTGCTGTCCCCAAGCACCAGCGTGTGCTTGCCGTCTTCATGGGTGAAAAACCAGAAAATCCCTTCCTCTTCCAGCAACCGCGAAACGAAGGCGAAATCGGTTTCACCGTACTGCACGCAGTACTCGCGTGGGGTGTAACTGCCGGTGAGCTTCAGCTGGAAATCGGTGAAGCCATGGGCCTTGAAGATTGTGGTGACGATGTCCGAGGTGGCGAGGTTCTGGAACACCCGGTTGTTACTGGCCAGGGTCAGCCACCAGAGCCATGGCCTTAGAACAAGCTGATAGCGCTCGGCGGTGGCGTCGGCGGGGAGTTGGCGGATCTCGGCGACCAGTGCATCGAGCGGGCGGGTCAGGGCGTCGTTGTGCAGGGTAGTGGTGACGTGGGTGGCGACGGCGCTGGCCAGGGTGAGGGACGCGCCGTCGTTGAGGCCGTTGAGGGTTTGCGAACCGAGGGCGTTAAGCGATTCTTCGCCGGACAGCGACTCAGGGTAAAGCGCCGACAGTGAGGTGGCGGTGAGGGATAGGCTGGTGTTGCTGTCGGTGGTGCGGGGCATCGAGCAACCTCAGGTGATGGTTAATGGCTCAGCAGCACAGTTAAAAGTAAATTCGTTCCATTTTTCTCTAATTTCTTTGCAGTGGTTTGGTTTTATTATTCAAACGTGGTGATGCAGGAGGTGAAAGACGATACATAGCTTTCGTATAGTGTTGCGTTGTGGTTTTTTTCGTCTGGGTAAGACAATACGCCGCATGAATAGACGCCCCAGTTGTTTTCGTGTTTAACGCAAACTATTGTATTTGACAAATACAGTCCGAACTTTCCCGGGTGCTTGTTCATTGCGAACACTATCCCAAGACCAATGCCTTTGTTTGCCCCACCTGACACTGGCGGGCCAGCATAATCACGGTAGTTGACTCGGCAAACGGTATTCTCATTGGGGGTCAGGTGTATCCCGTTAGCATCATGGTTAAAAATATAGCTGTTCTCCCTCTTGTCAACTTGAAGTGCGCATCCATTCATGCCGCCAGTGAATGCTATTGTTCCTGTGGGGCAATTTCCTGGGATATTGCAATTGCCTACTTCTCCGGGTAGGTAGGGGAAGAAGTAATCTGCACCATTTCCGGATTGCGCGGAGAGCTGGAAGACCGTTTCGCTCAGCTTGCTGCAGATTATGCTGCACGCACCGCCTTTTTTTACCAGCTGTTCATCCGGCTTTGATTGGTAGCTCATGTTGGAGCAGGCTTTAGATGGGTCGACTCTCAATAGGCTTAATGCTTCCGACGCTTTCATTGTTTGCGTCCTGTTTTAATGTTGGATGAGGGGAGGTCGTTACGGTGGAGGGAGCATAACTGGATACATAGGCTTGTTTCGACATTGGATTTCATTTGGCTCTCCCGCCTTTTTTTGGTTTTTTCCCCGTTTGTATGGCGAAAACACCATTTTTGTCATTGTCATTATCTCGGTTTGAAAGAAGATAAATCTTGCCATGTGGAGGTGAGTAGACAATGCTGCCTGGGTCCCAGTAGGTGTTTGAGTGAGTGGTGCGGTAATCAATGATTTTGATGCCTGTACATCCCATCTCACTCAAAAAAGAGTTCAGGTAAGCAGGGAAGTCCATGGCTGCTACTTCTTGGGTTGCCCACGTAAGGTTAGGGCCAAATGCGTGTCCTGCTCCAAGCCATATATCGAGATTGTTTAGTGTGCCCATGCATAAAATCATGTCGCGAATAGTAAAGCACGCCTTATGATAGTTTTCTGTCTGGTTCAACGTGCTGTTCCAGATATGTGACAGACATCCAATACTTTCCTTGTGAACCACTACATTCAAGCAGGGTGCTGCGCCCGTTGTGCCAATGGGCGCAGAGTCGGAGTAGCCCCAGTCATCCATATCTATTTGGTAACAATCGGTTGGGTTTATGGCGGCGCTTAGGCCGAGTTCAATTGTCAGGCGCGGCATAAGCTCACCATTCGGGTTGAAAAGGGGCAGGCGAAAAGGGGGGTAGATCTATTTTCAGCGTCGCCTAAGTAGTCCGCGGCTGTTAAAAATAAATCTGCCTCCTTTTCCTGGTCGCAATCAAGCATGTAATAACCCCATAACTAAGTCGCTTCGCCTTCTGAAAATTTCTTCCCGATCAGTTTCTGCATCAGTATTGTTAGCTCACCCAGCAGGTTCTCTGGCTGGGAGGTGATTGTATGGGTGGCTGTGGATATTTTTGCCTTCTTGCCTTCTTCTTTCATCAGGCTTTTAGAAGATGTTTTAACATCAAGCTCTTTGTCTTCGTCAACTTCAAGCTGGTAATAAATCGAACCATTGTTTGTTCCTCCGACCAACGTGACATGGAAATAAGTCCACATCCCGGAGTCATTGGGGACAATGGATATATGAGCCCTGTTCTGACCGATCTTGAGACCGTCAAGCACCAGCATCCCGGCGCGGGTAGTCGTCACCAGCCCGGTTCCACCAACCGCGCCAATCACCTCCACGTCCTCGCCGTAGATTTTTCCAGTGTTGATGATTGAGTTCACCAAGGGCGTCCAGGGATCGTGTGTGGAAATATTTGCCGCCGTGAGTGTGGATTGCGCATATGCCATGATTTTCGTCACTCCTGTAAAAGAAAAAGCATTCAAAAAAACCGCTTTCATCATTACTGGGCAACCGGAGGAGGACAGCTATTCCAGCACCCACTCCGCCAACTTCCCCGTCACCTGCGTCATCAACACATTCTCGACATCCCGAGCACCCGCAGCGCTGCACTTGGCCAACACCGCCTGCACAATCCCGGCATCAAACTCGAATTGCTTGCCGGTCGCGGCCTTGTACCGGCCACGCAATTTCTCCAGTTTCGCCAACACTATCCCTTCCAGCGTCGCCTCATCCAACGGCCGGTACGCCACCACGGTCATGCGCGCGAGAAACGCCGGGCGGAAGGCTTTCAGCAGCACGTTGTGCAGGGCTTCGGTGAAGGCATCGCTGTCGAGTTGCGCGGTCGGTGTGTCGAGCAGCAGTTCGGCGCCGACGTTGCTGGTGGCGAGCATCACGGTGTTCTTGAAGTCCACCACCAGGCCGGTGCCGTCTTCCATCAGGCCTTTGTCGAAGACGTTATAAAAAGCCTCCAGCACATCCGGGTGGGCTTTTTCGATTTCGTCCAGCAACACCACGGAATAGGGTTTGCGCCGCACGGCTTCGGTGAGCACGCCGCCGCTGCCGTAGCCGACGTAGCCGGGTGGGGCGCCTTTGAGTTGGCTGACGGTGTGGGCTTCCTGGTATTCCGAAAGGTTGATACTGATCAGGTTGCGTTCGCCGCCATAGAGCGCGTCGGCCAGGGCGTAGGCGGTTTCGGTTTTGCCGACGCCGGTGGGGCCGACCAGCAGGAACACGCCGACCGGTTTTTGCGGGTCGGTGAGGCCGGCGCGATACGCCTGCAAGCGTTGGGCGATGGTGTTCAGCGCAGTGCGTTGGCCCATCACCCGTTGGCTCATGCGCTGGCCGAGGGTGCGCACGGCGTGGGCTTCGTCGGCGAGCATCTTGCCCACCGGGATGCCGGTCCAGCCGGCAATCACCGCGGCGACGGTTTTCGCATCGACTTGCTCCGGCACCAGCGGGTCGTCCTGGCGAATGGCGTCGAGGCCGGCTTCCAGGCGCAGCAGTTCAGCGGCCAGATGGTCGAGGCGTCCATCGGTGACGTCGTCCGGTTTGTCGTTGTCGGCGCGTTCGCTCAAGGCCAGCAGCTCGCGCCGGGTTTCCAGCAGCTCGCGCACGGCGACGCGTTCTTCGCCCCAGCGGATCTCCAGTTCGCGAATGGCCTGCACGTTGCTGGTGGACTCGGTCTCGAGCACGGTAATGCGCTCACGGTGATCGAGGCCGGTGGCCTGTTCGCGGCGCAGGCGTTCGACTTCATCCTTGAGGCTTTGCTGGCGATGACGCAGGCTTTCCAGTGGAGGCGGTACGTCGTGTTGCCCGAGGGCGACTCGCGCGCAAGCGGTGTCGAGCACGCTGATGGCTTTGTCCGGCAGTTGCCGGCCAGAGATGTAGCGGTGGGACAGTTTCACCGCCTCATGAATCGCCGCATCCAGGACCTGCACGCCGTGGTGCTGTTCGAGTTTGGCGGCCACCCCGCGGAGCATTTCCACGGCAGTGATTTCATCCGGTTCTTCGACCTGCACCAGTTGGAAGCGCCGGGCGAGGGCCGGGTCTTTTTCGAAGTATTTCTTGTATTCAAGCCAGGTGGTGGCCGCCAGGGTCCGCAATTCACCACGGGCCAGCGCCGGTTTGAGCAGGTTGGCGGCGTCGCTGCCACCCTCGACACCGCCGGCACCGATCAGGGTGTGGGCTTCGTCGATGAACAGGATGATCGGTTTTTCCGCGCTGCGGACGGCATCGATCACGCCTTTGAGCCGTTGCTCGAATTCACCTTTGACCCCGGCGCCGGCCTGCAACAGGCCAAGGTCTAGGACCCGCAGACTGACTTCTTGCAGCGACGGCGGTACGTCGCCGGCGGCGATGCGCAAGGCCAGGCCTTCGACCACCGCGGTTTTGCCGACGCCCGGCGCGCCAACCAGGATCGGGTTGTTCTGGCGACGGCGCAGCAGGATGTCGATGCACTGGCGAATTTCGCCGTCACGCCCGACGATGGGATCGATGCGCCCGGCATGCGCGTCGGCGGTCAGGTCCTGGGTGAACTGATCAAGTATCGAGTCCTGTTTCTGCTGCGTTTTGCCGGCGGTTGCGGCTACCGCACGGGCGGCGCCGACGTGCTCGCGGGAGCTTTCGGTCCATTCCAGCAGATTGTTGCGTAGAGCGTCCCGAGGAATCCGCAGCAGCGACGAAGCACTGTTGAGCAACAGGCTGCGGCGTTCATCACGGTCAAGCAGCGCCAATAACAACAGGCCGGAACGGATGCTCTCAAGGCCAAGCACGCTGGCCTGCACCACGGCATCTTCCAGCAAGCCGATGGTGTGTGCCGAGAGTGCCGGGGTGCGGGTGCTGCCGGTCTTGAACAGTTCCAGGGCCTTGTTGATTTCCGCCGTCAGGGCATCGGGTTCCAGGCCGAAGCGCGGTAGCAGGTAGGCGAAGTCGCCACCTTCGATATCCAGCAGTTCAAGCAACAGGTGCTCGATTTCAACGTAATGATGACCGCGTTGCAGGCAACGCTGGGCAGCCCGTTCCAGGGCGCGGCGGTTGTCTGGGTTGAGGCGTCCGATCAGGCTGGCCAGTTCCATGTTCAGGTGATCTCCAGCTGACGAAGACGAGTCTCGATGCGTTGCAGAGTGAGGCTGGACTGGCGTTGCAAGCCACCGTTCCAGCTCAACAGCGGCGGTGTCTGACGACCGAGTTTTATCGGGCTGGCGCCACGCACCAGCAGCACCAGTGTGCACTCCAGGTCCGGCCCGAAATACAGTGCGCTGAGGCTGGCCAAGGCCGCGTGCGTTTCACCGTCCGGCAAGAAGGCGGCAGCCTGGGCGGGTGTCAGTGGGCCAAGGGTCAGACGGATGCCGGCATGTTCGTCCCAGACCCGCGTGCCGGCCACGGCGCTGCGCCCCAGTTGCAGGTTGCGTCCACCGGGCTGCAAGCGGCTGCGACTGGCGGCTGGAATCTCGCGCCAGGCACCTTCATAGGCGTTGAGCTCGACCGGCAATTCGAACTGTTCGCGCACGATGGCAGCGAAGCCTGCGAGCGAACGACGCCCGTCGGCGAACAGCGCGCTGCACGCCAGCACGGCGGCATCGGGAATCGCCTGACGATCATGCAGGGCCTTGGGCAGCAGGCCGGTCAGCGCTCGCAACTGAGCGTGCACCGGTGTTGCGCCAGGCACTGAAAAGCCCACGGCAATCCGGTGTTTGCGCAGCACTTTGTAGAGCAGACTGAGCAGTCGGTGCTGGAATAGATCGAGGAACTCGGCCGGCGCATAATCCTTGGCGCGGGCGCGTTGTTGCAGCCACTCCTGATAGGCGTAGGGCAGTGGTCCGTCTGGTCCGCCGAGACCGAAAACCGGAGTGGTCAGGGTCGGCTTGTGATCCGTTTCCTCGGTCAGGCTTTCAACCTGGCTGGCGGCGAACAACGGCGTCAGCGGACCGCGCAGACGCAGCGCTTCAGCCTGCGGTGCGGTGCCGCTGCCCAGTGATTCGGCTTGCGGATGCTCACGCTCGAGCAGCAACAAGGCCTGCAACAACTCGAACGCCTGAGGATCGCGGCGCAGTCGTTGGCTCAGGCTCAGAGGGAGAGCGGCATGCCGGCTTGGGGTTGCCATGCCTTGATCTCCTTGTCCGATTCAACCAGCACCGTGCGCACGAAGCGATTGGCCGTGGCATAGAGTGAGAAAAACTGCGCCAGCACCGCTGAAAACAGCACCGCGCTGGTGCCGACAAAATGCTGCGGATCGAGTTGCAGGCGCACCTCCAGCCCATTGCGCCAGCCGCGCCAGGCATCTTCACCGACATGCGCAATGACGCGCTCACAGCTCAGGCTCAGCAGGCCTTCGATCTGCCGCAGAGCACTGGCCTCGTCACGCAGGTTATGCAGTGCGAGGATTTCCTTGAGTGCGTCCAGCGCCTGCGGACCTTCGACCAATGACAAATGATTGAGGGTCAATTGCGAGACCAGTCGCCAGCGCGATTCACCGTCCAGCCGCGGCAGGCTTTGCGGGCTCGGCGGATTACGCAAGCGCGCCGAGGCGACCGGCCCCGGCCGCTCGAAACCCAGCGGTGTTCCAGCCGACAGGCTCTGGGCCAAGTGCCGATTGGTGCAGAGCAGCTCGGCCGTCAGGCTCAGTTCAGTCACGTCTTCAAACGGGTCGAGCTGGGTGTCCACCAGGCTCAACATCAGGTCAGTACCCAAGCGGTTTGGGGTCATGCCGCTGATTCGCCGGGCGTGCCAATAGCAGCGATGATTGCCGCCGTGCTGGCTGCCGTAATACGCCGGCACACGCTGCACGCCGTGCGAGGTGCTGGCGCGCAGGGCGCGAATGCTGTGGATTTCGACGCTGTTTTCCCGATGGCTGTCGGCAACCAGGCGGTATTCGCTACGAGTGCCGTCCGGGCGAAGCGGCTCGGAAGTCCGTGGGAACAGGTTGATCACCGGCGCGCAACCCAGCGCGATATCGCTGGCTTGTAAATGCAGGCGGCTGCCGAGTGCCTGGTCGAAAACGATGTACAGATACAGCGTCTGGCTGTCGCTGATTGCACCCGCCAGCGGCACGTCGAAAAAATTGAATTTGTCCGGAAAGGCAAAGTACTCGGCGAGCAAACGCATCCCAGGATGCACGCCGTCTTCATCGGGTAGCAGCACTTCATCGTTGGCGAAACCGACGATTTTCGGCAGCCCGGCCAGCACTTTTGGTGTGCTGCCGGGTGGCCCGGCGAGGAGCTGAATCGCATGGGCACCGAGCAAGTCGTAGAGCTTGGCGTTGATCACTGGCGACGCGGCCAGGTGCAAGCGCAACTGCTCGATGCCGAGTTCTGCCCATTGGCTTTGGCCCAGGCAGCGCAGGCTCAAGCGCAGCGCCGAGCGTGCCTGGGCGACGCCGGTCAGGGCCTGGGCTTCGTCGCTTCCCAGCAGCAAGGCTTCGTCGATTGCCAGCGGCCAGAGGTGAACGGCGGCGCTGGTACGAAAGTGAATGCTTTCACCGTGGCGGGTGGTGACGAACAGCGGCGTGTCGCGCGGCAGCGGGTAACCGCCGGCCAGGTTGCCCTTGCTTGGATCGGGCTCGAACTGGACGATGGCGCAGGACGGCAGCGGCCGCATGGTCAGCGGATAGAGTTGTTCCAGCAGCGCGTCGCTGAACTCGGCGTAATCGTCGTCGAGTCGCCGTTGCAGGCGCGCAGCCAATAAGGCGAAACCTTCCAGCAAGCGTTCGACATGCGGGTCCGGGCATTCGCCGGGAGACAGTTCCAGGCGTCTGGCAACCTTGGGATAGCGTTCGGCGAAAATGCTCCCGGCGTGGCGCAGCCAGGTCAGTTCCCGCTGGTAGTAATCGAGCAGTTGCGGGTCAATCGAGTCGCTCATTGCGCACCTCAAGGCCATCGCCGGCGTTCTCGATGACGAATGCGACAGGCCAATGCTGCTTGCCGCTGCGTAGCTCACCTTGCAGCCTGATACTCAGCTGCTGCGGATTTTCGGGGACCGGCGTGACATCGACCGTGCCGAGTTGCAGGCGTGGTTCGAAGGCGTCGATGGCTTCACGAATCTGCCGCGTCAGTTGACGGCGGTCATCGCTGCGCTGTTGCTGCAATGCAGTCCAGTCAGCGATGCCGTAGTCAATAACGCTTGGCGGCGTGGTCAGCGGGCGCAGGCCACGACGGGTGTTGAACAAGCGCAGCAACTCGATACGGACCGACTCCAACAGTGCCTGGCGATCGAACGCCTGCACGGTATCCGCCTCACTGGCGGAAAGGCGTTCGAACAGCGGCGGCAGAATGCCGGTGCCGGTCATTTTCGGGGTACTCCGTCAGCCCTTGATCAGCTTGTTCGCGGCCAGGTCCCAGGTCGAAGCGGCCGTGCCTTCCTTGGTGCCATCGTCTTTCTGCGCGGTGAGTTCCCACTTGATCTTGGTGAAGTTCAGCGAGAGGGTTTCCACCGGTTTGCCGCCCGTACCACCGCTGACGCTGACGTTGGACAGCACCACGTTGTTCAGGGTGTAAATGATGAAGGGCATCAACTGGCCACTGCCTTCGGCCGCGTTGCGCCCGATGGTGATCTTGGCTTCCGGGATCGGTTTGCCGGCGCAGCAGTACTCGTTGAGAGACGGGGTCGAGCTGTCGACGAACTTGGTCAGCGTGAATTCGCCGATGTGCGGCTTGCCGGAGGTACGCTCGGAGTTGCTGACGTCGTTGGTCACTTGCATCGCGACGTTGTGGCTGTAGGACATGACTTCGATCTTGTCCTTGTAACCTTCGAGCAGGCTGTCACCTTTGATGTCGCCGCCGAGGTCGAGAATGATTGCATCCATCGCATGAAACTCCTGAAGAAAATCGCGTTAGATAAGCAAAGGAAAACCCGCCGGCCAGGCCGGCGGGAGGCAGGTCAGGCAGCTACCGGTGGCGGCAGGGTGGCGACCAGGCGGATCGAGGCTGTCAGCTCTTCGAGCTGGAAGTGCGGCCGCAGAAACACCGTGGCCCGATAGACGCCCGGTTTTCCGGCGACTTCCGAAACATCCACTCGGGCCTCACGCAGCGGGTACTGCGCCTTGATTTCCTGTGGGGCGTTGTCGTTGATCAGCACGTAATCGGCGATCCAGTTGTTGAGGTAGGTCTGCACGTTGTCACGGGTCATGAAGCTGCCGACCTTGTCGCGCATGATGACCTTCAGGTAGTGGGCGAAGCGGGACGCCGCGAGCACGTAAGGCAGCATGGCCGAGATCCGCGCGTTGGCGTTCGCCTCGTTGGTGTTGTAGACCTTGGATTTGTTGGTGGTCTGGCCACCGAAGAACACCGCCACGTCGCTGTTTTTCTTGTGGCACAGGGCGATGAAGCCGAGGTCGTTGAGCTCTTTTTCACGACGGTCGGTGATTGCCACTTCGGTCGGGCATTTGAGCGACAGATCGCCAGAGGTGGTGCGGAACGTGTGGGCGGGCAGTCCTTCGACGGCGCCACCGCCTTCGGCGCCGCGAATTGCTGCACACCAACCGTATTTGGCGAAGGCTTCAGTGATGCGTTGCGACAGGGCCCAGGCCGCATTGCCCCAGAGGTATTTGCTGTGGTCGCTGCCGTTGACGTCCTCGACGTAGTTGATGCCTTCCACCGGCAAGGTGTCCGGGCCATAAGGCAGGCGCAGCAGGAAGTGCGGCAGCACCAGCGACACGTAGCGCGAGTCTTCGCTTTCGCGGAAGGAGCGCCACTTGATCAGCTCCTGGCTCTCAAAGACTTTCGACAGGTCACGCGGCACCGCGAGCTCGGTGAAGCTGTTCATGTCGAACAGCCGCGGGCTGGCAGCGGCAATGAACGGCGCATGGGCGGCGGCCGCGACGTTCGAGAGTTTCTCCAGCAGGCCGATGTCCTGCGGGTTCCGGCCGAAGGTGTAGTCACCCACCAGCAGGCTGAACGGGTGACCGCCAAAGGTCCCGTATTCTTCTTCGTAGATCTTTTTGAACAGCGCGCTCTGGTCGAACTCGACGGCTTTTTCCAGATCGTTCTGCAGCTCTTTCTGGGTCACGTTGAGCAAGCGCAGTTTCAGCCTGGAACTGGTTTCGGTGTTCTGCACCAGCAGGTGCAGGCCGCGCCAGGACGCTTCGAGTTTTTGCAGGTCCGGATGGTGCAGGACTTCGTTGAGCTGGGTGCTGATCAGCTTGTCGATCCGGCTGATGCGGTCATTGATCATCGCCACGGTGTCCTTGTCGACGACCATGTCTTTGTCAAGAACCTGGGTGGCGAATTCCGCAAGCATGTCGCGGGCGTAATCCTTCTGGCTTTCGTCGTGGGCCATTCGCCCTTCGGCGATGATTCGGTCGAGCAGAGACAAGGTCTCGTTCACACTCTCGCTGGCTTGGGCCTGGGCGCTGGATGAGGCGGGCATGGCAATTTCTCCCTAAGTGAATGGACGATCAGGCTTGATCTTGCGGCGCCGCGTCGGCATCACCGGCAGGTGCAGAAGGCTGCGCTTCAGGCTGCGCTTCAGGCCGGGCCGACTTGATCTCTTGCAGGCCTTCGGTGTTGGCGATGACATCACGCAGCAGCTTGTCCAGGTCATCGTTGCCATCGAGTTTGGTCAGCAGGTCGCGCAGACGCTGACGCGCTTCGAACAGGCGCCGCAACGGCGCTACTTGCTCGACCACCTTGACCGGATCGAAGTCATCGATATGACCGAACTTGAGCTCGATGTTGAGCTTGCTGTCATCGCCGGTGAGGGTGTTGTTGACCTGTAAGGTGGCGCGCGGGGCGATCGAGGCGAGCACTTCGTTGAAGTTGTCGCGATCGATCTCGGTGAAGCGCCGTTCATTCAGTTTTGGGAGGGGTTCCAGCGGTTTGCCAGAAAGGTCGGCAAGAATGCCGACCACCAGAGGCAATTCTTTCTTCTCGATGGCGTTACCTATTTCAACGTCATAGGTGATTTGCACACGGGGTGGACGGACCCTGTCGAGCTTGTGCTGAGTACTTTCTGCCATGGTGGCTGACTCCGATGCATGGGCGGGAGCAATGCACCGGAGGGTCCGTTCATCGCATTCCCTTACCGAACCGTAGGTTAGAAAGGGAGGGCAGTTGGAACTGTCATTCCTTTGACGAACCTTCCACATTCGTCGTACCGACCGAACTACCCAAGACGCTAGAACAGGTCTATAAAAATGCAAACAAAAACAATTTTGGACCGTCATGAGAAAAGGAAAATTCATTGTGCGCGCAGGTTTTTTTATCTCTCTCTCGTTCCTGTTACTCGCGGGCTGTTCGTTGTTCGGGCCGCGAGTCGATCTCGATCGCCTGACGCTGGACGTCGCCGCCCATGCCAATGACGACACGCCGATTGCCGTGGATTTTGTCGCGGTGAATGATCCGGACCTGCTCAAACAGCTGTCGGCACTGACCGCTCGGCAATGGTTCAGCGAGCGCGAGCAGTTTCAACGCGACTACCGACAGCTGATGACGGTCTGGGGGCTGGAGCTGGTTCCAGGGCAGTTTATCGATCAACAACCCTTCCCCCTGGGCGGCAAGCGGGCCGCTGGACTTTTGATCTTCGCGAGCTATAACACACCCGGAGCGCACCGACTTCGACTGGACGATCAGAGCAAGGCCTGGCTGAAGTTCGACAGTCGCGAGATGACACTGGTCAGCGACACTGCGCACTGATCTGCACTGAAAAGATCGCCAGGCCGCGGCAAGCGGCGCCATTCGACGTCGAAGGGAATCGTATGAGTTTGCTACCTGACGCGGTTTGCTGGCACGAGGGCATGCAGTTGCTGCCCCAGCATTTTCAGTTGCAAGGTCTGCGCGCCGAAGCGTTGGTCGCGCATTTTGCCAAGGCCTGCAACCCCTGGTTCTGGGGTGTCACCCATCTCGACATCGACCCTTCGGCACTGAGTGCCGGGCACGTTCGCTTGCTCGCCTTGCAGGCGACCTTGCCGGATGGTTTGCCGATCAACGTGCAGGCCGGTGTGGGACCGATGCTGGAGCTCGATGTCAGCGAAGCGGTCGATGCAACGGACAATGCCACTGTGACCGTGTACCTGGCGGTTAGTCCGTTGTGGCGTGCCGGACAATTACTGCCACTCACCGGACGCTTGCAATCGGTAATCGGCGATGCCTTGCCAGACCTCACCAGCGGTCAATACCCCGAGTCGATTACGGTGTGGCGACCCAATCCGCGTTTGTGCACGCAGTTGAACAAGGCCGATTCGATCTGTGTACCGCTGGTGCGTATTCGCAAGGAAGGCGGTGGCTTTTTACAGCTGCCCTATACCGCGCCGACGCCGTGTCTGCTACCGGAGTCGGTGTTGGGCCGTCGGGTCGCCGGCCTGTGCGCCCGGGCCCGAGAGAAATGCATGTTTCTGGCCGGTCGCTTGCGCCAGGCACAGCAGGCTGGCAATCAGGATGATGCTGCGGAAATTCGCCGCCAATTGACCGCACTCTGGGCGCGTCTGCCGGAAGTCGAGGGTTTGTTGAGCAGTCGGCTGGCGACGCCTCAGGCGTTGTATGGTCTGCTGCTGGGGCTGGCCGGTGCCTGGTCGGCGCTTGATCCGCTGGCAGGGGTGCCGGCCTTCGCCGCGTTGGATTTTCTCGAGTTGCAGCGCGGCTACGAGAGCGTACTCGACTGGCTGGACAAGACCCTCGAATTGATTCGCGCCGGCTATCGCAGCCTGCCGTTCGAACGCCATGAACACCTCTTCTCGATCCAGTTGCCCGACGATCAGCCAAGCCAGCGCCTGGTGATCGGCTTGCGCATGCCCAATGGCGCCAGCGAGCAGTCTGCGAGTGAATGGTTGAGCCGCGCGATCATCGCCTCCGCGCCGCACGTTGCCCTGCTCGGTCGCCAACGCATGCGCGGCCTGGCGCATGAGGCCATGAGTCGCAATGAGCAGGTGGCCTACAGCGTGGGCGAAGATACCCGGTTGTTTGTGGTCACCGCAGAGGGGCAATGGTTCGACGGGCAACTGCCGCTGCAGATTGTCGCGCCGGCCTCGCAGCTGGCGAGCAGCCCGTGGCAAGTGGTGCTGTTTGTCGCTCAAGCCAGTGAAAACGCTTGATCAGGGAAGGGGAATCGAATGCCTGAAGGGAACGTCGGCAGCGCTGCACGAGGCCTCCACGAAGCGCCACTGAGCAGTGCTTTTCGTCAGGCCTGGCAAGAGTGGTCGCTGGCCTGGAACGAACAGTCCAAAGACAGTGACGATGAAGCGTTGGTCGAAGCCGTCGTCGAGTTTTCCACGCAGATTACCCAGCGCTTGTGGCGAACCGCGTTTGCCAAAGTCGGTGATGCCGCCACCGAGCAGGTGACCGCCGTGGTGTATGCGTTTGTCGCGCTGATCGACGAGACCCTGTTGTTTACCGCCTGGCCGGGTCAGCTCGGCTGGCAGGACAAACCGCTGGAGTCACGGATGTATGCCAGCCGTCAGGCGGGCGAACGGCTGCCACTGGCGATCAAGACATTGCTCGACGACCAGGTGCCGGCCACTCGGGATTTGGCCAATGTCTATTTGCAATGCCTGGTACTGGGTTTTGAAGGCCGTCTGCGCGGCGAGCAGAACCAGCTCCAGCATGAGAAGTGGCGGTTGGCGTTGTTCGCGTTTGCCTGGCAACACGAGCCCGATTACGCCGATGTCAGCGCTCGGCTGGAGCAGCCTTCAGCGGTGACTCCCGTGCAGTTGCCCCCGCGTCTGTCGCTACCTGACGGCTTTCGTCTGGCACTGGCGATCCTCGGTGTCGTGCTGTTGATGACCGGGGTGGGGCAGATGTTCTGGCGCGACATCCGTCAGGAGCTTGAGCCGGTCATGCACCTTTCCGAAACGGCAGCGGCCCAGGAGCAAGACTCATGAGCACTCTGGGGATTGTCGCAACCGTCGTCGCGGTGCTGTTGCTGCTGGCAGTATTGCTGGTGGCGGTGTGGTGGTTGCGCACCCAGAGCGGCGCGGCGATTCGCAGTTTTTATCTGTCGGTCCGGCACATGGAGCAGGAGCAGGGCACGCAGGATCGCTATCAGATTCCGTGGCTGCTGATGCTCGGCAACGAAACCCAGGGCACCCAGCTGTGTGCCCAATGGCGCTTGCAACCCACCGACAAACCGGCCTGGTTCGGGCGCTGGTGGTCGGACCCCGAGGGCGCAGTGCTGGTGGTGCCACAGGCGTTGTTTCTGCCTGATGAAGGCTTGAACCTGCAGCGGGGTGGCTGGTGGCGTCTGTTGGGGTTGATTGTACGCCTGCGTGGCCAGCGGCCACTGGATGCGGTGATCTGGACCGTGCCAGCCAGTCAACTGGGCGATCCGGAGCTGGCCGCCAGCCTCGGTCTGGCGGCACGGCGGCGCTTCATCGATCTGTTACAGCGTTTCGGTCTGAGCCTGCCGGTGTATGTGGTGATTACCGGGATGGAGGAAGTGCCGGGCTTTCAGGCGTTGATTGCTGCACTTCCGGTCGAGGCACGTGAACAGGCGTTGGGCTGGTCGTCGCCGTATTCGCCTGAGGCGGTCTGGCAATCGCACTGGAGTGATCAGGCGCTGGATCAGGTGAGCCGGGCATTGTCTGAATCGATCATCGAGATCGGCGCCTTGTCCGGGCATTTGAGCAACGAACTGTTTGCCTTGCCGGACCGTTTCGAAGCGCTGCGGCGCACACTGCAAACGTTGCTTGAGCCGGTTTTTCAGGGCAACGCACAAGGTGAGGCGCCGCGTTTTCGAGGGATTTACTTCACTGCCAACCAAGCGCCGGAGAGTACTCGGGAGAGCTTCTCGGCCTATGACACGGTGTTGCAGCAGAGCGCGTTTGCCCGGCAGTTGTGGCAGCGCCGGATTGTCGCCGAACGTGGCGTGGCTCAGGTCGTACCGCGGATTTTGCGGCTGCGCCAACGCTGGCAACGGGTGACCGGCGTGGTGGCGCTGGTGGTCGGCCTGGTCTGGGCGATCGGTATGGTTTGGGTCTGGCACGACTCGGTCAAGGATGCCCATGAGTTGTCACGCTTGCTGCAAGGTGCGCAGAAAAATTATGTCGCGGTCACGGACGAAAGCCATCGACTGGAACCGACGCGACGTAACGTCGAAAGTTTCTGGCGGGTACTGGAACGAGCCCCGCGCTGGACGTTCAGTTCGGTGGTCTTTCCCACCTCCTGGTTTTCCTCGCTGGATGCGCAGCTGGAGGACGAACTGCGGCTCACTGCTCAGCGGCACTTGCTGGTGCCGCTGCAAGAGTTGCTGGTGTCGGACCTGGCGCAGCTCAAGGCGATCCGCAATACCGAGCGTCGAGTGAACGTGGAAAGCGAAGACCCGGCGCAATGGCAGAACTACGTCAAGGCCAAGGAACTGGTCGAGCGCGCGGTGCGTCTCGAACAACAGAACCAGTGGTTCAATCAGGCGTTGAACAATCCCCGGAGCCCGCTCGATGACCTGGTGCTGTTGAGCAATAACGCCTTGTCGCTGAACCTCAATGTCGGCACGTTGCGTCGCTCGGCCTTCTATAACCGGGTACTGCTCAATTCCGACACCAGCGGGTTGAAAGCGCTGGACCTGAGCGCGGAGCGCTCGACCATCTCGACGAATTTTGAAGGACTGATGGAGCGCTGGCTGGACCAGTACTTTCTGGCGGACAACTTCGTGCGTCAGGCCGGCTATCTCAAGCTGCACCTGGAGCGGCTGGAGTCCGGCAGTGGCAATTCACTCAGCGAGCTCGAGGACTTGAGGGCGCTGATTGACGACCTGCAAGCGTTGATTGGCTTGACCAACTCGGCGTGGGGACGAGGCAAGGGCCAGGACCTGGTGCCGGGCTACCGCGAGCTGATGGATAAAGTCCGCCAAAGCGCCTTGCTCGGGCCGCAACTGGAGCAACAACTGGACATGCAGGCGTCGAAGTTGCAGCAGAGCTTTCGTGATCAATGGATTGCCCAGGCAGGCTCGCGTGGCAATTTGCTGGTTCAGCAAGGCAGCGGACAACTGGCGTTGCAAGAGCATGTCAGCCAGCTGGACAACGCCGTGCAGGCGTTGTTCAAGCGCGATTTCGTGGCTATTGCACTGCGTCAGGATGATTCCAGCCTCAGTGCTTCACAGGGGCAGAACGCCGACAGCGATGGTCTCAACAGCGCATTGAATTACTTCGCCAGTTACAAAAGCTACGTCAGCGAAGAGCTGCCACGTATCCCGCCAGCCTACCGGGGCGCACTGCTTCAGGCGGCGGAAGGGGCGGCGGCCAAGGCGATGTGGCTCAGCCTGGAGGAACAGGGCGGCCAGGTGCAGCAAGGCACAGGGTTCAATGTGCAGGCCTCGCAGGCGGTGGCGTTGCAAAAAGCCTTTGTCGAGTTGCGCCGCAGTGACCTGGCTACCCGTTTGCAGAACGCACTCAACCGCCGCGCGTTGGCCGAGGTCGCCAATGGCCTGAACGAAATAATCGCCCAGCCGCTGTTCAGCGAAAGGACCAGTATTGCGCGCTGGGATGGTTCGAAAAACCTCGGCTTGCAGCTGTACGGTGCCAGTGATGTGCAGGACCTGAAGCTGAGCCTCAAGCAGCAGTTCAACACCATGTTGGGTATTACCGAACAACGTACTTCGGCGTTGGAGTGGCTGAAGGTCCAGCAGCAGAATCTGTCGGGACTGGATTACGAACGGGTTGTGCAGTTCAGTGCCTTGAATGATGAACTGCTCAAGTACAAGGAGCAGAATCCTGCCAGCTCTGCGGCACAGATCGAACAGTTGGTGAGCCGGGACTTTATCGACATGGATGCCGGGTCCTGCGCACAAATCCTGCAAACCGCCAACCTTTCCGGTGGCCGTGGGACGCTTGCCCTGAGGGCTCAGGAACTGCAGCAAACCGCGATGCAACGCTGCCAGTCGCTGCAGCAGCAACAGGCTTCGGCTGCGTGGAACGACCTGGCCAACTATTTCAATCAGTACCTGGCCGAGCGTTTTCCGTTCTCCAATGGCACGCAGGTGACTGATGCCGACCCGGCGCGGGTCCAGCATTTGCTGGAATTGATCGACAAGCGCCTGCCGGTGGCGCAAGCCGGTTTGCAACTCAGCCGGACGCCGGAACGCTTGGCCGCCGAGGACTTTCTCAATCGCTTGAAACAGGCCAGCACTTGGCTCGGGCCGCTGTTTGTGCGAGATAAAAGCGGCATTCTCGGGGTGGAGATGGATGTGCGCTGGCGCACTGATCGCGAGGAAGAGCACGGCGCCGATCAGGTCATTGCCTGGGGTTTGAATGCCGGTAATCAACAGATCAGCTACCCCGGCGAGGCCCAGCAGAACCTGCGTTGGATGGTCGGCCAACCCGTCAGGTTGACGTTGCGCTGGGCCAGGAATGGTCCCCAACGGCCGGTCAGCGACCCGTTGCAACCGAACCTGGTGATCAGGGACCTGGAAGCTGGCTGGGAGTACGGCGGCCCTTGGTCGTTGCTGCGGCTGATGCGTTCGCACCAGTCGAATCAGCGCCAGCCAAGCATGGACTACACCGATTTTCCACTGACCTTGCGCTTGCCGGTCGCCGCGAGCACCAGCATTGAGGAGCCGACACAGATGTTCATGCGCCTGTCATGGATGACTCAGGGATCAAAACTGCCGTTGTCCATTCAACCGTTGCCGACCCGTGCGCCGCGTTCACCCTTTGTCTCGACGGGTTCGACGGCGGCCATCGTGACGAACGAGGAGGGCTTGTGAGTCTGCCGTCACTATCATTGTCATCGCCGCTGCCGGAGTTGATCGCACAGTTGCTCGAACCGATCAGCGATGAAGCGCCCTGTGGCCAGGACCTGCGCTATGAGCCTGAGTTCGATCAGTTGCGCGAGCTGCGCCGCGAGGACGATACCAGTTTGCCGACAGGGGTCTGGCAGTCGTCGATCAAGCGTGCCCAATGGCCGGAACAGGCAAAGCTCGCCAGCCGTTTGCTGCTGGAGCGCAGCAAGGACTTGATGCTCAGTGCCTGGCTCGGCGAGGCCTGGTTACATTTGGACGGCCTGGAAGGGTTGCCGGGCAGCCTGGCGCTGGTGGCGGGGCTATGCGAGCGCTACCCCGAGCAACTTCACCCTCAGGCCGAGGAGGGCGATCAGTCGTGGCGGGTGATTCCTCTCGAATGGCTGGCGCGACGCTACAGCGAAATCCTGCTCACCCGGGTGCCGCTGTTCGACACGCGCACCAGCGAATTTGCGGATTTCTGCCTGGATGACTGGCGGCGCTTGCAAGTGCAGCAGGTGATGGTCAATGACACCAAGGCCGCAAAGACCTCAGCTGAAGCTGCGCGCAACGAGCAGAAAAAACTCACCGAACAGATTCGCGCGACGCCGCTGTCGTTCTGGTTGCGCAGCCAAGGCAGCCTGTTACTGAGCTTGCAGCATCTGCAACGGCTGGAGGACTGGAGTGATGCCTACCTGGGCAATCAGGCGCCAGGCTACAAATCATTGCGGGGCATCATCGAGGCGCTGTTGACGCTCGTTCAGGAGTTCATCGCCATGCATCCACGTCAACCCACCCAGGCCCCGGTCGAGCCACCGCAGGTCCGGGCGCCACAAAACACTCTGGAGCCGGAGCCCGCGCCAGCCCAACAGGCACTGCGTGAACCGGCGAGTCGCGAAGAGGCTTATCGGCAGTTGTTGCTGATTGCCGAGTACCTGGCGCGAACCGAGCCCCACAGTCCGGTGCCTTACTTGATCAGGCGCGGAGTGGAGTGGGGCAATAAACCGCTGAGTGAACTGTTGGGCGAGTTGATATCGGCTGACGCGGAGTCGCGCCGACTCTGGACGTTATTGGGTGTGCTCTAAACATCGCAGCGCCTCTCAGAGCGGCTTGGGCAACTTGATGGGCGTCAACACCGGATGACCGGAGAAAAACGCCATCAGGTTCTGCCCGACCAGTTCAACGGTTCCCTTGGTCGCTTCCGGCGACAGGCCGGCCACATGCGGCGTGAGGATCACGTTGCTCAATACCTTGAGCGCATCCGGCACCTGAGGCTCTTCATCGAATACATCGAGCGCGGCACCGGCGATCCGCCGTTGCTCGAGCGCGCTAATCAGATCGCTGGTAGCAACCACGCTGGCGCGGGCAATGTTGACGATAAAACCCTGGGGGCCCAAGGCATCCAGCACCTGCTTGTTGACCAGGTGCTGCGTGCCGATGCCGCCGGGCGTGCAAACGATCAGAAAGTCAGAGACCCGAGCCAGTTCGGTGGGCGTTGAGCAAAAGTCGTAGGGGATGTCGCTGAGCAACTGGCGGCTGTGGTAACTCACCGTCATGTCGAAGCCGTTGGCGGCACGTTTGGCGATGGCCATGCCGACGGCGCCGAGCCCCAGAACACCCAGGCGCTTGCCGGCCAGTGACGGGCGCATGATCTTCGGCCATTCACCGCGGCGCACCGCCGCGTCGCACCGAGGGATGTCACGCACCAGCGACAGCAACAAGGCCATCGCATGATCGGCCACCGACGAGGCGTTGACGCCAGCACCATTGGTGACGGTTATACCGCGGTCGCTGGCGGCTTGCAGATCGACCTGCTCGTATCCGGCACCGATTACGCAGATGATTTTCAGGTTCGCCAGCGCGGCGATTTCATCGGCATACAGCCCCAGCGGGCCGCGCGTCAGCACGGCATCGATCTGCCCGCGATGACTGGCGATGGCCTGGGCACGCTCGGCGGGAGTGGGGGCGAGAATCAGGTGGAAGCCTTGATGTTCGAGAATCGGCAGGTAGTCGTTAATGGTTTCAACCAGTACCAGTACGGTTGCAGGCATGCTGGGCTCCTGTAGGCATTGGAATAAGCGGTTCAGATTGCTGACTACAGAGTGGTTTGGCAATTACCAAAAGTTGCAGAACTCAGTGTAGGAGCTGACGAAAGCAATAAAGCAAGATCAAAAGATCGCAGCCTGCGGCAGCTCCTACGCGATCACAATCGTTGCGGCGAACGTGGTCAATGTAGGAGCGGCGATAGGCTGCGATCTTTTCAGCGCATCAGAACCTGGCGTCCGCTGTATTCATTAATTTCACGAACGCCCCGCCAAGGGTTGCATTGTGGTGCTCAATGATCATTTTGGCCGATAACGCCGCAGTGTCCATGCAGGTGTGAGCATCGGCGACGAGCGTAACCTGTAAGCCCTGTTCGGCTGCGGCCCGGCAGGTACTGTCGATGCAGTACTGGGTTTTCATGCCGACGATGAACACATGGTTTATCGAGGCGTTGGTGAGTTGTTGTGCCAGTCGAGTTCCGAGGAAGCAATTGGGGCGGGTTTTATCGAACAGGGTGTCGACATTCGCATCCAGCTCCAGCTCGGGAAGTAATTGCCAGAATGGGCTTCCTGCCTCAATGGGCGAACCCTCAGGACCGGTGTGGCGTACCGCATAAATCGGCACTTCGCGCGCTCGGGCCCGGTGAATGAGCTGGCGGATGTTGGCAAGTACTCGCTCGCCGTCGTGGGGCTTGTCCGGGCCGTAGAACAGACCGACCTGCATATCGATGATCAAAAGTGCCGATGACATAGGTGTTTCTCCATGAAGTGCCGAACGGACGGGAGAAACAACAAGGCCCCGTCCATTGCTGGCGGGGCCTGGGGTTCACTGCGCTGTATTTATCTCAGCCAGCCACCGCACGACCCGCCGGAAGCGGTCGTGGTGGTGCGGGTGAGGTTCAGCGCAGCGAAGTTCATGAGGCCGATCATGCTGTGGGTTCGGCAAACATGTCAATGCAGTCGCAAGGCGATTATTGAGTGCACTCGGCTCGCCGATTCAGCGCCCCCATAAAAAGCAGCTTCTTCGGATTGCTCGCGTTCAGCCGGCGGATTGTGTGGGCTGTGGCGCGTAACGCCTTTTCCGAGCATCTGATCTGCATAACCATTCCTCAGCTAAGTCTTTGCTTCTGCTGATTAATCCCGGACAATCGCGCCCCTGTTTCGGCCAGGGCGCTGCCTGTCAGCTTTTTCTGACTCGTCCTGACCGAGTGGCAAGTGACCGGAATGCGGAGATCTGACCGGATGAATGATCAGGCCAATAGCGTTGATGAACGCTATGAAGCGGCGGCACCAGCGAGCCTCAGCAGCTGGAATCGCCATGACACCACCTGGATGCTGGGCCTGTTTGGCACGGCGATTGGTGCGGGTACCCTGTTTTTGCCGATCAACGCAGGCCTCGGCGGTTTCTGGCCGCTGTTGATCCTGGCGTTGTTGGCGTTCCCCATGACCTTTTACGCACACCGTGGCCTGACCCGCTTCGTGTTATCCGGTCGCGCGGGGGCAGACATTACCGAAGTCGTCGAAGAGCATTTCGGGATCAAGGCCGGCGCCCTGATCACCTTGCTGTACTTCTTCGCGATCTTTCCGATCCTGCTGATCTACAGCGTTGCGCTGACCAACACCGTGGGCAGTTTCCTCGAACACCAGTTGCACATCATGCCGCCGCCACGGGCGATTCTGTCGTTCGTGCTGATCCTCGGTCTGCTGGCCGTGGTGCGCTGCGGCGAGCAGATGATCGTCAAGGCCATGAGCCTGATGGTGTATCCGTTCATCGTGGCGCTGCTGTTTCTGGCGGTGTTCCTGATTCCGCACTGGAGCGGCGGCATTCTCGAAACCGCGAGCACCTTGCCCGAGCCTTCGGCATTGCTGCACACGCTGTGGCTGGCGATTCCGGTGATGGTGTTCTCGTTCAACCACTCGCCGATCATCTCGGCCTTTGCGGTGGACCAGAAGCGTCGTTATGGCGCGCACGCCGAAGAGCGCAGCTCGCAAATCCTTTCTCGCGCTCACACCTTGATGGTGGTGATGGTGCTGTTCTTCGTCTTCAGTTGCGTGCTGACCCTGTCGCCAGCACAACTGGCCGAGGCCAAGGCGCAGAACCTGTCGATCCTGTCGTACCTGGCTAACCACTTCAGCAACCCGACGATCGCGTTCGCCGCACCGTTGATTGCGTTCGTGGCGATTTCCAAATCGTTCCTGGGCCACTACATCGGCGCCAGCGAAGGCCTCAAGGGGCTGATCGTCAAGAGCGGTCGCCGTCCGGCACCGAAGACCCTGGACCGTATGACCGCAGCGTTCATGCTGGTGGTCTGCTGGATCGTCGCCACGCTGAACCCGAGCATCCTGGGGATGATCGAAACCCTCGGTGGCCCGGTCATCGCGGCGATTCTGTTCCTGATGCCGATGTACGCGATCCGCAAGGTGCCAGCCATGGCACGTTATCGCGGCCAGGCCTCCAACGTCTTCGTGACGCTGGTGGGCCTGGTGGCGATTTCGGCGCTGATTTATTCGCTGACCGCCTGATTCAGTGAGGCAACGGCCGCTGCGCTTTATATGCGCAGCGGCCGTTTTTTTTTGCTCGGTCGAAAAGCTTGGCGCAGACCCTCTGCGCGGGTTATCGGGGGCAAACTGATCCAGCTCACATGTCATGGCGGATTTGAGGCTACGCTTGTGCCTGCAAAGCAGTGTGATCGATGTTCTGTTTTGTGCCGTTGTCGATCTGGCCGGCTTGGAATTGATTGCCTGGAGACACCTGATTGCCGACTGATCCACCGACTGTAGCGCCCCAAACCACCACCGAGCGTCCTAACCGTTTGCAGGACCTGTTGGCCGGCTTATCGATTGCCGGTCTGCTGCTGCCCGAGGCTGTCGCGTATTCGAGTATTGCGGCCCTGGCGCCGCAGGCCGGGGTAATTGCGCTGTTCGCTGGCTTGCTCTGTTATGGACTGTTTGGCACCAGCCGATTTGCTATCGTTTCCGCAACCTCTTCGTCAGCCGCCGTGCTGGCGGCCGCCACGGCGACATTGGCCAATGGCGACCCGCAACTACGTGCAAGCCTGGCCATCGGCCTGGTACTGGTGACCGGCGCGTTCTTTTTACTGGCCGGATTGTTCAAGCTTGGCAGGGTGACGTCGTTCATCGCCAAACCGGTATTACGCGGCTTTGCCTTTGGCCTGGCGCTGACGATCATCCTTAAACAGCTCGCCAGCGTAGTCGGCGTGCACCTGAGCAACGGCAATCCGATTCGTTTTTTGCCGGAGTTGCTGGAGCAACTGCCTCAGTGGAACTGGGTCGCCGCCGGCGTGGCTGCAGTGGCGCTGGCCTTGTTGTGGTTGTTCGGGCGGTTCCGGCGCTTGCCGGGTGGCTTGCTGGTGGTGGTGATCGGCATCGCGGCGGGGCAATGGCTGAACCTGCCGGCCTATGGAGTCAGGATGATCGGGATTATCGACCTTGGCCTTGAGGTTCCGAAGCTGCCGGTGCTGCCTTTTACCGACTGGTTACGCCTGGGAGAACTGGGCTTTGCCATGGTGATGATCCTGTATGCGGAGTCCTACGGCTCGATCAGCTCCTTCGCACTCAAGCACGGTGATCGGGTGTCCTCGAACCGGGATTTGCTGGCGTTGGGGGCGTCGAACCTGGTGTCCGGGTTGTTTCACGGGATGCCGGCAGGGGCGGGCTATTCCGCGACTTCCGCGAATGAGGCCGCCGGCGCGACGTCGCGTTTGGCCGGTGGCGTGGCAGCGCTGGTGGTGCTGATCATCGTCCTGACAGTGCTGCCTTATATCGCCTTGACCCCTGAACCGATACTGGCCGCGATCGTCATGCATGCGCTGGGCCGTGGCTTGAGCCTGCAACCGTTGGGGCGCTATTTTGTCTGGCGACGTGATCGCCTGCTGGTGATCTGCGCCGTGGCGGCCGTGTTGGTATTGGGGGTGCTGGACGGCTTGCTGGTGGCGGTGGCGATCAGTGTGCTGCTGATGCTCAAGCAAATGTCAGCGGCGGATATCCAGGTTCTCGGGCACATCGGCACCGGGCACGATTTTGTCGACGTGCAACGTCATCCATTGGCCAGGGCCGTGCCGGGGATGCTGATTGTCCGACCGGGCGAAGCGCTGTTTTTTGCTAACGCGGAGCGAATTCTCGGCGGCGCATTGCACTTGATTCGGCACTCTGAAACGCCGATTCACACAGTGATTCTCAGCCTGGAAGAGTCACCGAACCTGGACGGCACCAGCATCGAGGCGTTGCAGGAGTTTTTCTTGCGGGTACGCAACGAAGGCAAGCGCCTGGTGCTGGCGCGTCTCAAGCTCGAGGCGCAAGCGGCACTCTCGGCGCTACCGGAAGTCAAGCGTTTGCAAGTCACTCTCTGTGACTTGAGCGTCGACGGGGCGGTGCAGGAGGCGCTTAAAGGCCAAGGGTAAAACCTTCGTGCATAAAAAAAACGCCGCGCACCTTACGATGCGCGGCGTTTTTTTGTGGCGAGAGAGCTTGCTCCCGCTGGGTCGCGAAGCGGCCCAAAAATCAAACACCGCGAGTATTCAGATAGAATGCGGGGCTGATTTTACGACTGCTCCGCAGCCGAGCGGGAGCAAGCTCCCTCGCCACAGGCGTTAAGCTTGAATGACCGGGATGTTGGCATTCGCTGCAGCTTCACGGAACTCGGCGATCTGGTCGAAACTCAGGTAGCGATAGACATCGCTGGCCATGGTGTCGATTTCTTTCGCGTAGGCCATGTACTCCTCGACGGTCGGCAGGCGACCCAGGATCGAAGCCACCGACGCCAGCTCGGCCGAAGCCAGGTAGACGTTGGCGCCATCGCCCAGACGGTTCGGGAAGTTACGGGTCGAGGTCGACACTACGGTGGAGTTCGGTTCTACGCGAGCCTGGTTACCCATGCACAGCGAGCAGCCCGGCATTTCCATGCGCGCGCCAGCCTTGCCGTAGATGCCGTAGTAGCCTTCTTCGGTCAGTTGGTGAGCATCCATCTTGGTCGGCGGCGACAGCCACAGACGGGTTGGCAGCTGACCCTTGACCTGATCCAGCAGTTTACCGGCAGCGCGGAAGTGACCGATGTTGGTCATGCACGAACCGATGAACACTTCGTCGATCTTCTCGCCAGCAACGCTGGACAGCAGACGGGCGTCGTCCGGATCGTTCGGCGCGCAGAGCACAGGCTCTTTGATATCGTTCAGGTCGATTTCGATGATTTCAGCGTATTCGGCGTCAGCATCGGCAACCATCAGCTCAGGGTTGGCAATCCAGGCTTCCATCGCTTGAGCACGACGTTCCAGGGTGCGCGCATCGCCGTAGCCTTCGCCGATCATCCAGCGCAGCAGGGTGATGTTGGAGCTCAGGTACTCGGTGATCGACTCTTTCGACAGCTTGATGGTGCAACCGGCAGCCGAACGTTCAGCCGAAGCGTCGGACAGCTCGAAGGCTTGTTCGATGCTCAGGTTGTCCAGGCCTTCGATTTCCAGGATGCGGCCGGAGAAGGCGTTCTTCTTGCCTTTCTTCTCTACGGTCAGCAGGCCAGCCTGGATCGCGTAGTAAGGAATGGCGTGAACCAGGTCACGCAGGGTGACGCCCGGTTGCATTTTGCCTTTGAAGCGCACCAGGATCGATTCCGGCATGTCCAGTGGCATCACGCCAGTGGCTGCGGCGAACGCGACCAGGCCGGAACCCGCCGGGAACGAGATGCCCATCGGGAAACGGGTGTGCGAGTCACCACCGGTGCCGACGGTGTCCGGCAGCAGCATACGGTTCAGCCAGCTGTGGATGATGCCGTCGCCCGGACGCAGGGAAACGCCGCCGCGGGTCATGATGAAGTCTGGCAGGGTGTGGTGAGTGGTGACGTCGATCGGCTTTGGATAGGCCGCGGTGTGGCAGAAGGACTGCATCACCAGATCGGTCGAGAAGCCCAGGCACGCCAGGTCTTTCAGTTCGTCACGGGTCATCGGGCCAGTGGTGTCCTGGGAACCGACGGTGGTCATTTTCGGTTCGCAGTAGGTACCAGGGCGAACGCCGGCTACGCCGCACGCCTTGCCGACCATTTTCTGCGCCAGGGTGAAACCCTTGGTGCTTTCAGCTGGAGCTTCCGGCTTCTTGAACAGGTCGGACGGTGGCAGACCCAGTTCGGCACGCGCCTTCTCGGTCAGGCCACGGCCGATGATCAGCGGGATACGACCGCCAGCACGGACTTCGTCGAGCAGGACCGGGGTCTTCATTTCGAAGGTGGTCAGGATTTCGTCGCTGTTGTGCTTGGTGACTTTACCGGCATGAGGGTACAGGTCGATCACGTCACCCATGTTCATGTTGGTGACGTCGAATTCGATTGGCAGTGCGCCGGCATCTTCCATGGTGTTGTAGAAGATCGGAGCGATTTTGCTGCCGAAGCAGAAACCGCCAGCGCGCTTGTTCGGCACGTAAGGAACGTCGTCACCGAAGAACCACAGCACCGAGTTGGTTGCCGATTTACGCGAAGAACCGGTACCCACTACGTCGCCGACGTAGGCGATCGGGAAACCTTCGCCGCGCATGGTTTCGATCTGCTTCATCGGACCGGTAACGCCTTGCTCGTCCGGCACGATACCGTCACGGGCCATTTTCAGCATGGCCAGGGCGTGCAGCGGGATGTCTGGACGCGACCAGGCATCAGGAGCAGGGGACAGGTCGTCGGTGTTGGTTTCGCCGGTGACCTTGAATACGCGCAGGCTGATCTTGTCGGCCAGCACCGGGCGGTTCTTGAACCACTCGCCGTCAGCCCAGGATTGCAGTACGCCTTGAGCGTGAACGTTGCCGTTCTTGGCTTTTTCCGCGACATCGTGGAAAGCGTCGAACATCAGCAGGGTGTGCTTGAGTTGCGCGGCAGCGACGGCGGCCAGTTCGGCGGAGTCGAGCAGGTCAACCAGGGTCACGATGTTGTAGCCGCCTTGCATGGTGCCAAGCAGTTCAACAGCGCGCTTTTTGTCGATCAGGGGAGAAGTGGCTTCGCCTTTGGCCAACGCAGACAGGAAGCCGGCCTTTACATAGGCTGCTTCGTCCACTCCAGGCGGAACGCGGTTGGTGATCAGGTCAACGAGGAAAGCTTCTTCGCCAGCAGGAGGATTCTTCAGCAGCTCAACCAGGCCTGCAGTTTGTTCGGCGTTAAGCGGCTGGGGAACGATACCCAGTGCTGCACGCTCTTCGATATGTTTGCGGTAGGCTTCAAGCACAGTTATTACCCTCATCAGTGGTCCCAAATGGGTGTCCGGGACGCTCATCCCGAAATTGCCGTACTCATGCGCTGCGTGGCGTTGTGGGCCGCTTAGCCAGAATTACCGACAATTCCTTACAGAAGCTGCTTTCAAAGTTTTACGCCTGCAGAACGGGGAGCTGATGAGGGTTGGCGCTGAGTTTTTCCCCGCTGGAAATACTCATCGCCAACACCGCTCTGAAGGAACGACTGTGCTCGTGACGCTTTGAAAACAGCTTCTAACGGACATTGGCGCCTTAAAAGGCTGGCTGATTCTACGGCAAAAAAAAATTAAAGGTAAGTTAGGCCCTGAACTTTGAGGGGTGATGAATGTTAGACAAAGGGCTAACATGCCGACCTGTTTTGCTTTCTCGCGTTCTGCCTACCTATGCCCAATCAAACCATCAAGACTCCCTGTGTCGGCCTCTGTTCCACTGTTTACGGTGATCTGGTGTGCCGTGGCTGCAAGCGTTTCCACCATGAAGTGATTCACTGGAACGGTTACAACGAGGAAGAAAAGCGCGCCGTCTGGTTGCGTCTTGAGCAGCTGTTGGTGCAGGTGATGGCCGGGAAAATCGAGATTTTCGATCCCTGGCGGCTGCGTGAGCAGCTGGAGCAGCGCAAGATCCGTTTTGTGCCGCATCAGTCGGAATATTGCTGGGCGTACCAGTTGATTGCCCGGGGGGCGCGGGTGATCAACAATCTGGAAGCTTATGGGATGGTGTTGTTGCCGGAGTTCCGCGATTGGAGCTTGCCGGAGTTGCGTGATGCCATTGATCGGGAGTTTTTCCTGCTGTCGGAAGCGCATTACCAGCGTTATATCGCGCCGGGTTTTCTCAGGGATGCGTTTGGCGGTTGATCCTGGCGGCCTGACAGCCGACCCATCTCCCGCAGATGTACACAGAACTACTGTAGGAGCCGAGCTTGCTCGCGATGGCGGCCTGACAGCCGACCAATCTCTTGCAGGTGTACATATCCATTTCTGCGGTAACGGCGGCTGGCGGTTTCGCCCTTACGGCGACTCACTTTTTTTACAAGCGCCTAAAAAAAGTAAGCAAAAAAACGCTCGCCCCAAGCGTACGGCACCTCGCCTAGGCTCGGCGTTCCCTCACTCCGGTATTCATCAGGGGGCATCGCCTACGGTCTGCTTCGCTACGACCTCCTCTCGATGTGTTCGACTTCGTCGAACGGCGCTGCGCGCCCACCCCCTGATGAACACCTCCACTCGGCCTCCCGATAGGGGCGGGTGGATCAAGATCAACGGCGGCAGGCGAGCTAACGCTCGGCCTGTTGAGTGGTGGGGGCGGGCGCGGAGGCGGGCGCTGCGCTTTATTGTGTGCCGTAGGCTGCGATCTTTTGATCCTTAGTTGTCGTACCCCAGGTTCGGCGCCAACCAGCGTTCACTCACGCTCAGCTCCTGGCCTTTGCGAGCGGTGTAGCTTTGCACTTGATCCTTGTCGATTTTGCCGACGGCAAAGTACTGCGCCTGTGGGTGGGCGAAGTACCAGCCGCTGACGGCGGCGGCCGGGAACATGGCGTAGTGTTCGGTGAGGAACACCCCGCTGCGACCGGCGTGCATTTCGCTGGCCTCGGGATCCAGCAGGGCGAACAGCGTGCCTTTCTCGGTGTGGTCCGGGCAGGCCGGATAGCCGGGGGCAGGGCGGATGCCGGTGTATTGCTCTTTGATCAGCGCCTCGTTGTCGAGGGTCTCGTCCTTGGCATAACCCCAGTAGTTTTTACGAACCTGCTGGTGCAGCCATTCGGCACAGGCTTCGGCCAGACGGTCGGCCAGTGCCTTGACCATGATCGAGTTGTAGTCGTCGCCAGCGTCCTGATAGGCCTTGGCGACTTCTTCGGCGCCGATCCCGGCGGTGGTGATGAAACCACCGACGTAGTCGGTAATGCCGCTGTCTTTTGGTGCGACGAAGTCGGCCAGGGAGAAGTTCGGCTTGCCGTCGGTCTTGATGATCTGCTGGCGCAGGTGATGCAAGCGGGCCAACGGCTTGCCGTCATCGCCATAGACTTCCAGGTCATCGTCGTGCACCTGATTGGCCGGCCAGAAGCCGAACACCGCACGGGCGCTGATGAGCTTCTCGTCGATCAGTTTGGCGAGCATTTCCTGAGCGTCGGCGTACAGCGCGGTGGCGGCTTCGCCGACTACTTCGTCCTGGAGGATGCGCGGGAATTTACCGGCCAGGTCCCAGGAGATGAAGAACGGCGTCCAGTCGATGTACTCGGCCAGCACCTTCAAGTCGATGTTGTCCAGCACCTTGGCGCCGGTGAACGTCGGCTTGACCGGTTCGTAAGAACTCCAGTCGAACTGTGGCTTCTTGGCGATCGCCGCCGGGTAGCTCAAGCGTTCGGTGCGGGCGCTGCGGTTAGCCGTGCGCTCGCGGACTTCGATGTATTCCTCGCGGGTTCTCTCGACAAAACCGGCCTTCAGTTCCTTGGACAGCAACTGCGTCGCCACGCCGACGGCGCGAGAAGCGTCGGTGACGTAGACCACCGCATCGTTGCTGTACTTGGGTTCGATCTTCACTGCCGTGTGGGCTTTGGAAGTGGTCGCGCCACCGATCATCAGCGGCAGATGGAAGTCCTGGCGCTGCATCTCGCGGGCCACGTGGACCATCTCGTCCAGCGAAGGCGTGATCAGGCCGGACAGGCCGATGATGTCGCACTTCTGCTCTTTGGCCACTTGCAGGATTTTTTCGGCCGGGACCATCACGCCGAGGTCGACGATGTCGTAGCCGTTGCAGCCGAGTACCACACCGACGATGTTCTTGCCGATGTCGTGGACGTCGCCCTTGACCGTGGCCATCAGGATCTTGCCCTTGGCTTCCGGCTTGTCGCCTTTTTCCAGTTCGATGAACGGGATCAGGTGCGCCACCGCCTGCTTCATCACGCGGGCGGATTTCACCACCTGCGGCAGGAACATCTTGCCGGCGCCAAACAGGTCGCCAACGATGTTCATGCCGGACATCAGCGGGCCTTCGATGACCTCGATCGGCCGGGCGAAGGACAGCCGGGATTCTTCGGTGTCCTCCACAATGTGCGTGGTGATGCCTTTGACCAGCGCGTGCTCCAGACGCTTATTGACGTCCCAGCTGCGCCATTCTTCGGTCTCGGCTTCCTTGACGCTGCCATCGCCCTTGTACTTGTCGGCAATCGCCAGCAGCGCGTCGGTGCCGTCCGGGGTGCGGTTGAGGATCACGTCTTCGACCGCATCGCGCAGCTCGGCCGGGATCTGGTCGTAGATCTCCAGTTGGCCGGCGTTGACGATACCCATGGTCAGGCCGTTGCGGATCGCATACAGCAGGAACACCGAGTGGATTGCTTCACGCACCGGGTTGTTGCCACGGAACGAGAACGACACGTTGGACACGCCGCCCGAGGTCAGCGCGTAGGGCAGTTCGTCACGGATATAGGCGCAGGCGTTGATGAAGTCGACTGCATAGTTGTTGTGCTCTTCGATACCGGTGGCGACGGCGAAGATGTTCGGGTCGAAGATGATGTCTTCCGGCGGGAAGTCGACTTCGTTGACCAGAATGTCGTAGGAGCGTTTGCAGATTTCCTTCTTGCGCGCTTCAGTGTCGGCCTGGCCGGCTTCGTCGAAGGCCATCACCACCACGGCAGCGCCATAGCGCTTGCACAGTTTGGCGTGGTGAATGAACTGCTCGACGCCTTCCTTCATGCTGATGGAGTTGACGATGCCCTTGCCCTGGATGCACTTGAGGCCGGCTTCGATCACTTCCCATTTCGACGAGTCGATCATGATCGGCACGCGGGAGATGTCCGGCTCGCCAGCGATCAGATTGAGGAAGGTCACCATGGCCTTCTTCGAATCGAGCATGCCCTCGTCCATGTTGATGTCGATCACCTGTGCACCGGCTTCGACCTGTTGCAGGGCGACTTCCAGCGCTTCGGTGTAGTTGTCTTCACGGATCAGCCGGGCGAACTTGGCGGAACCGGTGATGTTGGTCCGCTCGCCGACGTTGACGAACAACGAGCTGCGATCGATGGTGAACGGCTCCAGGCCCGACAGGCGGCAGGCCTTGGGGATGTCCGGAATCTGCCGTGGCGCGTAGCCGGCGACGGCTTTGGCGATGGCCTCGATGTGTCCCGGCGTGGTGCCGCAGCAACCGCCGACGATATTCAGGAAACCGCTTTGGGCGAATTCTTCGATGACCTTGGCGGTTTGCGCCGGCAGTTCATCGTATTCACCGAATTCGTTCGGCAGGCCGGCGTTCGGGTGCGCCGAAACGTAAGTGCTGGCCTTGTTCGACAGTTCTTCCAGGTACGGACGCAGTTCACGGGCGCCAAGGGCGCAGTTCAGGCCGACGGAAATCGGCTTGGCGTGGGCAATGGAGTTCCAGAAGGCTTCGGTGGTCTGGCCGGACAGGGTGCGGCCGGAGGCATCGGTGATGGTCCCGGAAATCATGATCGGCAATTCGAAACCGACTTCCTCGAACACGCCCTGCACGGCGAAGATCGCGGCTTTGGCGTTCAGGGTGTCGAAAATGGTTTCGATCAGGATCAGGTCGGCGCCGCCTTCGATCAGGCCTTTGGTGGCCTCGGTGTAGTTCTCCACCAGTTCATCGAAGGTCACGTTGCGATAGCCAGGGTTGTTCACGTCCGGCGACAGCGAGCAGGTGCGGCTGGTCGGGCCCAGGACACCGGCGACAAAACGTGGTTTGTCCGGGGTTTCGAGGGTCTTGGCGTCCGCCACCTTGCGCGCAAGGCGTGCGCCTTCTACGTTTAACTCGTACGCCAGGCCCTGCATGCCGTAGTCGGCCTGGGATACCTGGGTGGCGTTGAAGGTGTTGGTTTCCAGAATGTCGGCGCCGGCATCCAGGTATTGCTTCTCGATCGCCCCGATTACGTCCGGGCGGCTCAGTACCAGCAAGTCGTTGTTACCCTTGACGTCGCTTGGCCAGTCGGCAAAGCGTTTGCCACGGTAGTCCTGCTCCTCGAGCTTGAAGCTCTGGATCATTGTGCCCATGCCGCCATCGAGAATCAGGATGCGCTCTTTGAGGGCTTGCTTGAGGACGTGTAGGCGAGCGCTGCGATCGGACATTAGGACTACCTGGTAAGGCCATTACGAAGGGTCGGAATAATAGCAAACCTGCGTGCAATTAGAGCATGAGCTGCTTTTGCATGAATATCGCTCATGTTGGTGGGCGGGCCAGGACGGTAGAATCGCGACGTTTTTTCATGATCGGGACCAGGGATATGTCGTATCGCGTTTTCATCAGCCTCTTTGTGCTGCTTATAAGCAGTGTCGCCACAGCACAAGGCACGGCGCCGGCGATCTCATACACCCGCGACGTTCAGCCGATCTTCACTGAAAAATGCGTGGCCTGCCATGCCTGCTATGACGCCGCCTGTCAGCTCAATCTGGGCAGTGGCGAAGGTGCAGCGCGGGGCGCGAACAAGATTCCGGTCTATGCCGGCGAGCGCAGTAAGGCGTCGGAGCCGACACGGCTGTTTTATGACGCCTTTGGCAAAGCCGCCTGGCAACGCAAGGACTTCTACTCGGTACTCGATGCCCAGGGCAGTCAGGCTGCGTTGATGGCGCGAATGCTTGAACTCGGCCACCGGACGCCGCTGCAACCTAACGCCAAGTTGCCGGAAGAGATTGTGCTCGGGCTTGAGCGCGAGAACATGTGCCCGATGCCAGGAGAGTTCGAGGCCTACGCCGGCGCCCATCCGAAAGAAGGCATGCCGTTGGCGGTGACCGGGCTGACCGATCAGCAGTACCAGACGCTGCAACGCTGGCTGGCCTCCGGTGCGCCTATCGACCAGCAGGGCCTGGTCCCGAGCGCCAGGGAAGCCTTGCAGGTGGTGCAGTGGGAAAACCTGCTGAACGCACCGGGCGCCCGTGAAAGTCTGGTAGCACGCTGGTTGTTCGAGCACTGGTTTCTGGCGCATATCTACTTCAAGGATGGCGAGCCGGGGCACTTCTTCCAGTGGGTGCGTTCGCGCACACCGACGGGCCAACCGATCGACCTGATCAACAGTCGTCGCCCGAACGACGATCCGGGCACCCAGGTGTATTACCGCTTGTGGCCGGTGCAAGGGGTGATCGTGCACAAGACGCACATCACCTATCCGCTGAGCCCGGCGAAAATGGCCCGGATCAAAACCCTGTTCTACAACGGCAACTGGCAGGTTCACGCCTTGCCTGGTTATGGCCCGGAACGTCGGGCCAATCCGTTCGAGACCTTCCAGGCGATTCCGGCCCAGGCGCGGTATCAGTTCATGCTCGATAACGCCGAATACTTCGTGCGCACCTTTATCCGCGGCCCGGTCTGTCGCGGGCAGATCGCTACCGACGTGATCCGCGACAACTTCTGGGCGTTCTTCCAGGCGCCGGAGCATGACCTGTACATCACCGATCCGAGTTATCGCGGCAAGGCCACGCCATTGCTGGCCATGCCCGGCCAGAATGACGATGTCGGCAGCGTGCTGAGCCTGTGGCATGCCTACCGCGACAAGCGTAACGAGTACGAAGCCTTGCGCCGTGACACCTACGCCAAGGCACACGCGCCGAGTTGGTCGACCTTGTGGGCCGGTAACGACAACGCCTTGCTGAGCATCTTCCGGCATTTTGACAGTGCTTCAGTGAACAAGGGGCTGATCGGTGAAGTGCCACAGACCATGTGGTTATTCGACTACCCGTTGCTGGAGCGCACCTATTATCAGCTGGCGGTCAACTTCGACGTGTTCGGCAACGTTTCCCATCAGGCGCAGACCCGGCTGTATTTCGACTTGATCCGTAACGGCGCCGAGCAGAATTTCCTGCGCCTGATGCCGGCCGATTCGCGTGACGGGTATCTGGACGACTGGTATCAGAGCAGCGGCAAATTCAAGATGTGGCTGGATTACGAAAGCATCGACAACGATAAGCCGACTGCACTGAAACTCGACGAGAAAGACCCGAAACGCGATTTCGTCCAGCAATTGCTGATGCGTTACGGTGACCTGAACGCCAGTCCTGATCCGATCAATCGCTGCGATGGCGCTTATTGCTCACGGCCCAATATCGATCCGGCCTTGCAGAATGCCGAGCAGGCATTGAGTCGCCTGACCGCACGCCCGGCGGCCGGGCTTAAGGTGATCGACCAGTTGCCGGAAGCGACGATGCTGCGCATCGAAAGTCGCAGCGGCAAGCGCGAGGTGTACAGCCTGCTGCGCAACCGTGCCCACAGCAACGTGGCGTTCCTGCTCGGCGAGGCGTTGCGCTATCAGCCGGGGCTGGACACCTTGACCATTTATCCCGGTGTGCTCAGCAGCTACCCGAACTTCATGTTCAACATTCCCGCTGAACAAGTACCGGCATTTGTCGCCGAGATGGAGAATGCCAAGAATGCCCAGGACTTCGAGAAAATCGTCGAGCACTGGGGGATTCGTCGCAGCCATCCGCAGTTCTGGCAGTATTTCCACGATTTAAGCCGGTATATCCACGAGACCGATCCGGTGGAAGAGGGCGTACTGGACATGAATCGCTACGAAAACCTGTGATTTACCTGCCGGTCGCCCTGGCGGCGACCGGTTCTTTCCCGACAAAAATACTGGGACTTTGTCCGGCGCGATGATTGGCGTAAACTGCGCCCAAGCCTGCGAGGAACTTCCATGACCGCCATTACTATTACCGACGCCGCCCACGATTATCTGGCTGATCTGCTCTCCAAGCAGAACACCCCGGGGATCGGCATTCGGGTCTTTATCACCCAGCCTGGCACTCAATACGCCGAAACCTGCATTGCCTATTGCAAGCCGGGCGAAGAAAAACCTGAAGACACAGCGCTGGGGCTCAAAAGCTTCACCGCTTACATCGACTCGTTCAGCGAAGCATTCCTGGACGATGCGGTGGTCGACTACGCCACTGACCGCATGGGCGGCCAACTGACCATCAAGGCGCCAAACGCCAAAGTACCGATGGTCAACGCCGACAGCCCGGTCAATGAGCGCATCAACTACTACCTGCAAACCGAAATCAACCCGGGGCTGGCCAGCCACGGCGGTCAGGTCAGCCTGATCGATGTGGTTGAAGACGGCATCGCCGTATTGAAGTTCGGTGGCGGCTGCCAGGGCTGCGGCCAGGCTGACGTGACCCTGAAGGAAGGCATCGAGCGCACGCTGCTTGAGCGCATACCCGAGCTCAAAGGTGTCCGTGACGTGACCGACCACACGCAGAAAGAAAACGCCTACTACTAAGGTGTTCGCTGCGACATGAAAAACGGTGCCCGTGAGCGCCGTTTTTTTATGCCCGCGATTTGTGGCGAGGGGGCTTGTCGGAACGCCGCACCGCCCCGCTCGGCGGCGAAGCCGTCGCAAAGCGGTATGTCTGAAAGAACACAGGGGGCCGCTTCGCGACCCAACGGGGGCAAGCCCCCTCACCACAGGTTATGTGTGCACCTAAGGGCGGTAGAGATGTGCATGCCCGGCGCGGTACAGCGACGATTCGCTGAAGGTGTCACTGCCCAGCACCCGACCCACCAGAATCAGCGCCGTACGTCGAAATCCCTTGGCCTGAACCTTTTCGGCGATGTCTGTCAGCGTTCCCACCACCCAATCCTGGTCCGGCCAGCTGGCCCGATGAACCACTGCAATCGGACAATCTGCGCCGTAATGCGGCAGCAGTTCAGCGACGATTTTCTCCAGGTGATTGACCCCCAGATGAATCGCCATGGTCGTGCCATGCTGGGCCAGGCTGCTGAATTCTTCGCCTGGCGGCATCGCGGTCTTGTCGGCGTAGCGGGTCAGGATGACGCTTTGCGAGATGTCCGGTAGCGTCAGCTCGGCCCCCAACAGCGCTGCACACGCAGCAGTGGCGGTGACGCCAGGGATGATTTCAAACGGAATGCTCAGCTCGCGCAGATAACGAATCTGCTCGCCGATCGCCCCATACAGGCTCGGATCGCCGGAATGCACGCGCGCTACATCCTGACCTTTGTCGTGGGTGATTCTGATCAGTTCGATGATCTGTTCCAGGTGCAATTCGGCGCTGTTGACCACCTGTTCAGCCTGATGGCCTTCCAATACGGCTTCAGGCACCAGCGAGCCGGCGTAGATGATCACCGGGCAACTGCGAATCAGTCGCTGGCCCTTGACTGTAATCAGTTCCGGGTCGCCGGGACCTGCGCCAATGAAGTAGACGGTCATGGCCGGCTCCTGTGAAAAATTGTCAAAGCAAGGCTTCAGATGAAGATTGCTCATGATCGAAGGCGGGGATTATCGAGGATTTTAGGCGGCGCCGGCCAACGCAAACGTCGCCTGGGCATATTTTTGTCGCGGGATCAGCAATTTTACCGGTGCCTGCGCCAGTTGTTCGGCGAGGGCCAGCGCGGCACTTTCCGCTATGCCGTAGCAGCCGGTGCGCTCGAAAGCGATTTGCGAGCGATGGCTGAGTTGCGGTTTATAGCTGGAAAGTTGTTCGCTGCTGAAGCAGATCAGTGGCAGTGACAGTTGCCGGGCCAACTCGATCAGACCGGGCTCATCACGTTTCAGATCGATGCTGGCCAAGGCCTTGATCGTTCGTAATTCGATGTGATGAGCCTGCAACGCCTGGTCGAGCAACGTGCGCAGCGTGCTGGCCGGGCAGCCGCGCTGGCAGCCCAGGCCGATCACCAGGGTCGGCGCTGCGCGCGCTTCACTCATGCGTGGTATTGACCATCGCTTTTGCGGCGGAACAACCAGGCGCTGATCAGGCCCATGGCCAGCCAGAACGCGGCGTTGGTCAGCTGCGAGGCGATCTTGAATTGCGCTTCGAGGGCTTCGGGGGCCAACATCGAATGCACTTCAGGCTGCGGTGCGCCGATGATGTGCGGCACGGCCAGAATGGCGACACCGAGCACTTTCAGCAGCCAATGCCGGGCGAACACGATCAGCGCGATACCGACAGCGGTGGACGCTGCCGTGCTGATCCACCAGATCTGCCGTTGTGTCAGGTCTGCGGCGGCAGTTCCCGGCAATTCCGGCGGCAAGCCCAGGGTCGGAGCGAGGACGAAGGTCGCGTAACCGGCCAATCCCCAGAGCAGGCCTTGAGAAGTGCGAGTCGGCGCGCGCAGGGTGTAGAGACCCGCGAGCATCAGCGCAAAACCGACGGCGACCACCAGATTACCGCCAGTGGTCGACAGCACGCGCTGCCAGCCATCTTCCGGTTCCCAAGCCTCTGCATCGTGGGTGTGGCCAGCCATGGCGCCTTCGGCATGTTCATGGACTTCAGCCGCCGGGGCTTTTTCGTAGGTCTCCGCCTGCAGAATCAGCGGCGCGACCCAGAAGCTTTGCAGCAGGGTCAGCAGCAGGGCGGCCAGCAAGCCGGTGAAACCTGCGGTTTGCGCTATACGCTTGATCATCTCGGCAGGTCTCAGTGGCACGGGAACGCAGAACTGTGACGGGTATCGTGGGCGGCGTTGTGCACCGCGTCGATGTGCGAGAAACCGGCGAAATACACAAGGCACGCGCCCAGAATCGATGCGCCAATAGCGGCAACGAGGCGTTGGTTCAGGGTGGAGGTGGTGCTGGCGGTGACGTGGCGAGTGCTGCTGATGATCGACATGGCGCTTCCCTCTGGTCAGTCAGTGGGTGAATCGAGCGCATGTAAACCCCCGCGAGCCGGGCACGCAGAGGCTAAAACAGCGCCCGCCCACCGCGGGTTTGTTATTGATGTGTTGCGGGCCGGTCTCCGGGCTCACGAGGGGCTGGCATTCGCCGAACCTGCAAGAATCGCCTTCCCATGCCGAACTGCTGGCACAGTGGATCTGATTCTTCGCTCGCTTACCGTTGCGGGGGCAGCACCGGACTGACATGGCTTTTGAGTAAAGCACATGATTCACCGGTTTCCCGTTTCACCCTGTGAAGGGCACCCGTAACAAGGCGTGTAGGAGAGCATGGGCGAGGGCGGGGCGTCAATTGGCACGCGTTCTCAGTTGAGATCTAAGCAGAACCCTGTGGCGAGGGAGCTTGCTCCCGCTCGGCGGCGCAGCCGTCGTAAATCGTGTGCACGCGGGGTACTTGCGGGAATGAGGGGCCGCTTCGCGACCCAGCGGGAGCAAGCTCCCTCGCCACGGTGGATCGCGAACATTGACCCGCCCCGATGCGATGCGTAGCCTTGCGCTTTCGAGGTTCTTTGGCGCGTGCGCCGAAGCTAAGAAGGGAACGCGGTCGATGCCGCGGCTGCCCCCGCAACTGTGAACGGTTTTGTTTCTGCCATGCCACTGCGCTCTTTTGTTTTCAGGCGCGGGAAGGTGCAGGAACCGCCAGTCGAATGACTGGCCCACCGTCAGCCAGGAGACCTGCCTCGATACAGATTCTCACTACAACCGGGCGGGGTGATCCGGTGGCGAATTCTTCCGCGCGCTCAAGCGCTGCCGGTTGTCGTCCCGTATGCCCGCCACCTTGCCAAAGGGCATCCGATGAAAACACTGGCCAAACTTCCCGTCACCATCGTTACCGGCTTCCTCGGTTCGGGCAAAACCACCTTGCTGCGACACATGCTCGATAACGCCCAGGGCCGGCGCATCGCGGTGATCGTCAACGAGTTCGGCGAGCTGGGCATTGACGGCGAAATCCTCAAACAATGTTCCATCGGCTGCACCGAAGAAGAAGCCAACGGCCGCGTGTATGAGCTGGCCAACGGCTGCTTGTGCTGCACGGTTCAGGAAGAGTTCTTCCCGGTGATGCGCGAACTGGTTGCCCGTCGCGGCGACCTCGACCACATCCTTATCGAAACCTCTGGCCTGGCCCTGCCAAAACCGTTGGTCCAGGCCTTCCAGTGGCCGGAAATCCGCAGCGCCTGCACCGTGGATGCGGTGATCACCGTGGTCGACAGCCCGGCCGTGGCCGCCGGCACCTTTGCCGCCTTCCCGGACCAGGTCGACGCCCAGCGCAAACTCGACCCGAATCTGGATCACGAATCGCCGCTGCACGAGCTGTTCGCCGACCAACTGGCCAGTGCCGACCTGGTGATCCTCAACAAGGCCGACCTGATCAGTCCTGCGGATCTGGCCAAAGTGCGCCTGGAAGTCGCCGAAGAACTGCCACCAGCGGTGAAGATCATCGAAGCCAGCAGCGGTCGTTTGCCGCTGGACGTGCTGATCGGTCTGGGCGCCGGCTCTGAAGAGCACATCGACGGACGTCACAGCCACCACGACCATCACCACGATGGCGACGACCACGATGATCACGATCACGACGCCTTCGATTCGATTTCCATCGAACTGCCGCAAGCCGACGAAAGCCTGTTGCTTGACGCCCTGACCCAATTGGTGGTTCAGCACGGCATCCTGCGGGTCAAGGGCTTCGCCGCGATCCCGAGCAAGCCGATGCGCCTGCTGATCCAGGGCGTGGGTACGCGTTTCGACAAGCACTTCGACCGTCAGTGGGGCGCAGACGAAGCGCGCAGCACCCGTCTGGTGCTGATCGGCCAGCAATTGGACGCCGTCTTGCTCGAAGCGCAATTGCGCGCCGCGCTCAGCGTTTAACCCATGCACCTGCTCAGGACCCAGCCCGGCGGTTTCGTCTCGGATGACAACATTGCCGACCTTGGCCAAACCCCCGCCGAGCTGGTGATTCTGTGCAGCGGCGACTCCAGTCTGGCGCTGCTCGCCGAAGCGGCGCAGCAGTTGCCCGAGGACTATCCGAGCCTGCGTTTGGCCAACCCGATGCAGGTGCAGAACCACGCCTCGGTCGACTTGTATGTCGACGAAGTGCTGCGCCACGCCAAGGTGATTCTGATCTCGCTGCACGGCGGGATTGCCTATTGGCGCTACGGCATCGAACGTCTGGTGGAGCTGTCGCAACGCGGTGTGCAACTGATTCTGGTGCCGGGCGATGACCGTCCTGACCCGGAGCTCAGCGACCTCAGTACCGTGCCTGTCGAAGACCGCGAGCGGCTTTGGCACTTTTTGCGTCAGGGCGGCATGGGCAATGCGCTGGATTTGTATCGCTGTCTGGCCAGCCGTTGGCTGGGCCGCGATTACCACTGGTCCGAACCGCAGACCCTGCCGCGTACCGCGATTTACCACCCACACAAAAGCAACGCGACGCTGGGCGATTGGCAAGCCGACTGGCAGCTTGATCAACCGGTGGCGGCGGTGCTGTTTTACCGTTCGCACTTGCAGGCGGCGAACACCGCTTTCATCGATGTTTTCTGCCAGCGCTTGCAGGCAGCGGGGCTGAACCCGCTGCCGATAGCGCTGGCCAGTTTGAAAGAGCCCGGCTGCCTGACGGTGGTCGAAGACTGGCTGGATGAGGTGCAGGCCTCGGTGATTCTCAACACCACCGGGTTTGCTCAATCGAGCCCCGAAGCCCCGCATCTGCGACCCTTCCGGCGCAATATCCCGGTGATCCAGGCGATCTGCGCCCAGGACAACGAACCCGGTTGGCGTGCCAGCGAGCAAGGGCTCGGCCCACGGGATCTGGCGATGCACATCGCTTTGCCGGAGCTCGATGGGCGGATCATCAGCCGCCCGATCAGCTTCAAGGACCTGGCTTGGCGCAGTGAGCGCAGTCAGTCCGATGTGGTCTGCTATCGACCGCAACCTGAACGCATGGATTTTGTCGCTGAACTGGCACGGCGCTGGGTCGAGTTGGCGCGGGTGGCGAATACTGAAAAACGCATTGCGCTGATCCTCGCCAACTACCCGACCCGCGATGGGCGGATTGGCAACGGCGTTGGTCTCGACACACCGGCAGCGGCGTTGAATATCCTGCGGGCGCTGCACGCAGAAGGTTATCCGTTGCCTGCCGATTTGCCGGAAAGCGGCACCGCACTGATTCAGCAATTGCTTGGTGGGGTCAGCAATGACCTGGAGAGCATCGACCTGCGCCCGTGCCAGCAAAGCCTGGCACTGGACGACTATTACTCGATGTTCAACGCCTTGCCCGAAGCCAACCGTGCAGCGGTGCTGGAACGTTGGGGATCGCCTGAAAACGACCCGATGTTCCGCAGCGGACGAATGATGGTCGCAGGGCTCAGGTTTGGCCTGACCTTTGTCGGCATTCAGCCGGCGCGCGGTTATCAGGTTGATCCGAGCGCGGTCTATCACGATCCGGACCTGGTGCCGCCCCACGGTTACCTGGCGTTCTATTTCTGGTTGCGTCAGGCCTACGGCGCCCACGCGGTGATTCACGTCGGCAAGCACGGTAACCTCGAATGGTTGCCGGGCAAGGGCGTTGGCCTGTCTGAAAGTTGCTGGCCAGATGCATTGCTCGGACCGCTGCCAAATATCTATCCGTTTATCGTCAACGACCCGGGCGAGGGCGCGCAGGCTAAACGGCGGACGCAGGCGGTGATCATCGACCACCTGATGCCGCCGCTGACCCGCGCCGAAACCTACGGCCCGTTGCGCAATCTGGAACTGTTGGCCGACGAGTATTACGAAGCCCAATTGCTCGACCCACGCCGTGCGCGGGAGTTGCAGCGCGACATCCTCAATCTGGTGCGTGAAACCCATATCGACCGTGAATTGCAGCTGGACGAGAAGCTCGACAGCGACGCCGATGCCGCGATCTGGTTACCGCGTCTGGACACCTATTTGTGCGACCTGAAAGAGTCGCAGATTCGCGATGGCCTGCACGTGTTCGGCGAATCGCCAAGCGGGCGTCTGCGCATCGACACCTTGCTGGCGTTGCTGCGCATTCCGCGCGGTGACGGTCGAGGGGCGCAATCGAGCCTGTTGCGGGCCTTGGCCAAGGCGTTCACGCTCGGGTTCGATCCACTGGATTGTGTGTTATCCGATCCTTGGTCCGGTCCGAAACCGACTGAATTGCAGACGCTCAGCGCTGAGGCATGGCGCACTGCTGGCGACACTCGCGAACGTCTTGAGCTGTTCGCCGCGCAGTTGATCGAGCAGGCGCTCAGCGCTGATGTCGAGTTGTTGAGTCAGCCCGGCTGGGGTGACGTCAGCGCGATCATCGGCAGCTTGCGTGACGTCGTCGCACCGCGCCTGGACGCCTGCGGCCCGGCAGAAATGCGCGGTCTGCTGGATGCTCTCAGTGGTCGCTTTGTTCCGGCAGGGCCTAGCGGCGCACCGAGTCGCGGACGCCTCGATGTGCTGCCCACCGGGCGTAATTTCTACTCGGTGGACGTGCGCAACCTGCCGACCACCACCGCCTGGCGCATTGGATTCCAGTCGGCGAACCTGATTCTTGAACGGCACCTGCAGGACCACGGCGATCATTTGCGCCAGTTGGGTTTGTCGGTCTGGGGCACGGCGACCATGCGCACGGGCGGCGATGACATCGCCCAGGCCATGGCACTGATGGGCGTGCGTCCGGTCTGGGCGACGGGCAGTCAGCGGGTCGACGACTTCGAAATTCTGCCGCTGAGCCTGCTCGACCGGCCGCGCGTGGATGTGACGTTGCGCGTTTCCGGGTTCTTCCGCGATGCCTTCGCCAACCTGATTCGGTTGTTCGACGCGGCCGTGCAAGCGGTTGCCGCGCTGGATGAACCGGACGACATGAACCCGTTGGCGGCCAAGGTTCGCGGCGAACGCGAAGCGCTGATCCAGTCCGGTCTGGACGAGGAGGCCGCCGCACGACAGGCCGGCTGGCGGATTTTCGGCGCCAAGCCCGGTGCCTATGGCGCGGGCGTGCAGGGCGCCATTGATGGCCGTTTGTGGCAGAGCCGCGAGGATCTGGCCGAGGTCTATCTGAACTGGGGCGGCTACGCTTATGGCGGTTCCGATGAGGGCACGGCCGCTCGCGAACAGTTCGCCCAGCGCTTGAGCCAGGTTCAGGCGGTGCTGCAAAACCAGGACAATCGCGAGCACGACTTGCTCGATTCCAACGACTATTACCAGTTCCAGGGCGGCATGCTCGCCGCCGTCGAAAGCCTCAGCGGTGAAGCGGCGGCGAGCTACCATGGCGACCACAGTCAGCCGGATTTGCCGAAGATCCGCACCCTCAAGGAAGAGCTGAACCGGGTGATCCGCTCCCGAGCGGCGAACCCGAAGTGGATCGACGGGATCAAGCGGCACGGCTACAAAGGCGCTTTTGAACTGGCGGCCACCGTTGATAATCTGTTCGCCTTCGACGCCACCACGCAGTTGATCGACGATCACCAGTACGCCTTGCTCGCCGACGCCTATTTGCTTGACCCGTCGACCCGCGAATTCGTCCAGCAGCATAATCCGCACGCCTTGCGCGACATGACCGAACGCCTGCTCGAAGCCCAGCAACGCGGGATGTGGCAGGAGCCGGGCGAGTACCGCGAGGCGCTGGAGAATTTGCTGCTGGATATAGAAGAAGACGGCTGACCGGATACCTGCCTGCAACTGTGGCGAGGGAGCTTGCTCCCGCTGGGCTGCGCAGCGGCCCTAAAACCTGCAATTGCATTCTGTCAGGCATACCGCATTGGCTGGTTTAACGACTGCTACGCCCGAACGCGGACCGGCCGACGGGAGCAAGCTCCCTCGCCACACCGCAATTACTGATCACGAACGAGAAAACCCGATGACCGACACCCCGCATTTCCCGCTCTCCGCCGTGGTCGGCGCCGATGCCCTGAAACTGGCGCTGTGCCTGACGGCCATCGATCCGAAAATCGGCGGCGTGCTGATCGAAGGCCCGCGGGGCATGGCCAAGTCGACGTTGGCCCGTGGCCTGGCGGATTTGCTCGCCAGCGGGCAATTCGTCACCTTGCCGTTGGGCGCGACTGAAGAGCGGCTGGTCGGCACCCTGGATCTGGACGCCGCGCTGGGTGAAGGCCGTGCGCAGTTTTCCCCCGGTGTGTTGGCCAAGGCCGACGGCGGCGTGTTGTATGTCGATGAAGTGAATCTGCTGCCCGATCACCTGGTGGATCTGTTACTCGACGTCGCTGCCAGCGGCACCAACCTGATCGAACGCGACGGCATTTCCCATCGGCATTCGGCGCGCTTTGTACTGATCGGCACCATGAACCCGGAAGAGGGCGAGCTGCGTCCGCAACTGCTCGACCGTTTCGGCCTGAACGTCGCCCTCAGCGGTCACACGGCGCCGCTTGAGCGCGGTCAGATCATCCGTCGCCGGCTGGACTTCGACAGCGACCCCCAGGCTTTTTGCGCCGACTGGGAAGTTCAGCAGCAGGCATTGCGTGAACGCTGCCAAGGTGCACGTGCGGCACTGGCGAACATTCCTCTGGATGATCAGGCGCTGGCGCAGATCACCGAGCGTTGTTTTGCCGCCGGGGTCGACGGCTTGCGCGCCGACCTGGTCTGGCTGCGTGCGGCTCGCGCCCATGCGGCGTGGCGTGGGGCCGGGGCGATCAGCGAGGAAGACATCGATGCCGTCGCCGAGTTTGCCTTGCGCCATCGGCGTCGCGACACGCCGCCGTCCGCGCCGCGCCAGAACCCCGCGCCAGACGCGTCCGCCGCCCAACAAACGAATCCCGGCGAAGGCCAGGGCCAGTGGGGTGAAATGCCGGCTCAGGCATTACCCACCGGCGCCCGCCGTGAAGTGCCGAGCTGGCCAAAAAAGCCCTAGGCATTCGCCCTCGATCTGATGCGGGGGCGAATGCCAAACCCCGCGCAGGACGCCTGAAAAATGGCAGGCAAGGTCAGCGTCGAGCCAGCCAAAACGGCTCGGTCAATTGGCCCGGCACGCTGCTCAACGGCCGTCCGCGTCAGCGCGAAGATCTGCTGTTTCACCTGCGCAGTCGTTCACCTCACGAGCTGTGGCTGGTGATTGTCGATGCCTCGGCCTCGACCCGGCGTCATCAGGCGCTGAGCGACGCCAAAGGCCTGCTGGCGCAATTGTTCGACGACGCCTATCGCCAACGTGCGCGCCTCGCGCTGTTGACCGCCAGTGGTGCTGCGCCGAAGTGGCAAGTGCAAGGCCTGAAAGCCTCGGCCAGCCTGCGCGACTGGCTCGACGCACTCGGTGCGGGCGGAGGCACGCCGTTGTTCGCCGCGCTGGATGAGGCTACGAAGTGGTTGGCGTTGCGGCAAAAGCGTTTCCCGGCAGAGCAACAACGCGTGTTGCTGTTGACCGATGGCCGTCTAAAAAACACGCCAATGCAGGTGGCGCTCAATTGCCCGGCGCTGCTGGTGGACATCGAGCGCGGGCCGATTCGATTGGGGTGGGCGAAGGTCCTGGCGCACGAATTGAACGCAGACTATCGACATATCGACACGCTTTAATCTGCCGAATTACCCACAGCACCTATGCTGTGGATTCAGCTCATCACAGGAGTGGATCATGCGTGTTCTAGCCGCTAACAGTCAGGACGATTTCCGGGTCAAAGCCTATGCCGGTACCAACGGTGTGTTACTGGCCATGGACCTGGCCGAACCCCGACGCAAAGGCCTGCTCGGTTTCGCCATCGAAAAACAGCAAGGCAGCGGGCCTTGGGAGTTTTTGTTCAACAGCCTGACCTTCCCCGGCAAGGCCCACACCTTTCCCCAGTACAACGCGACGCCCAGCGACAGCGCGCCGTTGCAGAAATTTCGCTGGGCTGATTACGCGGTCAATCCGGGCGTGACGATCAACTATCGGGTGCATCTGGCCTATGGCACGCCGGATGCGCCGCAATTGGGCGAGGCCCTGGCGGTGACGGTTACCACCGACAATGGCCTGCCGGCGGGCCAGCATGTCATTTTCAATCGTGCGGTGGCGGCCAGCCAGGCATTCTCCCGCAAGTTCCCCGAGCTCGACGCACAGCTGAGCGCCAACAAGAACCTGTCCCTCGACGACTGGCCCGCCGCACCACGGCAATGGCTGGAGAACGGCTTGCTGGAGCAGATCACCGGTTTCATCGAGCGCGCCGTGGATGGCCAGTGGGCGCTGGACATCGCGATTTACGAGTATCAACTGCCGACCATTATCGATGCGGTCAACGCGGCGTTTGGGCGCGGTGCCAAGGTTCGGGTGCTGTATCACGCCAAGCCCGGTGATGCCGACACCACCATGAATGAAGAGAGCCTGGCGAAGCTTCCCGACGAGAGCAAGCGGGGGCGGGTAACCCACGCGATCTTCCATGACAAATTCATCGTGCTGAGCAAGATCGATGGTGGTGAATATCGGCCGCAATCGGTGCTGTGCGGCAGTACCAATTTCACCGACAACGGCGTCTACCGCCAGGCCAACGTGGTGCATGTGCTGGACAATACCGCTGTGGGTGTCCGTTATTTGCAAGTGTTCGAGCAGATCTGGGCTGCGCCGACCGACGTGGGTGCTACACGCAGCTGGTTGACCAAGAACAACCCGATGGACCCGTCACAGCCGTTGTTTGTCGGATTCTCACCGCGTACCGGCCAGGCCGATCTGCAGCAATTCGTCGAGATCATCAATGCGGCGAAGAAGGACGTTCTGTTTGTCACCGCGTTCGCGCTGCCGGACGAGATCCTCAACGCCTTGCTCGGCCAGCCCCACGACGATGTGTTGCGCTATGGCCTGCAAAACACCGCCAGCCGCATCACCGGTTATCACGCCGACCGCACGGCCGATTTCGCTGCCACCGCGTTGCTCAACACCGGTATCGAAGGTTGGCTCAAGGAAAGCATGAAAGGCCAGAAGGGCGATTTGCTGGTGCACCTCAAAGCCATCGTCGTCGACTTCACCACCGACGCGCCGATCATCATCAGCGGCAGCCACAACCTGAGCATCAATGCCAGTGAAGGCAACGACGAGAACTTCCTGATCATTCGCGGCGACACCGATCTGGCCGACCGCTACGGCCTGGAATTGCTGCGCTTCTACGAGCATTACCGATTCCGCTATGCCGCCAGGCAAGAGGACCTCAAGCAGGTTCCGCCCCTGGCGGTGGACGACAGTTGGACCAACGCCTATTACCTGGACGGCGACCTGCGAATGCTCTCGCGGTTGCGTTTTTCCGGGCGGTAAATGATCGCCGATTCTGCCTGGCCGTGAAGGTCATGCCGCCGGTCTGCTTTCACAGGGGCTGTGCGGCACCTGATCTACCGTTGCTTGTTGAGGAGTGCGCTCCTCATTCACGCGGTTTTTCAGGGAGAACTACCATGGCACATGTACGGCGTGATGTATGGAAGCTGGGTTCTGGCTGGAGCGATACCTTGTTGTGGTATGCGCGTGGCGTCGGAGTCCTTCAACAACGACCGATCACTGACCGCACCAGTTGGCGGTTTCTGGCGGCGATTCACGGTATCGATATTCCCCTTTGGCAAAGCGCCGGTTATCTGCGACGGGGTGAGCAGCTACCGTCCCAGGCAGATCAGGACACCTACTGGAACCAGTGTCAGCACCAGAGCTGGTACTTTTTGCCGTGGCACCGCGGCTATCTTGCTTCATTCGAGCAGATCGTCCGCAAGGCTATCGTCAGCCTCGGAGGGCCAAGTGATTGGGCCCTGCCGTATTGGAACTACAACGAGAACCAGCAGACGCTGAAGCTTCCGGCCTGTTTCGCGGCGACCACGTTGCCCAACGGTGAGCAGAATCCCTTGTTTGTAGCTCGCCGGTTTGGCCCGACCGGTAACGGGGTGGTGGTGCTCAACGAGCAGCGGATCAATCTGCGTCCGGCCCTTACCGATCATGATTTCGCCGGCGGTTCCGGCGGTGGCTCTCCAGGTTTTGGTGGCCCGGTCACGGTGTTCGAGCACTATGGTCAGGTCAGCGGCCGGCTCGAGTCGCAACCGCACAACTACGTGCACGTCGCCGTGGGCGGCCAGCAACAGGGCACCCGGGTACCGGGGTTGATGATCGATCCGGATACCGCTGGTCTGGACCCGATATTCTGGCTGCATCACGCCAACATCGACCGGCTCTGGGACGTATGGCTGCAGCGTGACCGGCAGAACCGCAACCCGGTCAACAGTGCGTGGCTCAATGGTCCGCCGACCCCGGGTCGGGGTTTCGTGGTGCCGACGGTCAGCGGCGATTCGTGGCCGTTCAAGGTGTCTGACATGCTCGATACCCGGGCACCGAAGCTGGATTATAGTTATGAGGATACGTCCGACCCGCTGCACGGTACCCGGGCATTTCAACAACGCTTGGAAACCTTGGGCGCAAGCCCCGAGCCTCTTGGTGCGGCAGTAGTGAAGGAAAAATCCATGAGCGCCCAATCACCCGCCGAACTGCTCGGCGCCAATGACAAAGCCATCGCCTTGACCGGCGCTACAGTCGAGACGCCGTTGCAACTCGATCAGAGCACCTCGGGCAAGCTGATGGGTAACCTGAAATCCCGGGCCTTTGCCCCCACGGTTGCGGAGCATTCCCTGGACCGGGTGTACCTCAACCTGGAAAACATCCGCGGAAACAATGACGCGGCGACCTTCGACGTGTACATCAGTCTGCCGGTCGAGGGACAGTTGTCGGCGCTGCCTGACCAATACGTTGGGTCGATCTCGCTGTTTGGCGTGCGCAAGGCCAGCAGCCCGGACAGCCAGCATGGCGGCAAGGGTGTGAGCCATGTGCTGGAAATCACTGATGTCTTCGACAAGCTCAGTGCCAGCGGCCATCCGGTTCTGGCGAAATTGCAAGTGCGCTTTGTGCCGGTGACCGATGTTCAGGCCGAGGACAACATCACGGTCGGTCGTGTGAGTGTCTATCGGCAAGGCGACTGAAGATGGGGGCATACCTCATCCAGGCCATGACCCGAGGCTTCCTGCCGTGGCTGATCCTGATCAGCCTGGCAGGTTGGGGGCTGCTCCTCGGTTCGGTGCAGATGCTGTCTATCCCGGCGTTCTGCGGAGCCTTCGTGCCGCTTGCTTATGCCGCGAGCTGGCAGGGGATTGAACAGGCGTTGCTGTTCAATCCTCCTCGCCAGTTGGTGGTTTCATGGCTATCGATGTTGCTGGCGATGACCCCTTTGCTGCTGGTCCATCCGCTGACGTATGTATGGCAACGCAGTTTGCTGAGGAAGCGTTGGCAGGCAGTGGTGTTGTTTGTGCTGGGTTTCACCAGTGTCTGGACGCTAACCGGTCTGCTGCTCATGACCTTGGTAGTCGCGGCGCGGGTGATGCTTGGGGTTTCGCAGGCGATGGCGTTTGTCGTTACTTTGGCCGTGTGCCTGGTGTGGCAGGCCTCGCCGCTCAAACAACGGTACCTGAACCGCTGTCATCACCAGCCAAGGATTTCGGCGTTCGGCTGGGGGTTTATCAAGGATTGTCTGGCCTATGGTGTGGTCAGCGCAGGCTGGTGCGTCGGATCGTGCTGGGCCCTGATGTTGTTGCCGATGCTGGCAGAGCAGGGGCATGTGCCGCTGATGCTGGTGAGCATGGGCTGGATGCTCTGGGAACGGTTCAAGCGTCCTCGACCCGTTCGATGGCACTGGCCCCGCCTGTTTCGCTGACCCTCACCCGTGGAGCGGCCGCAGGTAGCTCCACGAGGATTGCATAAGCCATCCGGCTATTTGCTCATCGCTGCCCGGTACTGGCGCGTGCGTTTGGCGATGTACAACTGGTCGAGAATCAACGCCCAGAGTGCCGACACCGCAGGTTTTGGCTGGCGACCGCGGCTCAGGCGCTGGATCTGAAAGCGCACCACGGCCATGTTGGCCAGTGCCGCCAAGGGCTTGCGCTTCCAGGTGATCGGCGGCAATTGTGGGTGGCTGTCATGTCCCTCGCGCCACAGTTTGACCAGCAACGGCTCGACCGCCAGCGCGGTGCCGATACCGGCCATGGCAATGCCGCTGGCCAGCACCTGTTCGACAACCGGCAGGCGTCGGATACCGCCAGTCACCATTACCGGCATCTGTGCCCGGCTCGCCAGTTCACCGGCCATTTCGAGGAAGTAGGCCTCGCGCGCCAGAGTCCGACCGTCGCGGGCTTCGCCTTGCATCGCCGGAGCTTCATAGCTGCCACCCGACAACTCCAGCAGATCGATGGCAAGCGGGTTGAGCAGGTCGATGACCTGCCGCGCATCGTCGGCATCGAAGCCGCCGCGTTGGAAGTCGGCGGAATTGAGTTTCACCGCGACGCAGAAGTCTGCCGTGACGGCTGCACGAACGGCGTTCACCACTTCAATCAACAAGCGCGCGCGATTTTCCAGCGAACCGCCCCAGCGGTCGGTTCGTCGATTGCTCAATGGCGACAGGAATTGACTGATCAGGTAGCCATGCGCCGCGTGAATTTCCACACCGGTAAAACCGGCTTTTTCGGCCAGGGCAGCGCTGCTGGCGAAGCGCTGGATGACCTCCTGGATGTTGTCTTCGCTCATCGGTGTGGGCTGGGCGAACATCTTCGAGAACTGCCCCATTTCCAGCGCCACGGCAGACGGCGCCCAGGCGGGTTGACCGAGATTGGCCATGGTCTGGCGCCCGGGATGGTTGAGCTGCATCCAGAACTGTGCGCCCTTGGCCCGACCAATCGCAGCCCATTGACGGAAACGTTCAAGGTGCCGCTCATCCTCCAGCACTACACCGCCGGGGCCGGTCATGGTCCGACGGTCGATCATTACGTTGCCGGTCAACAGCAAACCGGCCTCGCCATCAGCCCAGGCCCGATAGAGCTGCATCAAGGCCTGTGAGGGGGCTTGATCAGTGTCGGCAAGGTTTTCTTCCATCGCCGCTTTAGCGATGCGATTGCCGATCGTCTGGCCGTTGGGCAGATTCAACGCGTGAAAGGGCGACATGCTTGACTCCTCAGTAGTGGAGAGGTGAGGCTAAGCTTAAAGTTAACTTTAATGTCAAGCGTGGTAATGAGGTTCTGATGAAGATTGGTGAGTTGGCGCAAATGAGCGGCCTGAGCGCTTCGCGCATCCGGTTTTACGAAAGCCAGGGGTTGATCGGCCAGGTCCAGCGCTTGGCCAACGGTTATCGGCGCTACCCGGCAGAGGTGCTGCAAACCCTGCAAATCATCCAGTGTGCGCAGCAGGCCGGGTTCAGCCTGGAAGAGCTCAAGCAGTTGCTCACCAGTCCAAAGCAGGGTGAGCTCAGGCACGACGAACTGGTGTCGAGCCTTGAGCACAAGGTCGGACAGATCGAAGAGATGCAACAGCATCTGGCGCAGAGCAAGGCGAAGTTGCTGGGCATGATCGAGACCATCAAGGACCGGCCTGAGGGGATGGCGTGTTCGGAGAACGCCGAGCGCGTGCTGGCGACGCTCAAGCACCACTGATGCGTTCAGTTCTGATTGGTGCAACCGTCGGCAGAGACTGGAGACGAGGGTTTCGAAGTCTTCGCGCTGCGATGAGCGAGCAACTGATGCGCCCGTGGAACGGTGCGTAAAGAGCCAAGGGTTTGCCGTAACCATTGCAGGTCACGCCGCGGTCTGCGTGGGACAGGTTTAGCGCGAGCCTTGCCCAAGAGAGCGATAAACACGTTGTTCAAAGTCTCCGCACTATCAAAACCTTTGAGCTTTCTCAGCAGTTTCCCGTTGCAATAGCACAACACCGTGGGGGTGCCGCTGACCTTGGGGTGACGGGGGGATTCGGCTGTATTCAACATGTAAAACTCGGCGCGATCTTTATAGGCCTCGGCCGTCGCCCGAAATATCGGCCCGGCAAACTCACAGGCGTAGCAGTGCTGACTGCCGAAATACAGGACAACCGGGAGATAGGTCTTCAATGTCCGGCGGTATTGCGGCGCCAGGGTAATGGGAGCGGTTTTTGGATTCACGGAATACTCCTTTGCACAGAAAACGTTGGGACAAGTACGTATTCAACATGATCGGAACGTGAGAGCTGTTCGTGCCGCGTTCACTGGCAAAGACCTAAAGACTAAAAGAAGTTGCGAGTTCGAACGGGTCCGTCAGGAGAATTGACGGACCGCCGTCAAGCCACAGCGTCATTCAGAGCCGTTTGAGCACCACATCATCAAAGCGCGACCCGAAGACGCCGCTTGCACCATCGTTTGCCAGCAACTCGACTTCCATGTGCTGAGTGTCAGCTGGAGCAGAGAAGTGAAGTTCTTTTTCAGTCCAGTGCATGCCGCCGCCCAGATCGAGTTGTTTGCTCTGCTTGGAGGGATGCATCACGACCGTTGCCTGGCACGCTGAACCACTGTCCGTTTTCATTTTTACGGAAAACTTGAAATCTCCCCCGCCTTCGAACGTAACGCGCTGAGTAATTTGGGCATAAACCTGCAAGGCACAGTACCCCTCGGAATACTCGACCTTCGCTGGCGAGTTAGGTGTCCAGTGCTCTCCCTTCCGTGAAAAATCACCATTGAGCAGCAAATTATTTTCTGCGGGTTGTAGGGGCATTTGGAAACTCCTGTAAGTGGGTGTTACGCGAAGTTGATCATCACGACTCAGCGACATCTGAAAGGCCTCTGAAGTCGGGGTAAAAAGATTGAGCGCCAGAAACAAGCAACCTACAACTGTCAGATCTGACAGGTCAGGTACAAAAGTCGACGAACGGTGGTAGCAGAGTGGATGGTGGTTTTCATGACACGTATCGGCTCGCTCGCCCTCAATTGGGGCCCAACTACCCGTGCCTGTAGCCAACGGTAGCGCTTGTGTGCTGCGTCGTTTGGTAACGCCTTTTTTGTGCTTTCACATATCCCGTTGATTCGATTCACATTTCATTTGCCTTGGGATTTTCCGTTCGGGCTATGGCACACTTTCTGCTGTCTATTCCGTTGTTACATACCATGTTCCGGTATAGCGGAATAAACATCATCCTGGAGTGCCCGTCATGCAGCGTCGACTTTCCTTGTTTACAGCGTGTGTTTTTCTCTTTGCGGCCACAGCCTCTGCCGTGGGCATTGCCCAGGCGGCGGACAGCAGGCTCGACAATGTGTTGAAGCGCGGGCATTTGATCGTGGGCACGGGCAGCACCAACGCGCCGTGGCACTTCCAGGGCGCAGACGGCAAATTGCAGGGTTTTGATATCGACATCGGGCGGATGGTCGCCAAGGGTTTGTTCAATGACCCGAGCAAGGTCGAGTTCGTGGTGCAGTCGTCAGACGCGCGGATTCCGAATTTGCTGACCGACAAGGTCGACATGAGCTGCCAGTTCATTACCGTCACCGCCAGCCGTGCGCAGCAAGTGGCGTTCACCCTGCCGTACTACCGCGAAGGCGTTGGCCTGCTGTTGCCGGCCAACAGCAAGTACAAGGAAATCGAAGACCTGAAGGCGGCCGGCGACAGCGTCACCGTGGCGGTGCTGCAAAACGTCTATGCCGAAGAACTGGTGCACCAGGCGCTGCCCAAGGCCAAGGTTGACCAATACGACAGCGTCGACTTGATGTACCAGGCAGTGAACTCCGGCCGTGCCGACACCGCTGCCACCGACCAGTCTTCGGTCAAATACCTGATGGTGCAGAACCCTGGCCGCTATCGTAGCCCGACCTACGCCTGGAGCCCGCAAACCTACGCCTGCGCGGTTAAGCGCGGCGATCAGGACTGGCTGAATTTCGTCAATACCGTCTTGCATGAAGCCATGACCGGCGTTGAGTTCCCGACTTACGCGGCGTCCTTCAAACAGTGGTTTGGTGTCGATCTGCCGTCCCCGGCAATTGGCTTCCCTGTCGAATTCAAATGATCCCGTGAGAGTGGGGCGCCCATAACGCGCCCCGCTCAAGGTACTGCTGACCATGAACTATCAGTTGAACTTTGCCGCCGTCTGGCGCGATTTCGACACCTTGCTGGCGGGGCTCGGCCTGGGTCTTGAACTGGCGTTGGTGTCGATCGCCATCGGTTGCGTGATCGGCCTGCTGATGGCGTTTGCTTTGCTCTCAAAGCACCGCGCATTGCGGGTGCTGGCGTCGGTGTACGTGACGGTGATCCGTAACACGCCGATTCTGGTGTTGATTCTGCTGATCTACTTTGCGCTGCCGAGCCTGGGTATCCGGCTGGACAAGCTGCCGTCGTTCATCATCACCCTGTCGTTGTATGCCGGGGCGTACCTGACCGAAGTGTTCCGTGGCGGGTTGTTGAGCATCCCCAAAGGCCTGCGTGAAGCCGGGCTGGCGATTGGTCTGGGGGAGTGGCAGGTCAAGGCGTACGTCACCGTGCCGGTGATGTTGCGCAACGTGTTGCCGGCGCTCTCGAACAACTTCATCTCGCTGTTCAAGGACACCTCGCTGGCGGCGGCGATTGCCGTGCCGGAGCTGACCTATTACGCGCGCAAGATCAACGTCGAAAGCTACCGGGTGATTGAAACCTGGCTGGTGACGACAGCGCTCTATGTTGCGGCCTGTTATCTCATCGCGATGCTGCTGCGTTACCTCGAGCAGCGTCTGGCGATTCGCCGTTAGGAGCGCCCCCATGTACGAGTCCCCAAGTTGGTTGCATGAGTTATGGGTCGCCCGCGACACCCTCTGGTCGGGCTTTTTGACCAGTGTGCAGTGCTCTGTCCTGGCGATCATGCTGGGTACCCTGATCGGCATCGTTGCCGGGCTGGTGCTGACCTACGGCACGCTATGGATGCGTGCACCGTTTCGTTTTTACGTCGACCTGATCCGTGGCACGCCGGTGTTTGTGCTGGTGCTGGCCTGCTTCTACATGGCGCCCGCACTGGGCTGGCAGATCGATGCGTTCCAGGCCGGAGTGCTGGGGCTGACGCTGTTCTGCGGTTCGCACGTTGCCGAGATCGTTCGCGGTGCGTTGCAAGCATTGCCACGTGGGCAGATGGAAGCGAGCAAGGCCATCGGCCTGACGTTTTATCAGGCCCTCGCTTACGTGCTGTTGCCTCAGGCGTTGCGGCAGATTTTGCCGACCTGGGTCAACTCGTCGACCGAAATCGTCAAGGCCTCGACCTTGCTCTCGGTGATCGGTGTGGCCGAGTTGCTGCTGAGTACCCAGCAGATCATCGCCCGGACCTTCATGACCCTGGAGTTTTACCTGTTTGCCGGTTTTCTCTTTTTCATCATCAACTACGCCATCGAATTACTCGGCCGGCATATTGAAAAGCGGGTGGCCTTGCCATGACTCAAGCTCAAGTTTCGACACAGAACGCTAGCCAGGCCCTGCTGGAGATTCGCGATCTGCACAAGCAATACGGTCCGCTCGAAGTGCTCAAGGGCGTCGACCTGACCATGCAGCGTGGCAACGTGGTCACGCTGATCGGTTCCAGCGGCTCGGGCAAGACCACGCTGCTGCGCTGCGTGAACATGCTCGAAGAGTTCCAGGGCGGGCGGATCCTGCTCGATGGCGAGTCCATCGGTTACCACGAGGTCAACGGCAAGCGTGTGCGTCACTCGGAAAAAGTCATTGCCCAGCATCGGGCGATGACCGGCATGGCGTTCCAGCAGTTCAACCTGTTTCCCCATCTCACGGCGTTGCAGAACGTCACCCTTGGCCTGCTCAAAGTCAAAAAGCTGCACAAGGACGAAGCGGTGGTGCTGGCGGAAAAATGGCTGGAGCGTGTCGGCCTGCTGGAACGTCGCGATCACTATCCGGGTCAGTTGTCGGGTGGTCAGCAACAGCGCGTGGCGATTGCCCGGGCGATCGCGATGAACCCGAGCCTGATGCTGTTCGACGAAGTGACGTCGGCACTCGACCCGGAACTGGTCGGCGAAGTATTGAACGTGATCAAGGGCCTGGCCGAGGATGGCATGACCATGCTGCTGGTGACCCACGAGATGCGTTTTGCCTTTGAAGTCTCGGACAAGATCGTCTTCATGAATCAGGGGCGAATCGAAGAACAGGGGCCACCCAAGGAGCTGTTCGAACGCCCGCAATCTCCGCGTTTGGCGGAGTTTCTCAAGAACACGCGTTTTTAATATTCAATATCGAATCAGGAGAAACACCCATGAGCATTACTCGTTACGGCACTGGTAGCACCGCCGGTGGCGGTCAGCCACGTCCTTTCGCCCGCGCGGTCGAAGCGGATGGCTGGCTGCATGTGTCTGGCCAGGTGCCAGCGGTGGACGGCGAAATCATTGCCGGCGGGATCGTCGAGCAGACTCACCAGACCATGCGCAACCTGATCGCGATCCTCGAAGAAGCCGGCTATGGCCTGGAAGACGTGGTGCGTACGGGCGTATGGCTGGAAGATCCACGGGATTTCTGGAGCTTCAACAAAGTCTTCTCCGAATACTTCAGCCCGGAACACGCACCGGCCCGCGCCTGTGTGCAGGCGAACATGATGGTCGACTGCAAGGTCGAGATTGATTGTGTGGCGTATAAGAAGAAGGCCTGAACCGAGGTGGCCCCATCGCGGGCAAGAGCTAGGCGCCCGCGATGAGGGCCTAACGGTCGCGACCTCACTCTGGTTAAACTCCCCGGCGAATTTGAATGAGAACCCACTGACATGACCGAAGACACCATCAAGCGCCGGGCTCGCGGTCTGGACCGGGCGTTCGATATCCTCGATTTCCTCAAGGAAATTGGCCAGCCGCTGCGCCCGAACGATATCGCCAGCGGTATCGGCAGCCCGAAATCCACGGTCTACGAACTGGTCGCGTCGCTGCTTGAACGACGGATTCTCGAACCGGTGGGCAAGGAAGGTCACGTCTATCTTGGCCGGCAACTGTACTTTCTGGGGCAAGCGCATTTGCGCCATTTCGACCTGAGCCGCGAGGCCGATCATGCCTTGCAGGAAATCGTCAGCCAGACCCGCGAAACCGCGCAGATGTGCCTGCTCAACGGGCGCAAGTACACGGTGGCGCTGATGAAGGAGGGCGAACGGCATTTCCGCATTTCGTCGGACATTGGCGAGAACGCGCCGATCCCGTGGACCGCTTCCGGGCGCTTGTTGCTGGCGCACTTGAGTGACCAGCAAATCGTCGACCTGATCGATGAAGAGGACTTCATCCTGCCTGATGGCGAACGCCTGCCGCTGGAGCGTTTTCTGGCGGAAATCCGTCAGGCCGCTATCGACGGATTCTTCTCCTTCGACAGCGTCGCCGACACCTTTACCCATTGCTTCGCCGCCCCGGTGAAAGACCCGAGTGGCGTCGCCATTGCGACCCTGTGCATCGTCGCCCCAAGGGCCGATGCCAAGAACAATTACAACGACTATCGCCGGGTGCTGATCGAAAGTGCGAACAACCTGGCCCGTCGCATCAACGAATAACAGTGGCCGTTCGCGGCCGCGTGTGAGGAGTTAGAACATGTCTTCTGCCTTGAACATCGCCGCCGTGGAAAAGGGCGCCGGCCAACCCGGCGCCAACCTGGTGCGTGACGTCAGCCTGCCGGCGCTGGTGCTGCACCGCGAAGCGCTGGAGCACAACATTCACTGGATGCAGGCATTCGTCAGCCACAGCGGTGCCGAGCTGGCGCCGCACGGTAAAACCAGCATGACCCCGTCGTTGTTTCGTCGCCAACTGGAGGCGGGCGCCTGGGGCATTACCCTCGCCACTGCGGTGCAGACTCGTGCCGCCTACGCCCATGGCGTGCGCCGGGTGTTGATGGCCAATCAGTTGGTGGGGGCGCCAAACATGGCGCTGATCGCCGAGTTGCTGGCAGATCCGTCTTTCGACTTTTACTGCATGGTCGATCACCCGGACAACGTTGCCGACCTCGGGGCATTTTTCGCCGCGCGCGGTCTGCGCCTGAACGTGATGATCGAGTACGGCGTGGTTGGCGGCCGTTGCGGCTGCCGCAGCGAAGCCGAAGTGCTGGCACTGGCTGAGGCGATCAAAGCGCAGCCGGGGTTGGCATTGACCGGCATTGAAGGCTACGAAGGGGTGATTCATGGCGACCAGGCGGTCAGCGGCATCCGCGAATTTGCTGCATCCCTGGTACGCCTCGCGGTGCAGTTGCAAGACAGCGGCGCTTTCGCCATCAGCAAGCCGATCATCACCGCGTCGGGGTCGGCCTGGTATGACCTGATCGCCGAGTCCTTCGAAGCCCAGAACGCCGGCGGGCGTTTCCTCAGCGTGCTGCGCCCGGGCAGTTACGTGGCTCACGACCATGGCATCTACAAGGAAGCGCAATGCTGCGTGCTCGATCGTCGTAGCGACTTGCATGAAGGCCTGCGTCCGGCGCTGGAAGTCTGGGCCCATGTGCAGTCGTTGCCGGAGCCGGGGTTTGCGGTGATTGCCCTGGGCAAGCGCGATGTAGCGTATGACGCGGGGCTGCCGGTGCCGTTGCTGCGTTACCGGGCGGGTGTGCTGCCAGCGATCGGTGATGACGTCAGTGCCTGCACAGTGACGGCGGTGATGGATCAGCATGCGTTCATGACGGTCGCGCCCGGGGTTCAGTTGCGTGTGGGCGACATCATTTCCTTCGGTACGTCTCACCCGTGCCTGACCTTCGACAAATGGCGCACCGGTTGCCTGGTGGATGAGCAGTTGAACGTCATCGAAAGCATGGAAACCTGCTTTTAAGGTTTGAGACCGAGGCGCGGCCATCGCGAGCAAGCTTTGCTCCTACGCGTTTGTGCTGAGCGTAGGAGCAACGCTTGCTCGCGATGAGGCCCTACCAGACAACACCGAAACCCCAGAGAGCCCACAACCATGAACACCCTCAGCCCTCTCGGCCCCGACACCCCGCGCATTGCGCTGATCGGCGAGTGCATGATCGAGTTGCAGCAGCGTGCCGACGGCAGTTTGCAACAGAGTTTTGGCGGCGACACCCTGAACACCGCGGTCTACCTGTCTCGTGAAATGGGTGATGGGGCCACGGTGGATTACGTCACCGCGCTGGGCGATGACAGCTTCAGCGATGCCATGTGCCAGAGCTGGTCCGAAGAAGGTATCGGTCTGGGCATGGTCCAGCGACTGCCGGGACGTTTGCCCGGTTTGTACTGCATCCAGACCGATGCGTCGGGTGAACGTCGTTTTCTCTATTGGCGCAACGAAGCCGCCGTGCGCGATTGCTTTACCACGCCGGCGGCGGCACCGATTCTTGCGGCGCTGGCGGATTACGATGTGCTGTATTTCAGTGGCATCACCCTGGCGGTGCTGGGCGAAGCAGGGCGTAAAAAGCTCATCGAGACACTGATCGAAGCCCGTCAGCGGGATGCGCGGATCGTCTTTGACAACAACTATCGGCCACGTCTGTGGAGCAGCGTCGAACAGGCTCGGACGGCGTACCGGGAAGTCTTGCCCTATGTCGATCTGGCACTGCTGACAGTGGATGATGAACAGGCGTTGTTCGGCTTTTCCGATGAGGCGGCGGTGTTCGCCGCCTACGAGCAGATCGGCATACCGGAAGTGGTGCTCAAGCGCGGCGCCGAGCCGTGTCTGATTCGCTGTGACGGTGAGTCGTTCGAGGTTCCGGCGTTACGCGTCGAGCGGGTGGTGGACACCACGGCGGCGGGGGATTCGTTCAGCGCGGCGTATCTGGCCAGTCGGCTCCGTGGCGCAAGCCCGGCAGAGGCTGCAGAAGCCGGGCATCGGTTGGCGAGCCGGGTGATCCAGGTGCCGGGGGCACTGATCCCCAAAGATTGAAATACAGTCAATGTGGTGAGGGGGCAAGCCCCCTCACCACAGGACCCCCTCTGTGTTCTCAATCGCGGTAAAACACCTGCACCAGGTGATAACCAAACTTGCTTTTGATCGGCCCATGCACGACACGCAGCGGTTTCTTGAAGATCACCGCATCGATGGCGCCAACCATCTGCCCGGGCCGAACTTCGCCCAGGTCACCTCCGCGTTTGCCAGACGGGCAGGTGGAATACTTCTTGGCCAGCACATCAAAGGCTTCACCCTTGGCGATACGTTGTTTGAGCTGTTCGGCCTCTTCGGCGGTTTTCACCAGAATATGGCGGGCTTGAGCTTTCATTGGGGCAGTTACCTTGGAGCGGTGGTGGCGGCGGGGCGCGATTATGCCTCAAATCATCCGGTTCGGCGGATCATGTGGCGAATCTTGCCGGCCAGTTGTTCAAGGGTGAAGGGCTTGGCCAACAGGTCCATGCCCTCGTCGAGAAAACCCTGACGTTCGGCGGCTTTTTCCGCGTAGCCGGTCATGAACAGCACGTTAAGCCCAGGTCGATGCTGACGGGCGATTTCCGCCAGTTGCCGGCCATTCATGCCGGGCAGGCCGACATCGGTTACCAGCAGATCGATACGCAGGTCAGACTCCAGCAGCGGCAGGGCGTTTTTGGCATCTTGCGCCTCATGGGCGATGTAGCCCAGTTCGTTCAGCACATTGAGCACCAGCATACGCACCGCAGGGTCGTCTTCGACCAGCACCACCGACTCGCCCGCCGTTGCATAGGGGCTGCCCAGGCTGACTGCCGCCAGCGAGCTGTGCTGAGGCGCGTTGTGCAGGCGTGGCAAATACAGGCGCACCGACGTGCCTTGTCCCGGCTCACTGCTGAGGGTCACGTGGCCGCCGGATTGCTGGGCGAAGCCATAAATCATCGACAACCCCAACCCGGTGCCCTGGCCGATGGGTTTGGTGGTGAAGAACGGATCGAAGGCCTTGGCCAATACGCGCGGAGTCATGCCGGTACCGTTGTCGCTTACGCCGAGCATCACATAGTCACCGGCCTTGACCGGCTCAAGGGTGCTGATGTCGTTGCCATCGAGGTAGCTATTAGCGGTCTCAATCACCAGCTCGCCGCCCTCAGGCATTGCATCGCGGGCGTTGATCACCAGGTTGAGCAGGGCGTTTTCCAGTTGGTTGGCATCGGTGTTGACCGGCCAGACTTCCGGTGCCAGCTGAAACTTCAGTTCTATATGCTCGCCCTTGGTGCGGCGCAACAGCTCTTCGAGCGAACGCACCAGCGTGTTGGGCTCGAGCGGTCGACGGTCCAGCGATTGTCGGCGGGAGAATGCCAGCAGCCGGTGAGTCAAGGCGGCAGCCCGATTGGCTGACGACACGGCCGCATCGGCAAAGCGGCCGATCTCATCGCTACGCCCATCGGCAATGTAGCGCTGCATCAGGTCCAGGCTGCCAATAATCCCGGTCAGCATGTTGTTGAAGTCGTGGGCGATACCGCCAGTGAGTTGGCCGACGGCTTCCATTTTTTGGGCATGGCGCAACGCATCTTCGGCGCGTTCACGCTCAAACATCTCGTTTTGCAGGCGATGGTTGGCTTCAGCCAGTGCCTTGGTGCGTGTGTCGACCCGTTCTTCCAGCGTCTCGTTGAGGTTGCGCAGGGCTTCCTCGGTCTGTTTGCGCTCGGTTTCGTCGATCACGAAAATGTAGAAGCCATTGACCGCACCGTCAGAACCAAAGCGTGGCAGGTACTTCATCAGTGCGTAACGCGGTCGGCCGTCGCGGTGCGGTGAATAGGCCTCGAAACTGCAGGCTTTGCCCGCCAGCGCGGCGCTGATGTGTTCGACGCGGGTGGCATAGAGTTCGTCGCCGAGAATTTCGCGAATGGTTTTACCGTACAGCTCCTGCGGGGTCATGCCGTACCAGTCCAGGTACGCGCTGTTGTTCAGGCGAAAGCGTTGTTCATGATCGACATAGCCGATCAGCACCGGCATGGCGTTGATGATCAGCTGCAGCTCGGTCTGGCTTTGCCGTAACGCTTGTTCGGTGTGCTTGCGCTCGGTCAGGTCCAGAGCGGCACCGAGAAAACGCAGGGGGCGACCGTGGTGATCCTTGTAGCAGCGGCCTCGGGCAAAGACCCAGCGCACTTCGCCACTGGCTTGCAGCAGTCGGTATTCCTCGGCGTATTCGCTGCCATGGCTGATGCAATGCTTGATGCTGCGGGCGACCATGCCCCGGTCTTCCGGGTGCACGCCGTTGAGGTATTCGGTGATGGGCAGTTGGCTGGCCAGTGCCGGATCAACACTGTGCAACTGGGCGAAGTGAGCATCGGCAATAAAGCGATCTTCGCCGATATCCCAATCCCAGGTGCCCACCGCGTCGGTGGCGGCGAGGGCCAGTTGCAGGCGCTCTTCGGTTTCGTGCTGGGCCTTGAGACTGGCCTCCGAGCGTTGTTTGAGCTCCAGGGCGATGCGTCGGCGCTCATTGGTTTCAATGGCAGTGACCAGGATCCCGGCGACCTGCCCGCGTTCGTCACGAATCGGGCTGTAGGTCAGGTCCAGCCAGACATCCGATTCGCCGCCATCGCGCTGCAGGCTGAAACGCTGCTCGCTGTAGGAACGCACTTGGCCTTGTAAGACAGCGCTATAAATGGGGTCGGTGAAGTCTTTAAGTTCTGGCCATGTCTGGTGCGTGGGTTGTCCGAAAGCCTGCGGATGCTTGTTGCCGGCCAGCAGCGCAAAGCCGTCGTTGTAGATCTGCGAGAGCTCTGGTCCCCATAACAACAGCATGGGCATGGGCGAGTGAATCACGATGTCCACGGCGGTGCGCAGGCTTTGCGGCCAGTGGCTGGCAGAGCCCAGCGGGCTTTGTGTCCAGTCGATTCGGGCAATCAAGGCCTGGGCGTCGCTGCCGGTAGGGGATCCGTTCATCAAGGGTTCCTGCATCATGTCCGTGCTACATATCGGTACTGGGGCATCTACTATGCTTCGAAGGAGTAGACGCTCGGACGCGTGAAAAGTGGCGTGCCTTGGCAATTTTCGTTCAATGGAAGGCTCAATGGATATTTTTTTGCCATGGACATTCACTCGCTGCTAAGAATGCTGGCCAGCCAGGATGGCTCGGATCTTTACCTATCGACTGGCGCACCGCCTACCGGGCGCTTCAAAGGGGTACTGCGAGCACTGGCCCATGAAGTGTTCAAGCCCGGCGAGATCGCCCTGATTGCCGAGGCCCTTATGGACGTCGAGCAGCGTGCAGAGTTCGACCGCGAGCTGGAAATGAACCTGGCGGTTTCTCTGGTCGGAGTCGGGCGCTTTCGCGTCAACATCTTCAAGCAGCGCAATGACGTGTCGATCGTGGCGCGCAATATCAAACTCGATATCCCGCGCTTTGAAGACCTCAAACTGCCGGCCGTGCTGCTTGAGACGGTGATGCTCAAACAGGGACTGATGTTGTTCGTCGGCGCCACGGATTCGGGCAAGTCGACATCGCTGGCAGCGTTGATCGATTACCGCAATCGCCACAGCAGCGGGCACATCATCACCATCGAAGACCCGGTGGAGTATATCCATAGCCATCAACAGTCGATCATCAACCAGCGTGAGGTGGGCGTCGATACGCGCAGCTTTCATGCCGCCTTGAAGAACACCCTGCGTCAGGCCCCGGATGTGGTGCTGATCGGTGAAATTCGCGACCGCGAAACCATGGAGCATGCATTGGCTTTCGCCGACACCGGGCACCTGGTGCTCTCCACCTTGCACGCCCACAACGCCAGTCAGGCGCTGGACCGGATCATCAACTTTTTCCCGGAAGAACGCCGTGGGCAGTTGCTCAATGATCTGGGTAACAACCTCAAGGCCTTCGTTTCCCAACGTCTGGTACGCACCCGCGATGGGCAGCGCCGGGCGGCGGTGGAGGTGATGCTGGGTACGCCAACCATTGGCGATCTGATACGGCGCAATGAGCTTCACCAGCTCAAGGAGATCATGGAAAAGTCGGCAGAGTCGGGAATGAAGACGTTTGATACGGCGTTGTTCGATTTGGTTGTCGAGGGCGCGATCGATGAAGAAGAGGCGTTGAAATTCGCCGATTCGGTGAATAACTTGCGCTTGCGCCTGAAGTTGCACGCGGACAGTGTGCCGAATGCCACCCCCCCATCCACCGAAACCGGTGAATGGGGGCTGATGGACTGACATTCCCCCTACGCGGATTTTTAGTTCGCCAGCTCCGGTCGATCCCGAAATTGCTCCAGCGCTTCGGGGTTGGCCAGTGCATCGGTATTTTTCACCGGCTGGCCGTGCACAACATTTCTGACGGCCAGCTCGACCACCTTGCCGCTGATGGTTCGCGGTATATCCGTCACCGCGACGATCTTCGCCGGCACATGCCGAGGCGTGGTATTGGCGCGGATGACCTGGCGAATCTCCTGCTCAAGTTTTTCGTCCAGCGTTACGCCGTCACGCAGGCGCACGAACAACACCACGCGCACGTCATCCTGCCATTGCTGGCCGATGGCGACCGAGTCCAGTACCTGATGAATTTTTTCCACCTGACGGTAGATCTCCGCGGTGCCGATGCGTACGCCGCCAGGGTTGAGCACTGCGTCGGAGCGCCCGTGGATCAGCCAGCTGCCATTGGGCCGTTGTTCGGCGTAGTCGCCCTGAGCCCAGACGCCCGGAAACTGGCTGAAATAGGAGGCGCGGAGTTTTTCCTGCTGCGGGTCGTTCCACAGGCCGATCGGCATCGCCGGGAAGTGCCGGGTGCAGACCAGTTCGCCTTTTTCACCGATCACCGGCTGACCGGCCTCATTCCAGACTTCAACCGCCATGCCCAGGCCCTTGCACTGCATCTCGCCACGGCGGACTGGCAGAACCGGATTACCGGCCAGAAAGCAGGAAATGATGTCGGTACCCCCGGACATCGACGACAGGCACAGATCGCTTTTGAACTCGCGATAAACGTAATCGTAGCTTTGCGGCGACAGTGCCGAGCCGGTCGAGAGCAGGGCTTTCAGGCTGCCCAGGTCGTGGCTGAGACGCGGCTGGATCTCATTGCTTTCCAGTGTCGCGAGGTATTTCGGGCTGGTGCCGAAGACACTGATGGCTTCGCTGTCGATCAGGTCGATCAAGCGTTGCGGGCCGGGGTGGAAAGGCGAGCCGTCGTACAGCACCACGCTGCTGCCGACCGCCAATGCCGAGACCAGCCAGTTCCACATCATCCAGCCACAGGTGGTGTAGTAGAACAGTCGGTCGTCAGGCCCGAGGTCGACGTGCAAGCCGTGTTCCTTGACGTGTTGCAGCAGCACGCCACCGACGCTGTGAATGATGCATTTCGGCACGCCGGTGGTGCCGCTGGAGTAGAGAATGTACAGCGGATGCGCGAAGGGCACCGCGACGAACCCGGGCTCGCCGCCTGGGCGATAAAAACTGTCCCACAACGCGACGTTGGCTTGGGTTTTGTAATCGTCAACGCGGGCCTGTGGCCGGGCATAAGGCACGATGATCAGTTGCTGCAGCGATGGCAGGCGCTCGAGGATTTCGTTGACCTTGGTCGTCTGGTCGATTTTCTTGCCGGCGTAGCGATAACCGGCGCAGGTGATCAGCACTTTCGGTTCGATCTGGCCGAAGCGGTCGACCACTCCATGCGTGCCGAAATCCGGTGACGAGCAGGACCAGATCGCTCCCAGGCTGGTAGTTGCGAGCATGCCCACCAGGGTCTGCCAAGTGTTCGGCATGCACGCCGCCACCCGGTCACCCTGGCCGACGCCAGCGGCTCTCAGGCTTTTTTGCAGGCCGGCGACGTGTTCGGCCAGCTCACGGTAACTCAAGCTTTCGCGCTGGCCATTCTCGGCGATGGCAATCACCGCGATTGCGTTATCGCGACGACGCAACAGGTGTTCGGCAAAGTTCAGCGTGGCGCCGGGAAACCACTCGGCGCTGGGCATCTGCGGGCCCTCACGCAGCACCGTGCTCGGTGGCTGGTGAAACCTGATCTCGAAAAAGTCGACGATGGCCTGCCAGAAATCTTCGCGCTGATCGATGCTCCATTGGTGCAGGGCGGGGTAGTCCGCGAGTGTCAGGTTGTACCGCTGATTGCTGAAGCGGCGGAAGGCATCCATGCGGGTCTTGCCGATGCGTTCGGCGCTGGGTTGCCAAAGAACTTCTGACATGATTGGCCTCTTTTTTTCTTAATACACGCTCACTGGCTCTTGTGGCGAGGGAGCTTGCTCCCGCTGGGTCGCGAAGCGAGCCCAAACTGGCTGGCGCGTTCTTCCAATGGCAACGCGTTCATCATTTTACGACTGCTGCGCCCGAACGCGGACCGGCCGACGTGAGCAAGCTCCCTCGCCACAGCGGCTGACTAGCCTTTTACTGCGCCAGCCACCCGCCATCAATATTCCACGCCGCGCCACGCACCTGGCTGCCGGCTTCACTGCACAGGAACAGCACCAGTTCACCCAGTTGTGACGGGGTCACGAATTCCAGCGACGGCTGCTTCTCGGCCAGCAAATCATGTTGCGCCTGTTGTGGGTCGACTCCTGCTGCGGCGCGGTCGTCTATCTGTTTCTGCACCAGCGGCGTCAGTACCCAGCCGGGGCAGATGGCGTTGCAGGTGACGTTGCTGGTGGCGGTTTCCAGGCCGACCACTTTGGTCAGGCCGATCACCCCGTGCTTGGCAGCGACGTAGGCGGCCTTGCCCACCGAGCCGACCTGGCCGTGTACCGAGGCGATGTTGACGATCCGTCCCCAACCTTTGGCACGCATGCCTGGCAGGCTGAGACGGGTGCTGTGGAAGACCGACGACAGGTTGATCGCAATGATCGAATCCCAGCGCTCCACGGGGAAGTCTTCCACCGCAGACACATGCTGGATGCCCGCGTTGTTCACCAGAATATCGACGCCGCCGAACTCGCGCTCGGCGTAGGCGATCATCTCGGCAATTTGCGCAGGGTCACTGACATCGGCCGGGTGATGCCCGACCTTGCCACCAAACTGCTGCACCTGCGCGATGACCGTGGAGGCATCGCCGAAACCATTGAGGATCAGGTTGGCGCCGGCCTTGGCCAGGCTCAGTGCGATGCCCAGACCGATGCCGCTGGTGGAGCCGGTGACCAATGCGGTTTTGCCCGAAAGAGTTGTCATGAATGCCTCACACAATGCCGGTGGCGTAGAAAGTACCGATGACTACGAAGACCGCCAGGGTCTTGATCAGCGTAATACAGAAAATGTCTTTATAGGCTTCGCGGTGGGTCAGGCCCGTTACCGCGAGCAAGGTAATGACGGCGCCGTTGTGCGGCAGGGTGTCCATGCCGCCACTGGCCATGGCCGCGACCCGGTGCAGCACTTCCAGCGGAATGTTCGCCGCATGAGCTGCCGCGATGAAGTCATTGGCCATCGCCGCCAGGGCGATGCTCATGCCACCCGAGGCCGAACCGGTGATACCCGCCAGCAGGGTCACGGTGATCGCTTCATTGACCAGCGGGTTGGGGATGCTTTTCAGCCAGTCGGCCAGTACCAGGAAGCCGGGCAACGAGGCGATGACCGCGCCAAAACCGTATTCCGATGCAGTGTTCATCGCCGCCAGCAAGGCGCCGCTGACCGCGCTTCTGCTGCCCTCGGCGAGCTTGCCGCGGATCGCCTGGAATCCGAACACCAGCACCATGATGATGCCGACCAGCAACGCCGCCTGGACCGCCCAGATCGCGGTGAGCTTGGCGATTTCGGTGGTCACCGGCGCGGCCATGCCCGGCAGGCTCAGGCTGTGGGTCTTGCCGTACCACAGCGGAATCCAGTGGGTGAACAGCAGGTTCATGATGCCCACCAGCAGCAATGGCGAAAGCGCGATCCACGGATTGGGCAGCTTCACGTCTTCGGCGGTTTCCGGCTCGTTACGCAGCGTTGTGCCGTAGCCTTCACCGTTGCGCTGGGCTTTATTGCGCTGACGCTGGAGGAACAGCATGCCGGCGCAAAAGACGAAAATCGTGCCAATCAAACCCAGCCACGGCGCAGCCCAGGCGGTGGTGTTGAAGAAGGTGCTGGGGATGATGTTCTGGATTTGCGGGGTGCCGGGCAGGGCGTCCATGGTGAAGGAGAACGCGCCGAGGGCGATGGTCGCCGGGATCAGCCGTTTCGGGATATTGCTCTGACGGAACATCTCCGCGGCAAACGGATACACCGCGAATACCACGACGAACAGCGACACACCGCCATAGGTGAGCAGGGCGCAGACCAGCACGATCACCAGCATCGCCTGGCGGGTGCCGAGCAGGCGAATCGCAGCAGCGACGATCGAACGTGAGAAGCCCGACAACTCGATCAGCTTGCCGAACACCGCGCCGAGCAGGAACACCGGGAAGTACAGTTTGACGAACCCGACCATTTTCTCCATGAACACGCCGGTGAAGGCGGGCGCAACGGCAGAGGGGTCAGTGAGCAGGACCGCGCCAAGGGCGGCAATCGGAGCGAAGAGAATGACGCTGTAGCCACGGTAAGCAGCCAGCATCAGCAGCGCGAGGGCTGCCAAGGCAATGATCACACTCATGGTGTGTCTCCTGGATTGTTATTTTTTTTGGGGTGGAGCGGGTGTGGAGGGGGCTATAGCGAGTTTTGTGCCAACTTGTTAAGTTATTGATAAGTAAGGATATTTTTATATACGGCGATAACTCTTAAAATATTCGTCTCTGTTTTGAGATTGTGCTGTTCGAGTTGACGCCATCGCGGGCAAACGGAACGCCGCCCGGCCGCTCCTACAGATTTTGTGCCGATCGCGGATGATGCGTACACCCGAAACCTGTAGGCGCAAGGCTTGCCCGCGATGGCCGCGACGCGGTTTCAAGGCATGTCTATAAACAGAGACAAGCATCTCTTTATAGAGACTCGGCAATCCCCAGCGCCACCATCTTCTTGTACAGCGTCGAACGCCCCAGCCCCAGCCGCGCCGCCGCGTCGATCACCTTGCCACCACAATGCGCGAGCGTACTTTCAATCAACTGCCGGTCGAAGCGTTCGCGTGCGGCACTGAAGGTCTCGTTGGCATGGGTTTCAATGGCCAGTGATGCGCAACGCTGTACCGGCACAAAACTGCCAATCGCCGCGCGAATTTCCGCAGCATTGAGGATCAGGTCATCGCTGAGCAAAGCGGCCCGTTCCAGCACGTTGCGCAGTTCACGAATATTTCCTGGCCAGGCGTGTTGGCCGAGCAACTCCAGGGCCTGGCTGTCGAGCTCATGCTGACTGCGCAGCTCTTCCAGGATCGCTTCGCTCAGGGCCGGCAGGTCGTCGAGGCGCTCGCGCAGGGGCGGCACCTGGATCGGCAACACGTTGAGGCGGTAATACAGGTCGGCACGAAACTCGCCGCGTTTGATCGCCGCTTCGAGGTCGGTGGAGGTCGCGGCGATCACCCGTACGTCGCTCTGGATCACTTCGTTGGAGCCGACCGGTTCGAATTCTTTTTCCTGCAATACCCGCAGCAGTTTGCTTTGCAACGGCAGCGGCATGTCGCCGATTTCGTCGAGAAACAAGGTCCCGCCCTGAGCGATCTGCAGCTTGCCGGAGCGGCCCTTGCGATTTGCACCGGTGAAGGCGCCAGGCGCGGTGCCGAAAAATTCGGCTTCGAGCAACGCTTCGGGGATCGCCGCGCTGTTGATGCTGACGAAGGCTTTGTGCGCCCGTGGCGAGGCCCCATGAATCGCCTGGGCCAGCAGTTCTTTGCCGGTGCCGGTTTCACCCAGCAACAAGACCGGGGATTCGGTGCTGGCGCTACGTCGGGCGCGGCGTTTGACCTCCAGGCTGGCGGCGCTGGTGCCGATGAAGTGGGCGAAGGTGTACTTGGCTTGCCGGGCCCGCAGCAGCGAACGCGTGGACGCAAGCTCTTCCTGCATGCTCAGGTAACGCTTGAGCATCGGCGACAGGCTGCGCAGTTCATCGAACAGTGCGAAGCCGATGGCGCCGATCACCGCACCGGTGTCATCGTGAATCGGCAGGCGCATCACCACCAGCGGTTCTTTGGACGTGTCCTGCATGTCCAGCAGGATCGGTCGACCGGTACGCACCACCTCGCGCAACAGGCTGCCGGGGATCACGCTTTCGCAAGGCCTGCCGATTGCCACTTCAGCTGACGCCAGACCGAAGCGCTTGGCATAACGTTCGTTCATCCAGACGATGTTCGCGTCGCGGTCGACGATCACCGTGCCTTCGCTGGATTGCTCGATGATCTCGAACAGCGAGCGGATCGCCAGCATGCGCACACGTTGGTAGTCCTTGAGGCTTTCGGTGGTGTTCATCGGTGTCGTGTCCAGAATGTGTGGTGTCTGTTCGGGCGTCATCGCGGGCAAGCCTTGCTCCTACAGGTCCGCGCCGATCCCAATAATGGGAACGATACAAAAACCGTAGGAGCAAGGCTTGCCCGCGATGGATGCGACGCGGGCAAACGACATGTGCGCGATCATACCCAGCCCGGATGCGCTGCGGCCAACAGCTCTTTGGTATAGGGGTGCTGCGGTGCGGCGAACACGTCATGGCTGGCGCCGCGTTCCACGACTTTACCGTCCTTGATCACGATCATGTCATGGGCCAGGGCGCGAATCACTGCCAGGTCATGGCTGATAAACAGGTAGGTCAGGCCGTATTTTTCCTGAAGCTGGCGGAGCAGGGCGACCACCTGTTTTTGCACCGTGCGATCAAGTGCCGAGGTCGGTTCGTCGAGCAGGATCAGCGCGGGCTTGAGTACCAGGGCGCGGGCGATGGCAATCCGTTGGCGTTGGCCACCGGAGAATTCGTGCGGGTAGCGGTGGCGGCTTTGCGGGTCAAGGCCAACCTCTTTCAGCACCTGAATGACCTGGGTCTCGCATTCGGCAGCGCTTGATTGGCTGTGGACTTCCAGCCCTTCGCTGATGATCTGTGCGACTGACATTCGCGGGCTGAGGCTGCCAAACGGGTCCTGAAAGACTACCTGCATCTGCTTGCGCCAGGGCCGCAACTGTTTCTGGTTCAGGCTGTCGAGCGCCTCGCCCTGAAAGCGGATGCTGCCGTCGGAGTCGAGCAGGCGCAGGATCGCCTGACCGAGGGTGGATTTGCCGGAACCGGATTCGCCAACGATGCCCAGCGTCTTGCCACGTTGAATACTCAGGCTGATGCCGTCGACTGCATGCAGCCAGGTTTTGCGCTGGAACAATCCGCCGCCCAGCGGAAAGCGCACATTGAGGTCGTTGACATCCAAGACCACTTCACGCTCGTCACGAGGCAGGGGTTCGCCTTCCGGTTCCGCGTTCAACAGCAGGCGACTGTAGGGATGTTGCGGGTGGTTGAAGAGGCGCTCGCACTCGGCTTGCTCGACGATTTCCCCAGCGTGCATGACGCAGACACGCTGGGCGATGCTGCGCACCAGATTGAGGTCGTGGCTGATCAACAGCAGCGACATGCCCAGGCGTTGTTGCAGTGATTTGAGCAGCCGCAGGATCTTGCGCTGTACCGTCACATCGAGCGCGGTAGTTGGCTCATCGGCGATCAGCAACTCGGGTTCGCAAGCCAGCGCCATGGCGATCATTACCCGTTGCCGCTGGCCACCCGAGAGCTGGTGCGGATAGGCCTTGAGGCGCTCTTCGGGTTTTTTGATGCCCACCAGTTCGAGCAGCTCAAGGGTGCGCTTTTGCGCCGCCTTGTCACCCAGTCCCTTGTGCACCAACAGGGTTTCGCCAATCTGCTTTTCGACGCTGTGCAACGGATTGAGGGAGGTCATCGGTTCCTGGAAAATCATCGCGATGCGATTGCCGCGCAATGCTCGCAGGGTCGCGATGTCCGCGCCAATCAGTTCCTGGCCACGATAGCGAATGCTGCCCCGGGTTTCGGTGCCGCCGTCAGGTAGCAGTTGGAGGATCGATTGGGCGGTCACCGATTTGCCCGAGCCGGATTCGCCGACCAGCGCCAGGCACTCGCCGGGACGGATGTCCAGGCACACATTGCGCACTGCAGCCTGACCACTGAAGGCCACGTTGAGGTCACGGATTTCGATCAGGTTGTCATTCATATTCAATGTCCGTTTCAAGATCGCGGCTCAAGATCGCGGCTCAAGAGCGCGGATCAAACGCATCACGCAATGCTTCACCGATAAACACCAGTAAGGAAAGAATCAGCGCCAGAGTGAAAAACGCCGTCAGCCCAAGCCAGGGTGCTTGCAGATTCTGTTTGCCCTGACCGATCAACTCACCCAGCGAGGCGCTGCCGGCGGGCATGCCAAAGCCGAGGAAGTCGAGGGCGGTGAGGGTCGAGATCGCCCCGGTGAGAATGAACGGCAGGTAACTCAAGGTCGCGTTCATCGCATTGGGCAGAATATGCCGCACGATCACTTTACGGTCGGTCAGGCCCAGTGCGCGCGCCGCTTTGACGTACTCCAGGTTGCGCCCGCGCAGGAACTCGGCGCGCACCACGTCCACCAGTGCCAGCCAGGAAAACAGCGCCATGATCCCCAGCAGCCACCAGAAGTTCGGCTCGACGAAACCCGACAGGATGATCAGCAGGTAAAGCACCGGCAATCCTGACCAGACTTCCTGCAAACGCTGACCGAGCAGGTCGACCCAACCGCCGTAGTAGCCCTGCAAGGCGCCAGCGGCGATGCCGATCAGTGCGCTGATGAAGGTCAGCGCCAACGCAAACAGTATCGACACCCGAGCGCCGAAAATCACCCGCGCCAAGACATCGCGCGCCTGATCATCGGTGCCCAGCCAGTTGACCTTCGAGGGTGGACTCGGCGCCGGCTGATTGAGGTCGTAGTTCGGCGTGTCGTCGCTGAACGGGATCGGTGGGAAGAGCATCCAGCCGCCATCCTTGTGGATCAGCTTCTGCACGTAATCACTGCGGTAGTCGGCCTGGAACGGCAGTTGCCCGCCGAACTCTTGCTCGGTGTAGCGCTTGAACGCCGGGTAGTACAACGAACCCTGATAGCTGAGTACCAGTGGCTTGTCATTGGCAATCAACTCACCACCGAGGGTGAGGACGAACAGGCCGATGAACAGCCACAGCGACCACCAGCCTCGACGGTTTTTCTTGAAGCGTTCGAAGCGTCGGCGCGCCAGGGGCGAGAGATTGAGCATCAAGCGTTCCTCGCGGCGAAGTCGATGCGCGGGTCGACCAGGGTGTAGCAAAGGTCGCCGATGATTTTTATCAAAAGACCGAACAGGGTGAAGATGAACAGCGAACCGAACACCACCGGGTAGTCCCGGGACACCGCCGCTTCATAACTCATCCGCCCCAGGCCATCGAGGGAAAAGATCACTTCGATCAACAGGGAACCGGCAAAAAATACGCTGATCAACGCCTGGGGAATGCCCGAAACCACCAGCAGCATTGCGTTGCGAAACACGTGGCCGTAGAGCACTCGGCGTTCACTCAGGCCTTTGGCGCGGGCGGTGACCACGTACTGACGGGTGATCTCGTTGAGGAACGAGTTCTTGGTCAGAATGGTCAAGGTAGCGAAACCGCCGACTACCAGCGCCGTCACCGGCAGCACCAGGTGCCAGAAGTAGTCGGCCACTTTTCCCAGTGTCGACAACTGATCGAAATTCTCCGAGACCAGTCCCCGTACCGGAAACCAGTTCAACGACGTACCGCCGGCAAATACCACGATCAGAAACATTGCAAACAGGAACGCCGGCAATGCGTACCCGATGACGATTATGGTGCTGCTCCAGATATCGAAGAGGCTGCCGTGATGCACGGCTTTGCGAATGCCCAGCGGGATTGATACCAGGTAGGTGATCAGTGTCGCCCAAAGCCCGAGGGAGATGGTCACCGGCATTTTTTCAAGGATCAGGTCGGTGACCGTGGCACCGCGAAAGAAGCTCTTGCCGAAGTCCAGCCGGGCATAGCTGGTGATCATCAGCCACAGGCGTTCCGGTGCCGGCTTGTCGAAGCCATACTGTTTTTCGATGTCCTTGATCAATTGTGGATCAAGCCCGCGGCTGGCCCGCGAGCCGTGGCTGATGGCATCACCGGAAGATCCGATGGCTGGGCCGCCGATGCCTTGCAGGTGAGCGATGGCCTGTTCGACCGGGCCACCCGGTGCGGCCTGCACGATCACGAAGTTGACCAGCAGAATGATCACCAGCGTCGGAATGATCAGCAGCAAACGTCGAACTATATAAGCCAGCATCAATGCGGCCCTCCGGGTTTGCCACGGCTGATGCGTTCGACGGCCATCTGTTCGTTGGTCAGCGGCGTTGGGCTCATTTCCCACCAGCTCTCGATGGCTTCGTCATTGCTCGCTTGTATCGCCGGAATGCCGAAACGGTTCCACCACACGGTCGAGGAGCCTGGCGGGTAATAGTTGGGAATCCAGTAGTAGTTCCATTGCAGCACCCGGTCCAGTGCGTGGGCATAACGCAACATGTCAGCCTGGGTGGTGGCTTTGACCAGACCGGTAATCAGCGTGTCGACGGCCGGATTTTTCAGCACCATGTAATTATTGGAGCCGGGGTCGGTGGCGGCGGCCGAGCCGAAGTAGTTGTACAGCTCGCTCCCTGGTGAGGTGGTTACCGGATAGCCGGTGACGATCATGTCGTAGTCACGACTCATCAAGCGGTTTACGTACTGTGACGAGTCGATCCGGCGGATCTCCAGATTGATCCCGATCTGCGCCAGGTTGCGCTTGTACGGCAGTAGCAGACGGTCCATGCCGTTCTGGCCGATCAGGAAGGTAAACGCCAGTGGCTCGCCTTCGGCGTTGACCAGTCGATCGCCATCGGCTTTCCAGCCGGCTTGTTCGAGCAGCGCCAGTGCCTGCAATTGCTTGTCACGGATCAGGCCGCTGCCGTCGGTCTTCGGTGCTTCGAAAACCTCGGTAAAGACCTCGTCCGGAATCTGCCCGCGCAAGGGTTCGAGAATCGCCAGTTCGCCGGCATCGGGCAGTTGCCTGGCTGCCAACAGGCTATTGGAAAAGTAACTCTGCTGGCGAATGTACATATCGCGCATCATCTGCCGGTTACTCCACTCGAAATCCCAGAGCATCGCCAGGGCCTGACGTACACGGCGGTCCTGGAACATCGGCTTTTGCAGATTGAACACAAAACCCTGGGAAGGTTGTGGTGCCTCTTTGGCCAGATGAGCTTTTTGCAGGCGACCGTCGTTCAACGCCGGACCTTCGTAACCGATGGAATACGCAGTGGCCGAGAACTCGCGGTTGTAGTCATAGGCACCGCCGCGCAAGACCTGACGAGCGACATCGGTGTCGCCGAAGTACTCGATGCTGAAATGGTCGAAGTTGTACAGGCCACGGCTGACAGGCAAGTCCTTGCCCCACCAGTCGGCGTTGCGCTCGAAGGTAATGCTGCGCCCCGAATCAACCTTGCCGACGCGGTACGGGCCGCTGCCCAGGGGGGCTTCGTAACCACCGCCATTGGCGAAGTCGCGGGTTGTCCACCAGTGCTCGGGAAATACTGGCAGGGTCGCAATGTCCAGGGGCAGGGTGCGGTTTTCGCTGCTCTTGAAGTCGAAGCGAATAGTGCTCGGCGACTCGACTTCGACGCCTTTGACGTCGGCGAATTGGGTGCGATAGCGCAGGCTGCCCTGGGTCATCAGCAGGTCAAAGGTGTAGCGCACGTCTTCGGCGGTGATGGGTGTGCCGTCGGCGAAGCGAGCCTTGGGATTGAGGTAGAAACGCAGCCATAGACCATCGTCGGCACGCTCCATTTTCTCTGCCACCAACCCGTACACGGTGTAGGGTTCATCCAGCGAACGCTGGGCCAGCGGCGAGTAAATCATCCCGTCGACCTGAGTCACGCCAATCCCCTTGTCGATGTACGGCAACACGTGGTCGAAGTGGCCGATTTCCATCGCCGAGCGGCGCATGCTGCCGCCCTTGGGGGCTTGCAGGTTGGTGTAGGCAAAGTGACTGAAACCGGCAGGGTACTTGGCCGGTTCGCCATACACGGTCAAGGCGTGTTGTGGCGCAGCGTTCACGCCTGCGGTGTTCAGCAGCAAGGCCAGGGCCGTGAAGATCAATGAGGGGAAAGCCAGTCGCATTGTCAGCCTTAAGAGCCGGATGATCGATAAGCACAATTTGTACGCTAGCAGCGCGTGACTCGCCAGCCATAATCATTCGATCCAAACGCAACGGCCCACCAGAAGGTGGGCCGTTGTTTGAGCAAATCGCGGAATAATCAGTCCTGGCGGCTGGTCACTTCCAGCAGGTGGTAACCGAACTGGGTCTTGACCGGACCTTGTACGGTGTTGACCGGAGCGCTGAAGACCACGGTGTCGAATTCCTTGACCATCTGGCCTGGACCGAACGAACCGAGGTTGCCACCGTCACGGCTCGACGGGCAAGTGGAGTTGGCTTTGGCGATTTCGGCGAAATCAGCGCCGCCTTCGATTTGGGCTTTCAGTTCGTTGCACTTTGCTTCGGTGGCAACCAGGATGTGGCGGGCAGTGGCTTTGGCCATGAGAGAAATCTCCATTCAATGTTCAAGTAAGGTGCTGAGCCTACCGGATTCAGTGACCTATTTCTCGTCAAAGTTCCGTCAAACCATTGCCTGCTGTCGCGACGACTTGCCGTCGCCGCCGTCACCCAACGTCAACAAACCCTAGAGACCGACGCCTTTCAAGCGTTCGGCATGCAGCAAGTACAATTCGACGGGGTCGATGCCTTTGCGTATCAGACCGGCCGTTTGATTGATCGCATCCAGGTGGTCCATTGGGTAATCGGAGCGCAGGACGGTGCCCAGGTGCGAGCTGTAGCGACCGACCATCCCGTCGTTTTGCTCGGTCTCGCGAGTGAAAAACCTGGAAAACCCTCGACAAAAAGCGTGCAGTGGATCGAGCGCATGCAGCCCTGCATCCAGCAGGTTGCCCTGCAATGTGCCACTCCAGGAGTAGTAACGAACGCCGTTGACCAGTTCTTCGCCGTTGCCACCCCAGGTCTTCGGCAGGCCTTGGGGGTATTTGGCGTTGAACTCAGCGACGCCGTCGGTGGTTAAAGCGTTGAGGGCGGCGACGGCGTTCTGCGGGATATTCGGCTTGCCACTGATAAACGACAGGAATTCGACAAACAACGTCGAGACTGCCACTGCGACGTGTTCTGGCAGGTGGCCGGGGGTCAACGCTTTGCGCAAGCAGTCGGCGAGCTCGGAGCCATGGTTCGGTCCGCTGACCGAGGTCACCGAAGCGATGTTCTGGGGGGCCATCGCTGCGGCATAACGAGCGGTCAGTGCACCTTGGCTATGACCGATCAGATTGACTTTGCTCGCGCCGGTGCCTGCCAGCACCCGATCGATTTGTGCCAGCAGTTGCTCGCCACGGACCTCATTGCAGTGAGTGGCCGAGAGGTGGGGTATGAACACTTGAGCACCAGTGTTCCTCAGTGCCTGTTTTACGCCATGGAAGAGTTCCAGTTTGCCGATGCTTTCGAATCCGAAGAGACCATGGACCAGCAGGATCGGGTGTTGCGTGATTGCATTCCGTTGCATGGGCGTACCTGTATTCCGTAAGTTCGAGTGGGGTTCACGTCCTCACTCTAATGCAGGGCGACAGGCGAGCGGTGTGGGAAAAAACCGCTAGAAACTGTTGAAAGCGGAATAGAAATAGCGGGAAAGATCAGATTTTTTCGAGGCATTGCTCGGAACATTTTGAGATCTTTTCGTCAGTGATTGTCTGGCACTGCCGTTCCAGAGGTGCAACTGGAACGGCAGTGCCGGGCAATTGATCGCTGAGTACTTGTATGTGGGTTTGTTCAGATGCCCGCTTCAGATCCGCGCAGTTTCAGGCTGGCGTTGCGCAACAATTGCTCGGTCGCCTCCCACCCCAGGCAGCCGTCAGTCACCGAAACGCCATAGCGCAGCGACGTGCTTAACGGTTGGCAGCCTTCGAACAGATGACTTTCAAGCATCATGCCGATCAGCGAGCGATTGCCGCTCAGGCGTTGCTCAAGCACTTCGTTGAACACGGCTGGCTGGCGTAGCGGGTCTTTACCGCTGTTAGCGTGGCTGCAATCGACCATGATCCGCGAGGCAATCTTCAGTTTCTGCAAGTCGTTCTGTATTTGAGCGACGCTCTGAACATCATAGTTTGGCCCGCGATGCCCGCCGCGCAGTACCAGATGCGTATCCGGGTTGCCCTGAGTCTGAATGATTGCCGGGTGCCCCTGGCTGTCGACACCGAAGTGCCGATGCGGATGCGCTGCCGAGCGCATGGCGTCGGTGGCTACACCGACACCGCCATCGGTGCCGTTCTTGAAACCGACCGGCATGCCCAGGCCGCTGGCCATTTCCCGGTGAATCTGTGATTCGGTGGTACGTGCGCCGATTGCGACCCAGCTCAGCAGGTCATCGAAGTAGCTGGCGGCCATGGGTTGCAGCAGTTCAGTGGCGATCGGCAAACCGAGGCGAAGCATTTCGCGCATCAATTCACGGGAGAGGGTCAAGCCACCGACCATGTCGTCGCTGCCATCCAGGTGCGGGTCGTAGGCCAGGCCTTTCCAGCCCACCGTGGTGCGAGGCTTTTCGATGTAGGCGCGCATTACCACGAGCATTTCATCGCTGACGTCGGCCGCAAGCCGGGCGAGCTTGCCAGCGTATTCGAGGGCGGAGTGCGGATCGTGTATCGAACAAGGGCCGACGACGACCAGCAGACGGGAGTCTTCACCGTCGAGAATCGCGCGAACCGCTTCACGGTGGGCAGCGACCTGTTGGGTCAGCGTGAGGCTGAGTGGCAATTGGTGCTTGAGTTGCAGCGAGCTGGGCAAACGCTGGGTCAGCGCTTCATTGGCCGGGCTCAAGGTGGACAGTGGCAGAGCAGAGATGGACGAGTTCATATTCAGGCTTCCTGGGCTGGCAGCGGGTTCGGTCCCGCGCGCTCGGCCCTACTGGGGTGTTCGACAATTGGCCGGGTTGGCTTCGAGTGTGTGCATGCCACCTGTGGGTGGCCGATCGGAGGCGGCAGGCTGTCCCGAGCGGAGGCTGGTAAATCGCCAGGCGGAAAAACTGTCGTAACGGTAATAAGTGGCGTAGTTCATGTCGTGATTCCTTGAAGTCAGTGATGTCGCTAAAAATGTATGGGGCTGAAAAAACAAAACCCCCGGTCGGGAAGCCGACCGGGGGTTGAGAATTCTCTGGTAGGCGACCCCTTGAGTAGTGGGCGCCGTGTGGGTATCAGGCGCGCCAGTGGCTAAACCAATACCCAAAATAAAAGTTTACCGGTGCGCAGACGCCATTTACCCGTGCAGCCGCAACCGAGCGCGGGGCGCTGGCGATGTGAAGCTGTGAAGGGGTATGCAGCATGGTCTGTCTCCGATGAATGCGCCGAGCTTACTAGAGGCGGGTGTGCAGATTCAATCAGTAAATACTATCGGCTCGCAGGTCAGTTTCTATGGCTTAAGCACGGCGTAGCTTTGTGCCACACTTGGTGATTGCTCGCGGACACTCATCAAGGACAACGCAGATGACGACACTGACCATCGCTGCCGCACAATCGATCTCGATTGCCGGGGACCTTCGCGCCAACATTACTCGGCACCAGCACTTCATCCAGGTCGCCGCCGAGCAGGGCGTACAACTGTTGGTGTTCCCCGAGTTGTCACTCACGGGGTATGAGCGTGGATTGGCGGCGCAATTGGCGATCGCGCCGGATGCAGCGGTTTTGCAGCCACTGCGGGATCTGGCTCAAGAGCTGGGTATCACCGCTGTGGTCGGAATGCCAATTCGCCTGGCGGCCGATTCGCCGGTACTGATTGGCGCGCTGGTACTGGCTGCCGATGGTTCGCTGGGGGTCTACAGCAAGCAGCATCTGCATTCGGGCGAGGAGGTGGCGTTTGCACCGGGGTCGGGCGGTTCGCTGCTGACAATAGGTGACGATACGATCGCGTTGGCGGTGTGCGCTGACTTTTCGCATGCCAGTCATGCCACTGCGGCCGCCGACAAGGGGGCGAACCTCTACGCCGCAGGCGTGCTGATTACCGAAGGTGGCTATGCTCCGGACACCACATTGCTGCAGGGTTATGCCCGCGAGCACTCGATGGTGGTGCTGATGGCCAATCATGGCGGTGCAACGGGCGGTTGGGAGTCGGCGGGGCGCAGTGCAATCTGGGCGCCGGACGGTTCGCTGATCACAGCGGCCCCGGGAACCGGGGATTTACTGGTGATCGCCCGTCGAAATTCCAGCGAATGGAGCGGCGAGGTCCTGCCCGTGGTCAGTGCATGAGGAGGGCAAATGGATCTTGAACTGCGGCCGGCCTCGGCGGAACATTTGTCATTTGCGCGAGCACTGACGTGCCAGACGATGCTTGGCTATTACATTCGGCATGACCTGCCGTGGATCGACGAGGCTTTCGATGTGGCTTGGGTGGGTCGGGAAAACTGGCTTATTTGCCAAAATTCATTAGTTCTGGGCTTTACCAGCCTGAGCCGCGACTCAAAGGCCCTGTACATTCGCGAGTTGCATGTGATCGAGACATTTCGCAATCAGGGCGCGGGTGCCTGGACGATCGAACAGGTGTATTCGAAAGCCTGTGCGGAGCGACGTCCGGCGCTGCGTCTGACTGTGTTCAAGGACAATCCCGCCCAAGCGCTTTATCAACGCATGGGCCTGGAGATTGTCGGGCAGGACGATTGTTTCCTGAGGATGGAGCGCAAATGTTCCCGCTGAAACCTCTGTAAAGCCTGTAGCTCAAGCCATTCAAGACGAATTGAAACTTTTTATATAGCGCTTGCTGCTAGGTCTACCGGATGCTTTTTGCTAAGGTGTTCGGCAACCAATAAGACCATATCGCGAGGTGTCTGCTTGATTAGGGTGCTAGTAGTCGATGACCATGATCTCGTTCGTGCAGGTATTACACGAATGTTGGCTGACATCGATGGTCTGCAAGTAGTCGGCCAGGCTGAGTCGGGGGAGGAATCCCTGCTTAAAGCGCGTGAGTTGAAACCGGATGTGGTGCTGATGGACGTCAAGATGCCTGGGATCGGCGGTCTTGAAGCCACGCGCAAGTTGCTGCGCAGCCACCCGGACATCAAAGTCGTCGCTGTAACCGTGTGCGAGGAAGATCCGTTTCCTACCCGACTGTTACAGGCAGGTGCCGCGGGCTATCTGACCAAGGGCGCAGGGCTTAATGAAATGGTGCAGGCGATTCGCCTGGTATTTGCCGGGCAGCGTTATATCAGTCCGCAAATTGCCCAGCAGTTGGCGATCAAGTCGTTCCAGCCGAGCAATGATTCGCCCTTCGACGCACTGTCCGAGCGGGAGATCCAGATCGCCCTGATGATTGTCGGCTGCCAGAAGGTCCAGATCATTTCCGACAAGCTATGCCTGTCGCCAAAAACCGTGAACACCTACCGTTACCGCATTTTCGAGAAGCTTTCGATCAGCAGCGATGTTGAGTTGACGCTGTTGGCGGTTCGTCACGGCATGGTCGATGCCAGCCTCTGACAATGACTGACCCGTTTGATCCAAGCGCCTTCCTTTCGACCGTCAGTGGGCGCCCTGGTGTGTATCGCATGTTCGACAGCGATGCGCGCCTGCTGTATGTGGGCAAAGCCAAGAACCTGAAGAAACGTCTGGCGAGTTATTTCCGCAAGACCGGTCTGGCACCCAAAACGGCTGCATTGGTTGGCCGGATTGCCCAAATTGAAACCACCATCACTGCCAACGAAACCGAAGCACTGCTGCTTGAGCAGACGCTGATCAAGGAATGGCGGCCGCCTTACAACATCCTCCTGCGAGACGACAAGTCCTATCCGTACGTATTTCTTTCGGATGGCGATTTTCCACGCCTGAGCATCCATCGCGGTGCGAAAAAGCTGAAGGGCAAGTACTTCGGTCCTTACCCGAGCGCCGGTGCGATTCGTGAAAGCCTGAGCCTGCTGCAAAAGACCTTTTTTGTTCGTCAGTGCGAAGACAGCTACTACAAGAACCGCACGCGACCTTGCCTGCAGTACCAGATCAAACGGTGCAAGGCACCTTGCGTTGGCCTGGTCGAACCGCAGGTGTACGCCGAGGATGTGCGTCACTCGGTGATGTTCCTCGAAGGTCGCAGCAATGCGCTGACAGACGAGCTGTCCGCAGGCATGGAGCAGGCGGCGAGTACCCTCGATTTCGAACGGGCGGCCGAGCTGCGGGATCAGATTTCCCTGCTGCGCCGGGTGCAGGATCAACAGAGCATGGAAGGCGGAACGGGGGATGTCGACGTCATCGCGGCGTTCATCAACCCGGGCGGTGCCTGTGTTCATCTGATCAGTGTGCGTGGCGGACGGGTGCTGGGCAGCAAGAACTTTTTCCCACAGGTGGGTATTGAAGAAGATGTTGCCGAGGTGATGGCGGCGTTTCTTGGCCAGTACTTCATCAGCAGTCCCGAACGCGACTTGCCGAGCGAATTGATCGTCAATGTGGTCCACGAGGACTTTCCGACCCTGATCGCGGCCATTGAAGAGCTGCGTGGTCGCGAGTTGACTATCAGCCATCGGGTCCGCGGTACGCGAGCACGCTGGCAGCAACTGGCCGTGACCAATGCCGAGCAGGCGCTCGGGGCGCGTCTGGCCAACCGTCAGCACGTTGCTGCACGGTTTGAAGCCTTGGCGCAAGTGCTTGACCTGGATGAGCCGCCGCAACGGCTGGAATGCTATGACATCAGTCACTCGAGCGGCGAAGCGACAGTGGCGTCTTGCGTGGTGTTTGGCCCCGAAGGACCGCTGAAGTCCGACTACCGCCGCTACAATATCGAAGGTGTCACGCCGGGCGATGACTACGCGGCGATGCATCAGGCGCTGACTCGACGCTTCAGCAAGCTGAAGGACGGCGAGGGCAAGTTGCCGGACATCCTGCTGGTGGACGGCGGCAAGGGGCAGTTGTCCATGGCGCGTGATGTGCTCAACGAGTTGGCCGTGCCTGACCTGATTCTTCTGGGCGTGGCCAAGGGCGCGACGCGCAAGGCCGGGTTTGAAACGCTGTATCTCAATGACGCCGCCCACGAGTTCACCTTGCGCGGGGATTCTCCGGCGCTGCACTTGATCCAGCAGATCCGTGATGAAGCTCACCGATTCGCCATTACCGGTCACCGCGCGCGACGTGGCAAAACCCGCCGCACTTCAACGCTTGAAGGCGTTGCCGGGGTAGGGCCGACACGGCGGCGTGACCTGTTGAAACATTTTGGTGGATTGCAGGAGCTGTCTCGTGCAAGCATCGAAGAGATCGCCAAAGCACCGGGGATCAGTAAAAAGCTCGCTGAGTTGATTTATGCAAACCTGCACAGCGAGTAGAATGCCCAACTCACCTCGTAGCCAGTTGTGCCGATGAATATCCCTAATCTGATCACCGTTCTACGCGTTCTACTTATTCCAATCTTCATTTTGCTGTTTTACCTGCCGTACCAATGGAGCTACCTGGCGTCCGCCTCGGTCTTCGCGTTCGCTGCGGCTACCGACTGGCTGGATGGCTATTTGGCCCGCCGCCTGGAACAAAGCACACCGTTCGGCGCATTTCTCGATCCGGTAGCCGACAAACTGATGGTCGCAGTGGCATTGGTGCTGCTGGTGCAAGAGCATGGCAACCTGTGGCTCACGCTGCCGGCTGCGGTGATCATCGGCCGTGAAATCGTCGTCTCCGCACTTAGAGAGTGGATGGCCGAACTGGGCGCGCGTGCGCATGTTGCCGTCTCGAACCTGGGCAAATGGAAAACCGCTGCGCAGATGCTGGCGCTGGTGATCCTGCTGGCCAATCCGTCGGACTTCAGTTTTTGGGTTCTGGTGGGTTATACCTTGCTGATGGTCTCCGCAGGCCTGACGTTGTGGTCCATGGTGCAATATCTGCGTGCTGCCTGGCCGCATCTGAAAACCGATGTAGAAAAAAAATAAAACTTTTTTGAATCAAGGGGTTGACGAGACTTCCAAATTCTATAGAATGCGCCACACCAAGACGCGGGAATAGCTCAGTTGGTAGAGCACGACCTTGCCAAGGTCGGGGTCGCGAGTTCGAGTCTCGTTTCCCGCTCCAAATACAAAAAAACGCCACTCAATGAGTGGCGTTTTTTTTGTGCGTTTTTTTATTGGTACGTCCATTCGCAACGTAAAAAACCTCGTAAAAATTACAGCCTCAAGGACATGGATGGCTTGCACCTATTCGTCAGCTCGAAGGGTGCCAAGAGCTGGCATTTTCGTTTTAACTGGCTGGGTAAACCGGCTCGCATTTCCTTGGGAATGTATCCGGAAATAAGCCTTAAAGACGCTAGGCTGGCACGCGATCAAGTACGAGCCTTGGTTGCCAAGGGCGCTGACCCTCGCGCAGCTTGAAGAGAGGATCGTTTTACCGCTTTGGCGGCTGATGAGAACTCCTTTACAGCGGTCTTCCTCGCATGGCGAACCTTCAAGGCAGTCACGCTGAAGCTGGGACGCCCTTGATGGATTGATGAGGGGTAGAGGAAGTTGAGTCCGGTGCTGACAGGTGGTTGTTGGTTACAAAGTCAGCTGCCCGCTGTGCAAAGGCGTCTTCCCCATAGCTGAGGGCAGCAGCACCTACACGGTGGGCGGAATTGCTGTGGCGCTGGACGGTATGAAAACCGCCTGTGGTGCCAGCCTGATCGCCAGTGATCCGAAGGGGGCTGTGATCAGCTGGCAGCCAAGCACTTCAAGGCGGGGTATCCGACTGTTGTGACTACTCGATGTCGTGCAAACGTAATCACAGGACGAACGAGAATACAGTGAACACCCCGCCTGGGCAGGCACAAGGCGATGAGTTGATTGAGTAGATCGAATAGGCCGGGGCGCCAAATGAAATGTAACCGGTTTTTAAGGGGGTATAGTTTGTGTTATCAGCTGTGGCCACAGCCTTGTCCCCTATGCAAAGGGGCGTTTCCCAACGACGGCCACAGTGATCTACCCGACTACGATGTATGTCTCCGGTGAGCCTACCCCCCGACGCTGATCGCTTAGGGGCGGATGAATAACCTCTTGAATCACAACAACTAGTTCTTCACCGTTTCCTCAAGACTAAAACGTCCCAACGGATTTTGCTGGAAGTGTTCGATGTTTTTGCGCGAAACGTTGATGTACGGGCTGTAGTAGAGGTCGATCCAGTTGACGTCCTGCTTGGCCATCGTCTGCAGGTCGGTATACATCTGCTTGCGCTTGCTCGGGTCCACTTCGACTCGTGCGGTAGCGACCAGATCCTTGACCTTGCCGTTCTTGTAGCGGGTCATGTAATTCATGTTGGTGTCGTGCCCCAGAACGAAGGTGGTCTTCTGGTCCGGATCAAGGATGTCGTTGGTCCAGTACATCACGGACAGATCGTAATCGCCGTCGATCAGCATTTGCCAGCTCTGGGTCGGGTCGACTTTCTGCAAGGTGACAGTCACCCCCGCTGCTGCGAGCTGCTGCTGAACCAGTACGGCGATCTGCTCATCGGCCTCGTTGCCAGCGTTGACTACATAGTTGAGCTTCAGGCGTGAAGCGCCAGCATCCGCCAACATTTTTTTTGCTTTTTCCGGGTTATACGGGCGCTGCAGATTATCGGCATTGTGATAAAGCGCACCTTTAGGGATATATGAATAAGCCACTTGGCCATGGCCGAAAGTCACGGTATCGACCAGGGACTTTTTGTTGATTGCAAGATCCAGTGCTTGGCGCACTTCAGGCTTGGCCAGCAGTCCGTGTTCATGATTGATCAATAAGTGATCTTCCCGGGTGGAGGGGTTCATGTGCACGACCAGGTTGGAGTCCTTCTTCAGGGTTTCGACGCGGGAGAAGGGGACGAAGATTGCCGAGTCCAGTTCGCCTGCCTGTACCTTCAGCATTCGCGTATTGTCATCCGGTATGGAGATCCACTCCACGCCATCCAGACTGACTTTGTCGGCCTGCCAGAAGTTGGGATTCTTCTCCAGTACGACGCGATCCCCACGCAACCACTCTTTGACGGTAAAGGCACCGGACGCAACAGGCTCCTGGGCGTAGGCCTCCTCACCCATTTTTTCCATGGCTTTCTGCGATAGGATGGAAACATTGGGTAATGCCAGTTGCGAGAGGAACGGCACAGAAGGGGTTTTGAGCGTCACTACCAGTGTCTGTGGGTCGATCGCTTCAGCTTTGTCGATAATCTTGTAAGAGTCGCTCCATAGCGACCCTTTGTTGTCGCGAATGCGCAATAGGCTGAACACCGCATCGCTGGCGGTAATCGGTGAGCCGTCGGAGAACTTGGCCGAGCGCAGCTTGAAGGTGTAGGTCAGGCCGTCATCGGAAATTTTCCAACTTTCAGCCAACCCCGGTACCAGCTTGGTACCCGCGTTGTCGACACGCACCAACACATCATAAACATTGGAGAACACCCAGTTATCACGGTTCTGTGCGCTTTTGATCGGGTCGAAGGTTGTGCTTTCTTCACGGCAACCGATGGTCAGTACGCCTGCCGCCTGGGAGACACCGGCTGCAAGTGTACAAGCAGCCAGCGTAGCGGCGGTCAACAGTTTCAGATGTTTCGATTTCATGGTCAAAATCCTTCTTGATGAATGTGTTGGTTCTATAACAACGGCTCTCCGAGCACGCAGCTGTAGCGGTGCCCCTTGAGGTTATGGGTTGGCGCGAGCGTTTCGGCGCAGATGGGTTGTGCATGCTGGCAGCGTGGGTGAAAGGCGCAACCGGATGGACGATTCAAAGGACTGGGCGGCTCACCCGGCAGGGGCATGCTCGGCAACGGGCGAGTCGGATCGATGTTCGGAATGGACTGGATCAATGCGGCGGTATAAGGATGGCGCGGGGAGCTGAATACGGCCTCCACTGGCCCCTCTTCAACGATCTGGCCGAGGTACATTACCGCTACTCGATCACACAATCGCTGAATGATTGCCAGGTCGTGGGCGATGAACAGAATCGCCAGGTTCATGCGCTGGCGCAGCTCCAGCAGCAGGTTGATGATCTGCCCCTGGATGGAAACATCCAGAGCGGCCACGCATTCGTCGGCGATGATCAGCCGCGGTTCGATGGCCAGCGCCCGGGCAATACCTACACGTTGGCATTGGCCACCACTCAACGAGCCGGGCTTGCGGCTGGCCAGCTCCGACCGCAGACCGACCTGTGTCAGCAATTCATCGACTCGGCGGGGAATCAGTGGTGTAGCGACCTTGCGTTGCACCCGCAGTACTTCAGCAATGGTTTCACCGATGCTCAGCCGCGGATTAAGGGCAGCATAAGGCTCCTGGAATATCATGGCGGTCTCGCGCCGCAGCCGTTCGATGTTGATCTTCCCGCCTAGGGCCATGTCGACCCCATCGAACAGTACTTGCCCGGCGGCAATATCATTGAGGCGCAAGATGGCCCGGCCAAGGCTGCTCTTGCCACTGCCCGACTCCCCCACCAACCCAAGAACTTCCCCTGCGGCCAGACTTAGCGATACACCGTTGACTGCATTCACCCATTGCCTGTTCATCCTGAACAGGCCACTGCCGGGAGCGGCGAAGCGCACCTGCAGATCCTTCACTTGCAACAGCGTCATAACTGACCTGCCGCAGTCAGCGGGTAATGGCAGGCTACCCGCTGCCCCTCAGCCATGATTTGTAAATCCGGCAACAACATCGTGCATTGGCTGCCTTGCTGCAGGCAGCGTGGATTGAAGCGGCAACCGGAGGGCAACGCGTCCAGCAGAGGAGGCTGGCCGGCGATGGTCCTGAGCATGGCATGGCCGACGCTGGAGGCGGGTTGGCAGTCGATCAGTCCGGCCGTATAGGGATGCCGCGGTCGAACCAGTAGTTCATGCTTGCTACCGTGCTCGCAGAGCCGACCGGCATACATCACTGCGATGGAATCACAGGTCTGGGCGACGACACCCAAGTCATGGGTGATCAAGATGATCGACAAACCGCGTTGGTCGCGCAAGTCCAGTAGCAGGCGCAGAATTTGTGCCTGCACGGTGACATCCAGGGCGGTGGTCGGCTCGTCAGCGATTAGCACCTGGGGGTTGCAAGCCAATGCCACAGCGATCATCGCCCGCTGACGCATGCCACCGGAAAACTCATGGGCATAACTGTCGACCCGCCGCGGTGGGTCGGGAATGCCCACTTGACGCAGCACCTCGATGGCCTGTGCCCGCGCTTCACGTTTGGACGCGCCCTGATGCAGGCGAATACCCTCGCCAATCTGCTCACCGATACGCATTAACGGATCAAGGTGACTGCTGGGATTCTGAAAAATCATCCCCAACCGTCGACCACGTATGGCGCGCATTCCGGCTTCGTCCAGCTGTAACAGATTCTTACCGGCAAGCTGCACGGCCTTGCCCTGGACCCGCAGGCTTGGCGATGGCAGCAGACGCATCAAGGCGCGGCAGGCCATAGTCTTGCCTGAACCGCTTTCGCCGACTAGACCGAGGATTTCGCCTTCGGCCAGGTCAAACGACAAGCGATCTACCAGAGTGACGTCGCGCTCACCGTTATGGGCGATCACGCTGAGCTCCTCGACGTGCAGCGCCGGTGTACTCATGAGCGCTCTCCGAGGTGTTCGGCAACACCGTCGGCCAGCAGGCTGAAACCCATTGCCAGGGTGACGATCGCCAGCCCAGGGAAGGTGCAGATCCACCAGGCACTGGTGATAAAACTCTGACCTTCAGCGACCATCGTACCCCACTCGGCGGTAGGTGGCTGAACCCCTAAACCGAGGTAACTGACCGCTGCACCGTTGAGCAACACCAGCACCGCATCGGACATGGAAAACACGATTGAGCCGAATAAGGCGTTGGGCAGCAGATGCCGAAACAGAATGCGCCCATGGCCGAACCCCAGGCTTTTCGCTGCCAAGGCGAAATCGCTTTCCTTGAGCACCAGGATCTGCGAACGGATCAACCGTGCATAGGACACCCAGCCCACTAAGGCCATAGCAACGTAGAAGCTGCTCAAGCCTGGCCCGAGAATGGCCATGATTGACAACATCAGCACCAAAAAGGGGAAGGCCAGGATGATATCGATCAGGCGCATGCAGATCGTGTCGAAGCGGCCACCGATATAGCCGGAGAGTGCTCCAATACAGGTGCCGATCAGGAAAGGGAAAACCACTCCTATAACCGATATCTGCAGGTCGATGCGGGCTCCCCAGATCACTCGGGAAAGAATGTCACGGCCGAAATTATCCGTGCCGAACGGATGCACCAGACTCGGCGCCAGCAGGCGGATATCGGTGTTCTGGGCGATCGGATCGAAAGGCGCGACCCATGGTGCGAAGAGCGCCAGCAACAGCCAGCCAAATAGAATCACCAGCCCCGACGCGATAGCCAGACGGCCGTTGCGCACGCTGAAACGCAGGCGCAAGCACCAGCCTGGAATCATGACCTGGCTGCTCATCGCATGTTCACCCGCGGATCGATCGCCACCGTTACCACGTCGGCTAGGACGTTGACTACCACGGTGGCACAGGCCAGCACCATGGCGACTCCCTGCACCACCATGTAGTCACGGGTGAAAATGCCACGCACCAGCAATTGGCCGATACCGGGAATGGCGAACAGACTTTCAATGACTACCGTACCGCTGATCAACCAGCCGATATTCACCGCCAGCAGGTTGATCGCTGGCACCAGTGAGTTGGGCAGCACGTGTCGCCGAAATACCGCCCCCTCGGGCAAGCCGCGAGCCCGAGCCGCGGTGACATGATCGGCCTGTAACTCCATGAGCATACTGGCTCGCAGGTTGCGCACCAGAACCGCGGACAGCGCCAAGGCAATAGTCAGGCACGGCAGGAGCATGTGATGCAGCTTGTCCAGCCAGGTACGTCCATAACCCGAGACCGGAAACAACCCCAGTTGCACACTGAACAGCAGTATCAACATGATTCCCAGCCAAAACGCCGGCATCCCAAGGCCGGCGGTGGTGAACAGACGAATCAGGCTATCGCTCCAACCGCCTTTGTTGCGTGCGGCCACCGTTGCCAGAGGCACGGCGATCAGTAACGCCAGCAACACGCTGCCCAGTACCAGGAACAGGGTGGGTTCAATGCGGGTGCTGATCAATTTTAGGGCATCGACCTTATAGAGCAGCGATTGGCCGAGGTCACCCTTCAACAGGTTCTTGAGAAAGAAGAAATATTGCATCCACAGCGGCTGATCGAGACCGTACTGAGCACGAATCCTGATCAGCGCATCCGGCGTGCTGCGTGAGCCCAAGAGTGCCCGAGCCGGGTCGCCAGGAATCGAACGCACGAGCACAAAGGTGATCACGCTGATCCCAAACAGCACCGGTAACAACTGCAGCGGACGGGACAGGATGAAACGATAGCGCGCCAGATTCATTGGCTAGCTCCGATGGCGCTGCAGGAAGTCCAGTAACACCGGGAAATAGGCTTGAGGCTCTTCGTAGAACGGCATATGGCTGCTATTGGGGAAAACATGCAGCTCGGCATCCTTGAGCGCCATTTTCATACGCATCGCGCAGGCCGGCGTCTGTTCGTCATGCTGGCCGGTAGTGATCAGCACCGGCATGTCGAAATCGACCATCTGCTCGATGCGGTTCCAGTTCTTGAGATTGCCGGTGTAGAGAAACTCGTTAGGGCCCTGCATCGTCACGTAAGGCCCCATGTTCCAGTTACTCAGGGAGCGTGCCAACGGCGCAGGCCATTCGTCCAGGCGACAGACATGGCGATAGTTGAGCAGTGTGATGGCCGCCTGGTATTGGGGGTGGTTGAGGGTGCCCAAGGCTTCATGGCGTTGCATCATCGCCACAGTTTCGCTGCCTAGGGCACCGCGCAGACGCTCCAGTTCCTGGGACAAGTGCGGGATATCGCCGGCGGTATTTTCCAAAATCAGGGTTTTCACCGACTGGGGGTGATGAATGGCATATTCGATCGCCAACCAGCCGCCCCATGAGTGCCCAAGCAGGTGTATTACGCCCAGATCGAGGGCTTCGCGGACGGTTTCCACCTCCGCGACATAACGCGTAATGTCCCACAGAGATTTGTCGACAGGCTTGGCCGATGCACCAGTGCCCAGTTGATCAAAGGCGATGACGCGCAAGCCCTTGTCCTTGAGCCAACCGTGGGCATCACGTAGGTAATCGCAAGGCAAGCCCGGGCCGCCATTGAGGCAGAACAGCACCTCATGGCCGTCACCGAAGCCATAAACCGCCAGATTGTGGCCATCAACCTCCACGGTATATCGCTGGTCCGGCTCGATTTCACGCCACATTGTTACTCTCCCTGTCAAATGTCAGCCGTGCCGGGTATACGACGCCGTCGTCCCAATTCTACTGGAGGAACCGAGACCCCATAAGCTAGCAATTCTTATAGGTTTGTCTGGCAGTCCCTCGCCCAAGCGTGGCATTCTACTTGCCCGATTTCAGGATTGAAATTAATAAGGGAGCTGAATGGATGCAGACCAAGCTGTCCGACTTCAATAGTCGTCTTCTGTCCGGCAGGAATCTGGACGAACAGATGGACAATGCGTTGCTGATGGTCAAGGAGCTGGGCTTCGACGCCCTGGTTTACGACTACAGTCCTGTGCCGCTGGACCATGAGGGCGCACTGATCACGCCTTCGGTGCTCAAACTGCGCAATACCCCCCGTGATTGGTATTCGCTCTGGTGTGGGGAGGGCTACTACCAAATCGACCCTGTCCAACATCTGGCGGTGAATGCTGTTTCACCCTTTGTCTGGTCCTATCAGCGAGATGCCGACACCATACTGCGGTCGTTCATCGGCCAGAGTCATGCGCCAGTGGTGAGCTATCTGCAGGACTCTCAGATGACTTGTGGTGTGACTGTGCCGATTCATCTACCCAAAGGCGGCTTCGCTACCCTGACAGGCCTGCGTTCAGGCAGTTCCGCAAGTGCATTACAGGATGTCCGTCAGACGCTGGGGGACTTCAGTCTGATTTCTCATTCCCTGCAAGAAGTGGCCTATCCACTGCTCAACAAGGAAGTTCGTGCGAGCCCGTTCCGCCTGACCAGGCGCGAGCGTGAGTGCTTGAGTTGGGCGGCTGAAGGCCTGACCACCGTTGAGATCGCCACTCGACTGAATCGCTCATTGGCCACCATCACCCTGCATCTGACCTCGGCCATGCATAAGCTCGGTGCCAAGAATCGGGTCCAGTCAGTGGTTCGGGCTACGCACTATCGGTTGCTCGATAGCTGAAATAGGGCAAAACCTATCTTTTTCTCTAGTTATTTCGTGGCTTCGCTCCCGCTATCGTGTGCCGTACGGTTTTCAGGGGCGGCACACAAAATGGAATTTATCGGAATACGCGAAGGCTTCGCATCTTTTGGCCCGTATCGGACGTGGTATCGCATTACTGGTGATCTCGGCGATGGCCGCACTCCACTCGTGATCCTGCATGGAGGTCCGGGCTGCACGCATGATTACGTTGACGCTTTCAAGGATATTGCCACGAGTGGATATCCAGTAATTCATTACGACCAACTGGGCAATGGTCGCTCCACCCACCTACCGGAAAAAGACTCCTCGTTCTGGAACGTAGCGTTGTTTCTCGATGAGCTGGAGAATCTGCTGGATCATCTCGGCATTAGCGACAATTACGCACTCCTGGGGCAGTCCTGGGGTGGAATGCTGGCCAGCGAACATGCGGTACTTCGGCCTACGGGGCTGCGGGCATTGATTGTCGCCAACTCCCCGGCGGATATGGGTGTCTGGATCCGTGAAGCTCACCGCTTACGCCTGCTTCTACCTTACGACGTGCAGCAAACCCTCCTTAAGCATGAACGGGCCGGTACTTTGAAATCTGCCGAGTACCTTGAGGCAACACGCGTCTTTTATGATCGCCATGTCTGCCGAGTTACTCCGTGGCCAGGAGAGGTTTCCCGCACCTTTGCCCAGATCGATGCCGATCCTACCGTTTATCACGCCATGAACGGCCCCACCGAATTTCATGTGATCGGCAGCATGAAAGACTGGACCATCATTGATCGGCTATGGCAGATCAGCGTGCCGACCCTACTGATTTCTGGCCTCTACGATGAAGCGACCCCGACCGTGGTCAAACCCTACCTGGATCACATTCCGGATGTTCGCTGGGCACTGTTCGAAAACTCTAGTCATATGCCCCATGTCGAAGAGCGGATGGCTTGTATGGGGACTGTGGTGAGGTTCTTGGATGAATGCTTGTAAGAGGGGGTGTAGTGGTCAACTGATCCCGGACACGACGTTAAGTTTTTTCTCGGCCTGAGCGGGTGCCAGCCCACCGTTGAATTGATGGGGCCGAATTCAGTTGTACCGATGCATCAAAAAATGACTGATATCGCATTGGGCCTCTTGGGCCGTTCGGTAGCCCGTGGTTGGTATCCATTCGGTTTTCAAACTCCGAAATACCCGCTCCATCGACGCATTGTCCCAGCAATCTCCCCGGCGACTCATGCCGTGGGGCATGCGATAACGCCAGAGCCGCTGGCGAAATAAACGACTCGCATACTGGGCGGATTCAACCGGTCATCGCAACACTTTTGATCGAGATGTTTATGGGACGACCTGCAGGCTGGATGGAAGTTGACGGGACGAGGAGCGATACGTTCGTCCAGATTTACGCAAGGTTGTAGCAATGGCCTTGTCTGGATTACTTGATTGACGTCAACCGTATGTGTCGGCCCGCTCTGTATTCTGCGCTGAAACCGACTGTTGGTAGCGCAAGGCTTATCGCTTATGACGGAATTGATGCTGACTCACCTCGACTCACTGGGACGCGCACGAATGGTCGATGTTACGGATAAAGACGTGACGTCCCGAGAAGCAGTGGCTGAGGCATGGGTTCATATGCTTGCCGAGACCCGACAACTGATTGCCAGTGGTGCTCACCCTAAAGGTGATGTCTTTGCGGTAGCGCGGATCGCTGGCATTCAGGCGGCCAAACGCACGAGCGAGTTGATTCCGCTCTGTCATCCGCTGCTTTTGAGCAGTGTTAACGTTGAGCTGAGTTTTGAAGGTGACCAACGCGTACGCATTGTTTCTCGGTGCAAGTTGTCCGGACAGACCGGTGTCGAGATGGAGGCACTGACCGCCGCGAGTGTGGCGGCCTTGACCCTGTATGACATGTGCAAGGCCGTGGACCGGGGCATGAGTATCGAATCGGTGCGGCTATTGGAGAAACGGGGTGGTAAAAGCGGTTGGTATCAGGCGTTGGAACAATGAAGCTGAATGTTTTGTATTTCTCGCGGTACCGCGAAACGCTGGGCCGTGACGATGAAACGATTGAAGGTGATTTCACTTCTGTCGATCAGTTGCGTCAGCACCTGATACATCGTTCCGGTGTCTGGCGGGTGCTGGCCGAACAGAACCTCATGTGTTCCCGCAACCAGGACATGTGTGGGCTCGATGAGCCGTTGATAGACGGTGATGAAGTGGGTTTTTTCCCAACCGTAACGGGAGGCTGAATCGATGATTCGAGTCCAGACAGGCAGCCTCGACCCCGGTACCGAAATCAACACGCTGCATGCCTTGAGCCTTGATGTCGGCGCGGTGGTGAGCTGTGTAGGGTATGTGCGTGACTCCAACGTCGGACGGGAAGTCGCCGGCCTGTTTCTTGAGCATTACCCCGGGATGACCGAAAAGGTGCTTGGCAAGATCGCCGATGAAGCCCGACAGCGCTGGCCGTTACTTGGATTGGTGTTGATCCATCGAATCGGAGCGTTGCAACCGGGAGAGCCTATTGTGTTTGTCGGCATCAGCAGCAGTCATCGTCAGGCGGCTTTCGAGGCCTGCGCGTTCGTGATGGATTACCTGAAAACCCGCGCGCCATTCTGGAAAAAAGAACAGACGGCCGAGAGTTCCCATTGGGTCGAGGCTCGCAACAGTGATCGCGAGGCGGCGCAACGATGGGATTGACGTTTCCCTCGCTGTGAGTGAATCGTATTCAGCTGTATTGAGAGCGAGAATCCCATGCTCTATCCGCTATTTGTGACGTTGCATCTGTTTGCCGCACTGATTTTTATCGGCACGGTGTTCTTCGAAGTCCTGTTCCTTGAAAGCATCCGCAAGCAACTGCCCGTCAAGGTCATGTTGCTGGTCGAGCAGGGGATCGGTCGACGTGCCCGCACCTTGATTCCATGGGTTCTGCTGGTATTGTTCGGCGCCGGGCTGGGGATGGTCTGGCTGCGTTATTTACCGGTCCTTGCAACGCCGATGAGCTCATCATTCGGCACATTGCTGATGTTGAAGATCGTGGTGGCCGTCAGCGTACTGCTGCATTTCCTGGTCGCCATGTTTTTGTTCAAAAGTGGCCGAATGAGTGCTCGATACCTGCATTTCATCCATGGCAGCCTGTTCTGCCACATGGTCGTCATCGTACTGTTGGCCAAGTGGATGTTTTACCTGACGTGGTGACTGTACGTACCGGGTGTCTGTTGCGCGACAAGCACCTTGCTCGCGCTTGATGCAAATCAAGGAGCATTGATCGCCAAACCCCGACACTGGCGGTCCGCAGCCAGTCTCTGAGACCCGTCATGCTCAATTTATTCCACAACCCCGGCGAGCCGAACGCTCGGTGCGATCAAGGCGTGCTCGATCCCAACTGCCATGTCGACACTGAAAAGTTCCATGACGGTATCGGCTCTCTGGATTTGCTTCGTGCATTACGCGTCAGCCGACAGAAGTGCCGTCCGCTGTCGCTGAATGTGCAACTGCCTTCTAACCTGAAGCCTTCCTTGTGTTCCCCTCGCGATATTTCATGCGAACACAGTGGTGTCGAACACTATCTTCAGCGTCTGCAACATGAGATCGACCTCGTCGGTTGTCACCTGGGGACCGGACAGCGGGTCGAGCAGTTTCATCTGGGGGGCGGAACACCTGCCATCGCCCACCTGAGACGGCTGATGAATCACCTTCGTGGTCGATTCAACTTTCTTGGACATGAGTGCGCTGACTACAGCGTAGAAGTGGACCTTCACCATACCGATTGGTCGACCATGGGCGTGCTGCGTGATCTGGGATTCAACCATGTCAGCATCGGAGTTCCAGACATCGGTGCCGACAGCGCGATGTCGGTGGCCTGCTACCAGAACCCGGCACCGATCCATTCGCTTATCGATGCCGCTCGTACCTTCGGTTATCGATCCATCAATGTCGATCTGGGTTATGGCCATACCTGGCAGACGCCAGAAAGTTTTGCGTTGAAACTGGCAACCATCATCGAACTGGAGCCGGACCGGCTGCTGGTGTTTGATTACGCCCGGCCACCTCAACGCTATCGGCCAAAGGCCGCAGACGAAATCAGGGCGTTTTGCAGTGAGGAAGATAAAGGCGCCATGCGCCAGATCTGTTTTGAACAGTTGATCGGTGCCGGTTATCACTACATTGGGCTGGGGCAGTTTGTCCGGCCCGATGACGATTTGGCGATTGCTCAGGAGCGCGGCCGATTACGTCGCAATAGTGAGGGGTTTACCCGTCACGGATATTGCGACCATATCGGGTTCGGTTTGGGCGCTATCAGTCAGATCGACGATTTGTATGCGCAAAACACCGACAAGCTGGAGCTGTATCAGCAGCAACTGGACATGGATCAATTGCCGACGAGCCGTGGCTGGCGCTGTGAGACAGGGAATCAGGTCAGGCACATGGTCGTGGAGCGCCTGGCATGTGATCTGGAGCTGGATATCCAGGCAATCGAGACGCGCTATGGACTGATTTTTCGTCAGTACTTTTCCGCCGTCTGGCCTGTGCTGGAGCAATTGACCCGTGACGGGTTGATTGAGTTGTCTGATCGTTTCATCAGTATTCTTCCGGCCGGTCGGCCGCACGTGGATGCCATCTGCAACCTGTTTGAAAAGGATTCGGGCAGTGCGGGGCATGAACCCCCATTGCGAGTGGATTGATTATGACAATCTCGTTTGATTTCAATCGTGCCCTGGTCGAAAAGTATGACCGCCCGGGGCCGCGCTATACCTCTTACCCGACTGCGCCGCAGTTTCATCAGGCGTTCGCCGTCGATGACTATCAGCGTGCCGCCTCGGACAGCAACCAGGCGGCAACGCCAAAATCGCTGTCGGTGTACATCCACATCCCGTTCTGCAAGAGCCTTTGTTATTACTGCGCCTGCAATAAAATCATTACCCGGAAAACCCACCGCGCCGAGGAGTACCTGACGTATCTCAAGCGCGAAATCGTGATGCAAGCCGCCTTGTTCGACCGCACCCGCAAACTCACACAACTGCATCTGGGTGGTGGCACGCCGACCTATTTGACCAGTGAACAGCTGGCTGAGCTGATGGACTGTCTGCACCAGGCATTTGACATGGATGATAGCGATGACCATGAGTTTTCCATTGAAGTCGACCCTCGCACCATCAGCACTGAACAGATCCAGTCGCTGCGTCGGTTGGGATTCAATCGCCTGAGCTTCGGCGTGCAGGACTTCGATCCCGACGTGCAGGCCGCGGTCAATCGTCAGCAAAGTGAAGAGCAAATTTACGCACTGGTCGCTGCTGCGCGTCAGGCGCAATTCAAGTCGATCAGCGTCGATCTTATCTACGGCCTGCCATTGCAAACCGTGAACAGTTTCGGCGTCACCCTCGGCAAGATCATCGCGTTGCGCCCGGACCGGATTGCCGCCTACAGCTATGCCCATTTGCCGGAGCTGGTGCGCGCGCAAAGGCTGATTCGTCCGACCGATATGCCGCCACCCGAGCGCAAGCTGGAGTTGCTTGAACTGACTATCCGCCGTCTGACCGAGGCCGGTTATGTCTATATCGGCATGGACCATTTCGCCTTGCCGGACGATGAGTTGGCGTTGGCCCGGGCCAATGGCACCTTGCAGCGTAATTTCCAGGGTTATTCCACCCACGCCGACTGCGATTTGATCGGTCTCGGGGTGTCTTCGATCGGCAAGGTCGGCGATAGCTACAGCCAGAGCGTCAAGGAGCTTTCGCAGTATTACGCACGACTGGATCAAGGCTTGTTACCGGTCCATCGAGGTTACCGCTTGAGCGCCGATGATCAGCTTCGCCGTGAAGTGATCAGCGATCTGATGTGTCATGGCCGGATCGACTTCGGCAAGTTTGAAACGCGTCATGCCATCTGCTTTACCGAGTACTTTGCCGATGCGCTGATGCAACTGGACGAGCATGTTCGCGATGGATTGCTGGAGATTCACGAAGATGCGTTGGTGTTGTTGCCTCATGGACATTTGATGATGCGCAGCGCGGCGATGGCGTTTGACGCCTATCTGGACGGTGATCAAAAAGGCCGGTTTTCACGCACCGTTTGAAGTCCCCGGCACCGGGGATGCGTCAGCGCTGGCCAACGTGATTGTTTTTCAGCTGTCCCAAGGTGCTCGGGGTGTCTACGTTCAGGACTGGGAAGTCGACAACGGTTACACCTTGGGATAGAGCGATCGGCACAAGGTCTAGTGTGAAGTGCCCTCGGCAAACTCGATTTTGTTGCCGACGTTGTACTTGCCCGAGGGCTTGTTCATCGGCAGGCGCTTGATCTCTTTGAGGGTGTTGCTGTCGTAGACAATCAGCGCACCGTTGGTGGCCCAGATACTCAGCAGCAGATAGCGACCGTCGCGGGTGAATTCGACGTGGGCGGCGGTCTTGCCGGGCATCGGGCGTAGTGTGTGGGCGATTTCCAGAGTCTGTTTGTCGATCAGGTGAATCGCATCGTTGTCGGGACCGAAAAACACATCAGTCCAGGCATACCGCGAATTGACATGACTGCGCATGAAGAATCCTGGCCCCAGGGTCGGTATTTCCTTGATCAGTTTCCAGGTCTTGAAGTCGATGACCGAGATCAGGCCCTTGCTGATGTTCGGCGTGGCGAACACCCACTCACCGTTACGTTTCCAATACGTCCCCGACCCCAGGTGCGGCATGCCCGGCAGCGGAATGTCGGTGACCACCTTGCCACTGTCGAGGTCGATCACCTGGCCGCCCTTGGCTTTGCGCGATGTGGCCAGCAGTTGCTTGTAGTCCGGTGAAAAGGAAAAGTCGTCCAGCACATCCTCTGCCTTGATCCGTCGCGGTTCAAAGTCAGGTGTGCCGGCGCAGGGCAGCTCCCAGACTTCCTTCACATCCTTGAGTGCGACGATGAAGCTGTTACGCGGCGGGGCTGTGTACACCGCGCTGACCCGCGACGCGGTACCGTCCTGACCGATCGCCGGGATCGTTTTGACCAGCGACAGATCGCGGGCATCGAGCACCACGAGATTGCCTGGCAAGTAGTTGCCCACCAGTACCCAGCGGCCATCCTTGCTCACCGCCAGGTTGCGGGTGTTGAGCCCGGCGCGGACCTCGGCGATCAGTTTCAGGTTGTGCAAGTCATACAGACTGATCCAGCCATCGCGAGAGGCCACGTAGACGAAGCGTCCATCCGGCGAGAACTTCGGCCCGCCATGCACGGCAAAGTGCGAAGCAAACCGTGCCAGCACTTCAAAGCGGTCGCCGTCGAGGATGTCGATGTGATGATCGCCGGCTTCGACCACCACGAACAGGTTCAGTGGATCGGCGCCATGCTGAGGAGTGTCGGGCAGCTTGTTGATATCAGTGAGAATGGAATGACTGCCGCGAATGTCATCGTTACTCCAGGTGGGAGGGGTGGCGGGTGGTTGCTGAAGGTAATCCACCATCGCGTCGATCTGCGTGGGGTTGAACACGTTGGCATACCCGGTCATCTGACTCGCGGGGCGACCGTTCTGGATAACGCTGCGGATTTCGTCAGGTTTGATCCGGCTCAGACTCTCCGGCAGCAAGGCCGGCCCCGCACCGCCGAAACGGTTGGCGCCATGGCAGCTCTGGCAATGCTGTTGGTAGAGGTTGGCGGCCGCATCGGAGGGCAGAACCGCCGCACCGGCATGAGCCGGACCGATCCACAACAATGGGGCAAGCAGAATCCGCCTCATATCGCCACCTTGGGGTAGCGTTGCAGCGCTGGGGCGGGGTAAAAACGCGCCGGGTATTCCTGTTGTTGAGTAGCGAACAGATCAACCACTTTGCCGATCACCGTCAGCGTCGGAATGCCAGGTGGGCAATCCTGCGCCAGGGTCGGTAACTGGTGCAGCCTGCCTCGAGCAACATGCTGGTCGGGCCGCGTACCGTTGCTGATCAGCGCCGCCGGCGTGTCGGCGGGCATTCCGGCCTCGATCAAGCGCTGCGCGATAATCCCAAGGTTCGATAACCCCATGTAAAACACCAGGGTCTGAGTGCTGTCGGCCAGGCTGCTCCAGGGCAGTGCCAACTCTCCATCGCGTTGCAGGTGCCCAGTGATGAAACGGCAGGAGTTGACCAGATCCCGATGGGTCAGCGGAATGCCGGCGTAAGCGCTACACCCGGAGGCGGCAGTAATGCCGGGGACCACCTGGCAATCAATGTTACGTTGCAGCAGATACTCCAACTCCTCGGCGCCGCGGCCGAATATGAACGGGTCGCCACCCTTGAGCCGGACCACGCGCTGCCCCAGATCGGCGAGGTCGGCGAGTAGTTCGTTGATCTGTTCCTGGGGCAGGCTGTGGCAGCCGCTCGCCTTGCCGACGTAATGCCGGGCACAGGTGAGGGGGATCAGCGTCAGCAGCTCGGGGCTGATCAGGCGGTCGTAAACCACGGCGTCGGCTTGCATCAACAGGCTCCAGGCACGCAGGGTCAGCAAGCGTGGATCGCCGGGGCCGGCGCCGACCAAGGCGACTTCGCCCGGTCTGAACGGGGACTCAAGTGCAGCCGGTAAAATAATCGATGGATGCATGGGACGTCCTTGGTGCTTCATCAGGTGGTCCGGCCCCATCCTGTGTCAGATGGCTCGCCAGGCGGGTGCTTCAGTGCATGACGCAAGGGATGATCGTTGAGGGTGGTATGCCGATTTCTTCATCGCTGAGGTGGCAACCGGGGTCCTGGCCCCAGAGATCACCTTCGGCCCAGGCGCGGGTGCGGGTATTGCCGTTGCAGATGCTTAGCCAGCGGCATTGACCACAGCGGCCACCGACGGCCCGAGGATGCGCGCGCAGCTGCTGCAACAAGGCGTCCGGGTGATCCAGCCACAGTGTGCGAAACGGCGTGTGCCGGACATTGCCCACCGAGTGCTGCCACCAATAGGTGTCGGGGTGTACTTCACCGGTGTTGTCGATGTTGGCGATGCCGCTGCCCGAGGCGTTGCCGCCCCAGGCGCGGAGCATATGTTCCAGGCGTGGGTAATGTTCGGGTAGATGCAGGCCCACCCATTGCAGCAAGAGAATCGCGTCGGCATCGTTGTTGCCGCTGACAAAATCGCTGTCGCGACCGTGCTGGATGTCTTCCCAGGCCCGTTCGAAGATCAGCGTCATCGCCTCGCGGCTCATCTGCTGTCGGGCGTCGAGCTGGCGGCTGCGTTTGCCGCGACCGCTGTAGTTGAGGTGCGACAGATAAAACTTCTGCACGTCGTACTCGCGCATCAACGCCAGCAGTTGGGGCAGTTGCGCATGGTTCTCCTGGGTCAATGTGGTTCGCAGACCGACGCGAATGCCTTGTTCGCGACAGAGCTGGATCGCGTGCATGGAGCGGGCGAAGCTGCCCTTCAGCTGGCGGAAGGTGTCATGGGTGGCTTCCAGGCCATCGATGCTGATCCCGACATAGTCGAACCTCGCCGCGCTGATCTGCGCGATGTTCTGCTCATCGATCAGCGTGCCATTGGTGGACAAGGCCACAAAAAAACCTTTGGCGCGGGCATAGGCGCCGAGCACAAACAGATCCTCGCGCAACAGCGGTTCCCCCCCGGAAAGAATCAGTACCTTCACGCCAGCGTCGTGCAGGTCGTCAATCACGGTCAGCGCGGCGGCCGTATCCAGTTCGTCGCGAAAGACACTGTCGGCCGAGGTGGCGTAGCAGTGTTTGCAGGTCAGGTTGCAGCGCCTGAGCAGGTTCCAGATCACCACCGGCGGCCGGTTGCTGCCCGGAGGGCTGGTTCTGGGGGCAGGCACCCGGCCGGTCAGGGCGCGCAGATATTGGCTGATCCTCAACATGCAAATCTCCTTGAGCCAGCGTGTGTTCAGCGTGGTGCTGGCGGTAGCCGTAAACCGGTTTTTTTCAGGATGCGACTGCTCACCAGCATCTCGTCGGCGACACAGGCGTCGCCCAGCAAGTAGCGCAGGTGTTCGCGGTAGCTGTCGATTTCCTCGCGGCTGCGACCGTGGACCATGGCGAACAGGTTGTAGCGCCACGCGGTTCGTCGCGGGCGTCGATAACAGTGGCTGACAAAAGGCTGTGCACCGATCAGCGCACCGAGGCGCGGCATATCGGTGTCGCGCACATCCCAGACTGTCATGCCGTTGTAGCGATATCCGAGGCGATAGTGGTTGGGGACGGCGGCGATGCGTCGGATCGCGCCCTCGGCCTGCAAGCGCTTGAGCAAATCCAGGGTCGATTCGATACTCAGGTTCAGCTGTTCGGCTAGCCAGGTCCAAGGGTCGTCCAGCAGCGGCAGGCCCGCTTGGGTCAATTCGATCAGTCGGTGTGCCAGGGTGTCTTCAGACCGGGAAGTACAGACCGACATGGTAAGTCTCCTCTTTGGGCACGTTGAGCAGCGGCAAACCGGTCAGGGTTTCGATGTGCTGCAAGGTTTCGGTGATACCTTGTTCGGTCGCGCAGCCGAGTACGAACCACATGTTCCAGGCGTGTTCGCGTCGATAGTTGTGCGCCACTTCAGGCAGGGCGTGCAGTTGCTCGGCGACCTCTTCGAACCGTTCTTCCGGCACCGCCAGCGCCGCGAGGGTGAAGGCGCCACCGAGGCGTTCGATGTCGAACATCGGACCGAAGCGCGTGAGTATTCCCTCACAGAGCAGTTCGTGGACGCGGTGGAGCAATTCAGTACTGCTGCTGTCCAGTTCGCTGGCCAGTGCCTGCCAGGGGTTACGCACCAGCGGCAGGCCCAGTTGCAAACGGTTGATCAGCCGACGGTCAAGATCATCCATGGGGCGTGGTTCCCGTTGAGGAGGCGGCAAAGCGTCCGCCGCACTGTTTAAAGACGTGGGTGCTGAACAGCAGTTGGTGGGGCAGGTCGCTCAGCAAGTGTTCTTCCAGCAACGCCTGGATCTGCGCCTCGACCTGCGCGCGTTGGCGACCGTGAACCATGCAGAAAAGGTTGTAGCGCCACTGCGGCAGGCGCCGCGGCCGTTGATAGCAGAGGGTGATACCGGGCGCTTGCCCCAGGCGTTGGCCGACTTCGTCGATCAGCGCGTCCGGAACATCCAGCACCAGCATGGCGTTGGCAGCAAAACCCAGCGCGCGATGGTTGAGCACCAGACCGACCCGCCGAAACAGCCCTTGTTCGTGCCACTGATGCATTTGCGCGAGCACCTGGTTTTCATCGGCGCTTATCTGTTCCGCGAGGGCCTGATAAGGCCGTGATACTCTCGGCAATCCGCCTTCCAGATGCCGACGTAGCGCCAGTGCCTGTTTGGGGCTCAATCCCGGCTTCATGGGCCTTCTCCCAGGGCAAAACCGAGGTTGATGCGGTAAGCGGTCAACATCGGCAGATCCAGCGGCGTGAGGCCGGTATCTTTCTCGAGTTCGTCGAGTACGCGTTCGATGTGTGGGCGATCAGGCCCGGTCAACACAAACCACAGGTTGTAGAAATGCTCCCGTGCGTAGTTGTGATTGACCTCGGGATACTGGCTGACGCGCTCGGCGACTTGTTGCAGGCGTTCGGCGGGCACGGCGAAGGCGGCGAGGGTGCTGGCCCCGGCGCGGCTGTGTTCGAACACCGGGCCGATCCGCGAGAGGGTGCCGGCCTGATCCATTGCTTGCAGGCAGGCCAGCACTTGCGCCTCGTCGCAACCGAGGACTTTGGCGATCTCTTTATACGGTTCCGGGCACAGTGGCATGTCGTGCTGGAAGCGATCGATCAGTTGGCGGCTGAGCAGGTCGAGGTTCATTTCAATAGCCCATTTTCTGTGCGCGACTGCTGAAGAAGATGCCACTCGGCGCGATGGCGGGAAGGGTGCTCAGCAGCTTCAGGCTGTACGGGTCCCAGACCTGAATCTGATTGCCATCGCGTAATGACAGCCACAACTGGTCGCCGCGCGGGGTGAACTCCATGTGCAGCACCGCCGGCCCCGGTCGCAGGTCGGCGACCACGGCGTGGGTTTCGGTATCGATCACCTGAACCCGATCGTTGTCCGGGTAGGCGAAATTGACCCACAGCTGCCGACCGTCTGGCCGTGAGGTGACGAACACCGGCTGCCCGGCCACAGGGATGGCCGCGGTCTGCTGCCAGCTGCGCGAATCCATTACCAGCACTTGATGGCGGCCGACGGCGGGCACGAAGGCCTGGTTGTCAGCAACCGCCCAGCCTTCCAGATGGGGCATCTTGTAGACGGGTAATTTCACCTGGCCGTGCCCGTAATCACCAAGCACCCGCTGCACGCCACGCTCCAGATGCCAGAGGTCGAGTTGGGCCATGCCGTCTTCGCCGAACAGCCCGGCCATGTAATAGCGTCCATCCGGGGTAATCAAGGCATCGTAGGGCTGTTGGCCGATGTTCTTGAAGCGGTTGATTTGCGGTGTGTTGCCTCGGCTGAAGTCGGCGGTCCAGATTTCGCCGCTATCGAACAGGCTGAACACGAAGCGTTGTCCGGGGGCATCCACCAGACCAACCACCCGAGAGCGTTTGCTGCCATCGGCCAGGGCTGTGGCGGGAATGTCGGCCACCTGTTGCAGGGTGTTGGCATCGAATACCTTGACGCCGCCGGGCACATAGTTGGACACCGCGATCAACTTGCCGTCCTGACTGATGGCGCCGCCGATGCTGTTGCCGCCCTGGATGACCCTATGGTCGATGCGTTGGGTCAGCAGGTCGATTTTGCTCAGCCCGCCGTCGCGACCGAACACATAGGCATAGCGCTGGTCGTGGGAGAACACCACCGAGGCATGGGACAGGTCGCCCAAACCTTCGAGGCGAGCCAGCGCGGTGCGGGTGTCGCTTTCGATGATTTGTACGCTACCGCTGGTGCGCTCAATCACTACGCCCAGGTCGCCCGTGCCGCGCAGGGGTGACTGAACGCAGGCGGATAACAAGAGGCCGGTCGCCGCTGACAGCAGGATTGAACGGGTCATGATGCGGGATATCCCTGGAGAAGAAGATTGACCAGCCAACGGATGTCGTCAGCACTGAGCAGCGGGCCCCAACCGGGCATGGCGGTGCCGGGGCGACCTTGGGTGACGGTGGCAATCAGGCTGTCCCGGGGCTTGCCGGACAGTGCGCTACGGGTCAGTTCAGGGCCCAGCCCACCGGTCATTCGCAGCCCATGACAGGCACCGCAATCCTGGGCCAGCAGGTGTTCGAGTTGCGCCTGACGCTTGGCGTCCGGCGTCGCTACCGAGGTTGCGCAAATGAGGAGGAGGGCCGCCAGAAGCACCGCGTGTCGATAAACCTTCATGACGCCCTCCCGTTGGCTATTTGAGACTCAAGACCCAGGTCGCGAGGGTCTGCGCTTCTTCATCCGTTACTGGGTTGGCCGGCATCGGTATCGGTCCCCAATTGCCTTGTGTGCCGTTCTTGATGTGGTTGGCCAGGGTGTTTGCGGCATCGGCGACACCAGCGTTCTTGGCGGCCACCTCCTTGAGCGCCGGGCCGACGAGCTTGGTGTCGATGGCATGGCAGGCGGCGCAGGGTTTGCTCTTGAACAGCTCTGGCGCGTCTTGCGCCATCACCGGTTGCAGGCTCAATGCGCCAGCCAGGACGATCAGTGATATCAGCGTATTTTTCATGACGATTCCTTTCATTGATGGAGCTCAATAAATGTCGTGTTGGGTGTTGTAGACGTTGAATTTTCCGGTGGGCGTAATCAGCCGTTTGTCCTTGATGACTGATTTGAGCTTCAGGGTTTTGTCGTCGATCACCACCAGTGCCGACTCGTCTGCCTGGCCACTCCACACGGAGAACCAGACCTCATCGCCGGCCTTGTTGTACTCCGGTTGTACGACGCGCATGGCCCCTTGCTTGATGCCGGCGTACTCGGCGATGGGCAGCACGGTGTAGCCGGCGTCGAGCTTGTCGAGATTGAACACCGCCACCGACTGACTGAGCTTGGCGTCCGGGTTGAGGGTGGTGTCGACATACAGGTGGCGCGAGTTGGGGTGGGTCTTGATGAACAACGAACCGCCGCCCTGGCCCTTGAGCGAGGCGACCTGTTTCCAGGCGTATTGCGGGTGTTTGATCGGGTCGGTGCCGATCAGCGAGATACCGTCATCTCCCAGATGGCTGGTGGCCCAGACTGGCCCGTAAGCCGGATGGTCGAAGTTGGCGCCGCGGCCTGGGTGAGGGGTTTTTCCGACGTCCACCAAAGCAGTCAATTTGCGCTCTTTGGAGTCGATCACGGCGATCTTGTTGGAGTTGTTGGCGGCGGTCATGAAATACCGATGAGTGCTGTCCCAACCACCGTCATGCAGGAACGGCGCGGCATCGATGTAGGTGACGGTGAGGTTTTTGATGTCCTGGTAATTGACCAGCATGACCTTGCCGGTTTCCTTGACGTTGACGATGAACTCCGGCCATTCGTGGGAGGCGATGATCGCCGCGACCCGGGGTTCCGGGTGGTACTCCTGTTTGTCGACGGTCATGCCACGGGTCGAGACGATTTGCTTCGGCTCCAGGGTTTCGCCATCCATGATGGTGAACTGCGGCGGCCAATAGGAACCGGCGATGGTGTATTTGTCTTGGTAGCCCTTGAACTTGGAGGTCTCCACCGAGCGTGCTTCGATGCCCACTTTGACTTCGGCGACCTTGGTCGGCTCCACCGGCCACAGGTCGATCATGTCGATCCGGGCGTCTCGACCAATCACTAGCAGGTAGCGACCGGAGGCTGAAATACGCGAAATGTGCACCGCATAACCAGTCTCGATCAGCTTGACGATTTTCTTGCTGTCACCGTCGATCAGAGCGATCTTGCCGTCATCGCGTAACGTCACCGAAAACAGGTTGGGCAGATTGAGTTTGCTCAGCTGTTTTTTCGGACGGTCCTCGGGCTTGACCAGTACTTTCCAGGTTTTCAGCGTCTCGGCCATGCCCCATTCCGGCGGCGTTGGCGGCGTGTGCTGAATGAACTTGGCCATTGCCGTGATCTGGTCCTTGGTCAGGGCGTTGGACGTCCCCCAATTCGGCATGCCCGCCGGTGACCCATAAGTAATCAAGGCCTCCAGATACGGTTGCCCACGGGACTGGGTGATGTCCGGTGTCAGTGGTTTTCCGGTGGCACCTTTGCGCAGAACGCCGTGGCAACCGGCGCAGCGCTGGAAGTAGATCTCCTTGGATGCGTCGAAGTCGGCCTGGCTCAGGTCCGGCGCTCCCGCGGTTTTGACCATGGGCGGGGTGGCTGCTCCTGCGGCAGGTTCCTCAGCGGCAACGGCATGACTCATTGCCAGGGCCAGCGTTGAACACAGTGTGGCGGCAGTCAGAGCAAACGTTTTTCTATTGCTGATCAGCATTCCATTTCTCCTCAGGCAAGACCTTTGCGATGTGCTTTGACGGCAGCGCAGAACGCAGGTTCTTAGTGCCGTGCAAGGCTATGCCCGAGCAGGCCAATGCTCGCTTGACCGCGATCAAGTTTGCCGGCCATGTCACTTGCCAGGTTGTCGCAGGCGCTCGTAGCGTGTTGCTTGAATCCGCTTTTGGAACAGGCAGCCCATGGACCGTATCCCGTCTTGCGAACACCACGTCGAACCGTTCTACCAACCGCTGAATAATGAGCAGGCGCTGTTCGAGCAGGCCTGGCGTCACGGCATGCCGGTGCTGATCAAAGGCCCGACCGGGTGCGGCAAGACCCGTTTCGTCCAGCACATGGCCCACCGGCTGAAACTGCCGCTCTACACCGTGGCTTGCCACGATGATCTAAGTGCCGCCGACCTTATCGGCCGGCATTTGATCGGCGCCCAGGGCACGTGGTGGCAGGATGGGCCGTTGACCCGCGCGGTGCGAGAAGGAGGTATCTGCTACCTCGACGAAGTGGTCGAGGCCCGTCAGGACACCGTGGTGGTACTGCATCCACTGGCCGATGATCGTCGGGAATTGTTTCTGGAACGCATCGGCGAAGTGTTGAAGGCGCCGCCCTCATTCATGCTGGTGGTGTCGTACAACCCCGGTTACCAGAACCTGCTCAAAGGCATGAAACCCAGCACCCGCCAACGCTTCGTGGCGATGCGCTTCGGCTATCCGCCGGTGGCTGACGAAGAGCGCATTGTCGCCAGGGAAGCGCAGGTGGACTGCGCCCTGGCGGCGCAAGTGGTCAGGCTGGGGCAGGCGCTGCGCCGGCTCGATCAGCATGATCTGGAAGAGGTCGCCTCGACGCGGCTGCTGATTTTTACGGCGCGAATGATCCGCTCCGGCATGAGTCCGCGTGAGGCGTGCATGGCCTGCCTGGCCGAGCCGTTGAGCGATGATCCGCTGACGGTTGCGGCGCTGATGGACGTGGTTGATGTCCACTTCGGCTGAGTCCAGGGGCGTTGTGCGTGGTCACCTGCCGGGCGACTTGGCGATGTGGTTTTTTATTCTGGCCGAACTGTCGGTGTTTGCGATTCTGATCCTGGCGTTTGCCGTGACCCAGGCGCTCAAGCCGCAGCTGTTCGGCGAAAACCGTCTGTTGCTCAACACCTCTACCGGCCTGGCGATGACCCTGAGCCTGCTCACCGCCGGGCTGTTCGCCGCGCTGGCTCAGGAGCAAGTCAGGCGCTCTCGGTCCCGTCACGGCGCCGTGCTTTTGCTGGCAGCGTTGCTTGCCGGCAGCGTCTACGTGGTGTTGAAACTTACCGAATACCAGCACTTGCTGGCCTCGGGGCTGGGCATGGAGCGCAACACTTTTTTCACCCTTTACTGGATCCTCACCGGTTTTCATTTTCTCCATGTATTGCTTGGCATGGTCATTCTCGGATGGTTGGCCGAGCGTTGTCGTTGTGGCTTGTACAACGAAGACAATCGCAGCGGGTTTGAATCCGGTGTGCTGTATTGGCACATGGTCGACCTGATCTGGGTCGTGCTGTTTCCGCTGGTCTACGTGCTGAATTGACGGGAGGTTTTATGTCCGCTTCCAGGTTACTGCTGGTCTGCTGGGCCGCGCTGGCCACGTTAAGCGTGTGCACCGTTGTGTTGTCACAAGTCGGCGCGACGTGGCTGTTGTCCATTGCCATTTTGCTGGTGGCGGTTGGCAAGGCCTGGCTGATCACCGATGGCTTCATGGAGATGCGCCATGCGCCGCGATTGTGGCGCCGGTTGATGGTGAGCTGGGCGCTGGTTTTGGCAGTCGTTGTGGGGCTGACGCTGGTGTTGCTCGACTAGCCAACCCGTGGCGAGGGAGCTTGCTCCCGTTGGGGCGCGCAGCGGCCCTAAAACCAGTCACCGCGAATATTCAGATAGAAAGCAGGCACAGGTTTACGGCTGCTTCGCAACCGAGCGGGAGCAAGCTCCCTCGCCACGGGTAGTGCCTGGCGTCCTGGTGCCTATACCCGACCAAAACCATCTGGCTTTCTTGATCGCCATCAAGCGGGTTTCAACCCTTCGCTTCCTATCATGGACGGGCCAAGCAACGAGGAAGCGACCATGTCAGAGACCTTCACAAAAGGCATGGCCAGGAACATCTATTTCGGGGGAAGCATCTTTTTCTTCCTGATATTCCTGGCTTTGACCTATCACACGGAACAAACCTTTCCAAAGCGCAGCAATGAAGCGCAATTAACTGAATCAGTGATACGCGGCAAAACGGTCTGGGAGCAAAACAACTGCATCGGTTGCCACACATTACTGGGCGAAGGCGCCTACTTTGCGCCTGAGTTGGGCAATGTGTTCCAGCGCCGGGGCGGGGAGGACGGCTTCAAACCCTTCCTGCATGCCTGGATGAAAATGCAGCCGTTGGGCATACCGGGCCGGCGAGCGATGCCTCAGTTCAAGTTGAGTGAGCAGGAGGTGGACGACATCGCCGAGTTCCTCAAATGGAGCTCGAAAATCAACACCAATGGCTGGCCGCCAAACAAGGAGGGCTGAGAGATGAGCATGGCTAATCCGCATCTGAAATTTGCCTCGCAAGCTGTGGCCAAACCCTACTTCGTGTTCGCCTTGATGCTGTTTCTTGGTCAGGTGTTGTTCGGTTTGATCATGGGCCTGCAATACGTGATCGGGGATTTTCTGTTCCCGATCATTCCCTTCAACGTGGCGCGAATGGTCCACACAAACCTGCTGATCGTCTGGTTACTGTTCGGCTTTATGGGCGCTGCCTACTACTTGATTCCGGAAGAGGCCGATCGCGAACTGCACAGTCCAAGGTTGGCGCTCATTCTGTTCTGGGTATTCGCCGCTGCTGGTGTGCTGACTATCCTCGGTTACTTGCTGGTGCCTTATGCCGGCCTGGCCAGGTTGACCCACAACGAGTTGCTGCCGACGATGGGGCGCGAGTTTCTGGAGCAACCAACCATCACCAAGATGGGCATTGTGCTGGTGTGCCTGGGCTTTCTCTACAACATCGGCATGACCCTGCTCAAAGGTCGCAAGACCACCGTCAGCATGGTCATGATGACCGGGCTGATCGGGCTGGCGGTGTTCTTCCTGTTTTCCTTCTATAACCCCGGCAACCTGGCCCGCGACAAGTTCTATTGGTGGTGGGTGGTGCATCTTTGGGTGGAAGGCGTGTGGGAACTGATCATGGGGGCGATGCTGGCCTTCGTGCTGATCAAGATCACTGGTGTAGACCGGGAAGTCGTGGAGAAATGGCTGTATGTGATTATCGCCATGGCGCTGATTACCGGGATCATCGGCACGGGTCACCACTTCTTCTGGATTGGCGCACCTGAGGTCTGGTTGTGGGTCGGTTCAATCTTCTCCGCGATGGAGCCGCTGCCCTTCCTGGCGATGGTGATATTCGCCTTCAGCACAGTGAAGAACCGGCGTCGGCAACACCCGAACCGCGCCGCGACGCTGTGGGCCAAGGGCACCACGGTGACGGCCTTCTTCGGTGCGGGCGTCTGGGGCTTTCTACACACCCTGGCCCCGGTCAACTTCTACACCCACGGTTCGCAACTGACGGCAGCTCATGCTCACCTGGCCTTCTACGGGGCTTACGCGATGATCGTCATGACCTTGATCAGCTACGCCATGCCACGCTTGCGCGGGTTGGGTGAGGCCGGCGACGAGCGCTCGCAGACTCTGGAGATCTGGGGCTTCTGGATGATGACCCTGTCGATGGTGATGATCACGTTGTTGCTCACCGCTGCCGGTGTTGTACAGATCTACCTGCAACGCTGGCAGGCTGACGGAATTGCCTTGCCGTTCATGGCCACGGTCGAACATTTGCAGGTGCTGTTCTGGACGCGTCTGGGGGCCGGGGTCGGTTTCCTCGCCGGGCTGCTCTGCTATTTGTTCAGTTTCAAGCAGCGGGGGCGTGCCGCCTTGCGCGCCCCGGCGGCCGTGGTGCCTTCATGAGCCGGGTTAACGGCTAGAAAAGGTCGGCCCGGCTGATACAGCGGGCCGTTTTTTTGGTGTCCAACAAGGGCAAACAGCATGGCCTTTACCGTCGAACTGGAAGAGTGGGTAGGCAGTGCCTGGCACCGCTTCATCACCCGGCGCGCCAGCCCGGATTTCCCCGAAGCACGGGTTGAACTGATCAACCAGCAACGCCCACTGGCGCTGTTGTTCCGCGCCATGGGCGGTGCCAATGGCATCGGGCTTGAAGCGGCCAGCGACCGCGATCTGCTGCTGCGGCGTAACGTGCTGCAGCAAATCGCCGGCACCTGCAAACAAGTGCCCTTGGCGTGGTGTGACGAAAATACCCTGCGGCTGCCGTCGAGCCTCGCGGTGTTCCCTGAAGTCGCACTGAATGAGGAGCTCTATCGTTGGCTCGCGTTGCTGGCAGCGCAGGCTGGTCGGATGCGGCATTGGGGGCGGGACAACCAGCGCTGGACGCAATTGCTGTTGCGGCGCTATCCAGCACTACGCGCGCGCTACCAGCGATTGGTCGAGGCCCACCTGCAATTGCGCCCGGACCCGGCCTCATTGAGCCGTAGTGAAGCGGCACTGGAGCGCGTCTTATGCCAGGCGTTGCGCGAGCCGGGCAGTGTCGAGAATTTTCCGCGTAGCGAACGGGCGGCATGGCCGCTGCCGTTGTGGTTGTACCCGCCGCAACATCTCGCCAGCCCGCTGGCGGCCGATCTGGGTGATGAATCCGAAGAATCGTTGACGACTCCACCCGGCGAGCAGAAAGGTGGGCGCAAACGCGCCAAACGCATTGATGACAGCCCCCGTGACGGTGGATTGTTGGTGGTGCGTCTGGAGAACCTGTTCAGTTGGACCGAACACGTGGACCTGGATCGCTGGTCGGATGACAGCGAAGACCAGGACGCAGCCAGGGTCGCTGATGATCTGGACGAATTGACCCTGTCGCGCACCCGGCTGCGCAAGGGCGGCGGGCTGAAGCTGCACCTGGATTTGCCACCGGCCGATGTCGACGATATTCCCTTGGGCGAGGGCATCAAGTTGCCAGAGTGGGACTATCGAAAACAGCAGATGCAGGGCGACTTCGTCAATCTGCAAATGATGGTGCCCCGTGACTGTGATGCGCAGCCGCTGCCGCCTCGGTTGAAGGTTTCGGCGCAGCGCCTGCGACGCCAGTTCGAGCACTTGCGCAATGACCGTCAGTGGTTACGCCAGCAACTTCAGGGCTCGGAACTGGACATGCAGGCCTGGCTGGATTTTCACGTTGAACGCGAGCATGGCCAGTGTGCCGAGCGCGGTCTGTTCATGGAGCAACGCCAGACGCGCCGCGACCTGGCGTGCCTGTTACTGGCCGATATGTCGATGTCCACCGACGCACACCTGAACGATGAGCATCGTGTGATTGATGTCATCCGTGACACGCTGTTGCTGTTTGGCGAAACCCTGTCGGGGCTGGGGGATGATTTCGCCCTGTACGGGTTTTCCTCACTGCGTCGTCAGCAAGTGCGCATGCAGGAACTCAAGTCCTTCACCCAGCGCTATGACGACAACACCCGAGGTCGTATTCAAGGGCTCAAACCTGGGTATTACACGCGCATGGGGGCTGCGATTCGCCAGGCCACGCGCCTGCTGGGCAGCAGCAAACGGCGCAGTAAACTGTTGCTGCTGCTGACAGATGGCAAACCGAATGATCTGGATTTGTACGAGGGCCGCTACGGTGTTGAAGACACCCGCGAGGCGGTGCTGGAGGCACGGCGTCAAGGACTGACGCCGTTCTGTATCACCATTGATCGTGAGGCCGGGGATTACCTGCCGTACATGTTTGGCGCCAATGGCTACACCGTGATCCGTCAGCCTGAGCAATTGCCGCTGCGTTTGCCGCAGTTGTATCGCCAACTGACTCAGCCTTGAGCCCGGGTCTGACTCAAGCGGCATCAACTGATGCCGCGCGGCAACCCGAAAAACATTGCTATGCAAAAGATTGTCAGGCCGATACAGAACCACCTGAACCGGCGCAGCCGACGTTCCTGAGCACGTTCGGCCATCGCCGGCAGGGGCATGCCGCATTGGAGGCATTCGGATTGTTTTGGCGGGTTAGGGTGTTGGCAATACAGGCAGACGGGCAAGGTGCTCACTCAAACTGCTCCAGGCGCAGACGATCAAGAATGGCGATCTGGCGGCCGTCCTGAGTGATGATGTTTTCATCGATCAGGCGCCGGATGATCCGCGAAAAGGTTTCCGGCTGGATCGACAGATGCCCGGCAATCAGCTGCTTGGCCATCGGCAGCTCGAAATGGCTGTTTACGGTTTGCTGGCGCACCAGTTGCGTCAGCAGGTAACGCACGACCCGGTGGGTGGCGTTTTTCAGGGACAAGGTTTCGATTTCATTGACCCGTTGATGCAAGCGAACGCAGAGCTTGCCGAGCAACGCAAAGGTCAACCGGCTGTTGCTCTGGAGCAGGCGCATGTAGGTGCTGTTGGACAGCCGGTAGAGCTGGGTGGGGCAGACCGCCTCGGCCGAGGCTACATAGTTGGGTGTGTCCATCAACATCATCGCCTCGGCGAAGGTTTGTCGATCCCCGATGACTTCAAACACTTTCTCCTGCCCATCGGGTGTCAACCGGTAGATTTTCACCGCCCCGGCAATTATGAAATAAAACGAATCTGCCGGCTCACCCTGACGGAACAACGGCTCGCCTTTGTCGATGCTCAGCAAGTGGCTGGTACTCATCAACTCATCCAGCTGTTCTTCATTCAACGGCTCGAACAAGTGATGACTGCGCAGAATCTGGTGATGGACACGATGAAGCACCATGGAAATTCATCCTGAAGATTGAGGAAGGAGCGGTTATCCCGTCAAACGAGGCCCAGGGAGAGACTGCTGGCCAGGGCCAGGACTGAGGTCAACACCACAAACCAGGCCAGTGGCTGGATGATTTTTTTCATGACGACTCCGGGCAATCGAGAGGGATCCAGGATTTCTATAAGGTTGCCCATGCAGAGCAAGACGTGGGCCAGGCTCGGAGGCCTTTGTTTAGTGGGGTTCTCAGGTGTGAGGGTAAAAAAGACTATGCTGCCTGGGGTGTAAATAACCATTAAAGGGTCATTTCTACCCTGAGCCGATCACCCCGTGGTGAGGGGGCTCGCCCCCGTTCGGCTGCGCAGCAGTCGTAAAACTGGCTGATGGGTTCTATATGACGCGTCGCGGATGCTGGTTTCAGGAGCGCTTCGCACTCCAACGGGGGCAAGCCCCCTCGCCACCGGGGTTCGAATGAGTATCGGGGCACGCCCCTTGCACACTTGATCTGCGACAAAGGCAATGGATCGGTAATACCCGATGATGGCCCCGGGATTTACCTCGGCGCCTGCGGGTTGGTGCCAGGTCCGCAACAAGGCAGAGGAGTGGCTTTATGCAAGTGCTTGAGCGCCGTAAAGCGTTGGCGATCCCACCGCTGTTACGGCTGGCCTTTCGGCCATTTTTCCTCGCGGGCTGCCTGTTGGCGGTGCTGGTCATACCGCTTTGGCTGGCCGCCTTCAGTGGTGGGATTTCCGGCTGGCAGCCGGCAGGCGGTTGGCTGGGCTGGCATCGGCATGAACTGTTGTTCGGGTTTGCGCTGGCGATTATCGCGGGCTTTCTGCTGACGGCCGTGCAGACCTGGACCGGTCGCCCCGGCCTCAGCGGCAAACCGTTGGCTGCGCTGGCGCTGCTGTGGTTACTGGCGCGCGTGGCCTGGCTGGCCAACGCACCGTGGCCGTTGCTCGCGGTGCTGGAGCTGGCGTTCCCGTTGGCGGTGGCGATCCTCATGGGCTTCACCTTGTGGAAGGTGCGGCAGAAACGTAACTACCCGATTGTGCTGGTTTTGCTGTTGTTGGCCGTGGCCGATGGGTTGTCCCTGTATGGCTTGGTCGAGGGGCATGAAGGCTGGCAGCGCCAGGGCGTGCTGACCGGCATCTGGCTGGTGGCGGCGATGATGGGGTTGATCGGCGGGCGGGTGATTCCGTTCTTCACCCAGCGTGGCCTTGGTCGGGTGGAAGGTGTTGCCGCCTGGCCCTGGCTGGATCGACTGCTGTTGGTCGGTTCGCCGTTGGTGGCGTTGTTGTATGCCGCAGGACCCGCGCTCGTTCCCAATGTCTGGGTGGGTCTGCTGTTCGCGGTGCTGGCGGCAGGGCATCTGGTGCGTCTGGTGCGCTGGCATGACCGGGCACTCTGGCGCGTGCCGTTGCTGTGGTCGTTGCACCTGGCCTATGGCTGGCTGGCGGTGGCGTGTCTCGGGATGGCGTTCTGGCATTTTGGCGTGCCGGTTAACCCGAGTCTGGCGGTGCACTGTCTGACCATTGGGGCCATGGGCGGCCTGGTGCTGGCGATGATCGCGCGGGTCAGCCTCGGGCACACCGGCCGTGCACTGGAACCGCCGCCGGGCATGACTCTGGCGTTCATCGTGCTCAACCTGGCATGTCTGAGCCGAGTGGTGTTGATCCTGTTTTTCCCATTGCCGGCGTTGTGGCTGGCCGGTCTTTGCTGGACGCTGGCGTTTGCGTTGTTCGCCTGGCGTTATGGGCCGATGTTGCTGCGCACCCGAGTTGACGGTCATCCGGGATGAGCCAACGAACTGAAGGAGGCGGACGCTGATGTATCCCTATCTGCTGGTCACACACCTGTTGGCGGCGATTGCCTTTATCGGCACGCTATTTTTCGAGGTGGTGATCTGGCATCACGCCCGCCAGCATTTGATGGCGGCCGCGCAATTGACCGCGGACCAGACGATTGCAGTGCGCTCGCGCAAGGTGCTGCACGGCGTGGTGTTGCTGTTATATGGCGCCGGCATCGGTTTGGCATGGCAGTACCGGGGCGCATTGAGTCAGCCGCTGGCCAGCAGTTTTGGTACGTTGCTGAGCCTGAAAATCCTGTTGGCCCTGAGCATCATTGGTCATTACTTGCTGCTGGCCTATTGGCTGACCCACGCGCGCCTGACCGCGCCCCGCGCAAGCTGGATTCGCCGCAGCATCCTCGGGCACATGCTGTTGATCGTGATCCTGGCCAAGGCCATGTTCTATTGGCATGGCTGATCGCAAGACGTCCTTCATAAACAAAACCCGCGTCAACCGGTGGGATGGCGCGGGTTGGGTGTGGCCGGCAAGCGATCAATGGCGGGGGGTCAGGGCGTTAATGAACAACACGTTGTTTTCCAGGTGGATGTGCTGCATCAAGTCGTCTTTGAACTCCAACAGTCCGCGATAGAGCGCACGCCAGGTGTTGCAGGCATCGGCGGGCGGGATTATGTGATTGGTCAGGGCGAGCATCTTTTCCAGCGCTTCGCCATGTTGATCATGTTCGAAGCGCAGCACCTGGATCGGCGGAGCCGCTTGAGCACCGATGCCCTTTTGCAGCATCGGGAAGAGCACTTGTTCTTCCTTGAGCATGTGGCCTTCGAGTTCTTGTTGCATGTCGGTCAGGAGATCGGCCAAGCCATTGGGGCAGCTGCTGCGCGCGCCGTGGACGTGCTCGACCCGGCGGGCCAGACGGATCAGTTCCGGCAGTTGCTCGCGGTGGCGGGCGTGATAGCGCGTGAGGAGGTGGGCGATCAACAGTTCCGACGGCTCGTTGCGCCAGTCGTGCTGGGTTTCACCGGCGTCTTGCAGAGTGTGCAGGGCATCGGCAATCAGCATCGGGTCGAGGTTTTTGCCCTGGGCTGCTTCACGCAGGCTTTTATGGCCGCCACAGCAGAAGTCCAGTTTGAAGGTATGAAATATCCGGGTGGCACCGGGTATATCGCAGGCCAGTTGGCCGAGGCTTTGTTCCAGTAGGGTCTGGCTCATCGGGGTTCCTTATTTGGGTTTCAACGGTTCCCCAGGCTCATTGCATCCGGCATGCCATATTTAAACGACTGATTCATATGGATTAATTTTTAGTTGTGGTGATAGATACCCTGACGCTTCAGGGTGAATCCAACCATAGAGGGTAATTACTACCATGCTGCGAGAAAGCCTGGCAGCCGACCTGATTGTCGAGTTGCCCAATGCCGTACGCTTGCAACGACTGGTGCAGACCCTGCGCGAATACTTCAACAGTGGCGCGGTGGGATTACTGCGTCTGGACGACGACAGTCTCAGGCCTGTCGCGACGGTGGGGCTGGTGCATGAGGCGTTGGGACGCCGGTTTGTCATTGCTCAGCATCCTCGGCTGGCAGCGATCATGGCGTCGCGCGAGCCGACCTGGTTCGAGCCGGACAGTCGACTGCCGGACCCCTATGACGGCCTGCTCGACAACCATGTCGGCGAGCCGTTGCCGGTGCATGACTGCATGGGTGTGAGCCTGTATGTGGAGGGTCGCATCTGGGGCGCGATCACCCTCGATGCGCTGCATGCCGGAACCTTCGACAGCCGTGCGCGGGAGGAGCTCAAGCGTTGCACGTTGCAGATCGAAGCCGCCGTGCGCGTCACCCGGCTTGAACAGGAAAACCGCAGCTTGCGCTTGTCCCGCAGCGATCTTCAAGACCTGCGGATGCCTGCGGATGAAGGTGAAATCCTCGGTCAGAGTGAGGTGTTGCACCAGTTGCTCAATGAGCTGGATGTACTGGCCGATTCCGATTTGCCGGTGTTGCTGTTGGGCGAAACGGGCGTCGGCAAGGAGCTGTTCGCCCGACGGCTGCACCGTCTTTCGCGTCGCAGCCACAAGCCGCTGGTACAGGTCAACTGTGCCGCCTTGCCGGAGTCTTTGGCAGAGAGTGAGTTGTTCGGCCATGTCAAAGGCGCATTTTCCGGCGCCACCAGCGACCGCGCGGGTCGTTTCGATGCGGCCAACGGCGGCACGCTGTTTCTCGATGAAGTGGGTGAATTGCCGTTAAGCGTTCAAGCGAAGTTGCTGCGAACGTTGCAAAACGGCGAGATCCAGCGACTGGGGGCGGACAAGCCGTTGCATGTCGATGTGCGAATCATCGCCGCGACCAACCGGCATCTGCCAGACAGTATCCGCGATGGCCTGTTTCGTGCGGACCTGTATCACCGGCTCTCGGTGTACCCGGTGCCGATTCCGTCACTGCGCGAACGCGGTCACGATGTGTTGATGCTGGCCGGGCACTTCCTGGAACTCAATCGGGCGCGGCTCGGCCTGCGTGGTTTGCGCTTGTCGCCTGCGGCCGAGCGGGCCTTGCTGGCGTATACCTGGCCGGGCAATGTGCGCGAGCTGGAGCATGTGATCAGTCGCGCCGCGTTGAAGCAGCTCAGCCGTGGCACCAGTCGCGCACTGATCATGACGCTGGAGCCGCAAGTCCTCGATCTCGACAGTACGATGGTCGCTGCAGGGGTGAGCGTCGAACCGCCGCGGGAAGTGACGTCTGATGTGCCATTCCAGGCCCTGAGCGACGCCGTCGACGATTGTCAGCGGCAAAAAATTCTCCATGCCCTGAGCCTTTCCGGGGAAAACTGGGCCAGCGCCGCGCGGTTGCTGGAAGTCGATCCCAGCAATCTGCACAAACTGGCCCGGCGTCTTCGCCTTAAGTAAGTCTGGGCGGCGCAGCATGTTGATGACGGTCAAGGTGGCTTGGCGCAGTGGCTCGCACACTGCGAAAAACCATCCGGAGATCACCGTCATGCCCCTTTCCCTGGCTCAGATGCGCCGTAACTACACCCTTAATGGCCTGCAGGATGAGGCTGCGCTGGACGATCCCCTGGCCATGTTTCGACAGTGGTTGCAACAGGCACGCGACACCGAGTGCGCGCCTGTCGAGGCCAATAGCATGATGTTGGCGACGGTCGACAGTGACGGGCGACCACATTGCCGGGTTCTGCTGCTCAAAGGTTTGAGCGACGACGGCTTTACGTTTTTTGGCAATTACCAGAGCGACAAAGGCCTGCAACTGGCCGCTAACCCGAATGCCGCCATGACGTTTTTCTGGCCGGGGCTGGAGCGTCAGGTTCGTATTGAAGGGCAGGTGTCCAGGCTCGATCCGCAACTCTCGGACGCGTACTTCGATTCCCGCTCCATGGCCAGTCGGCTGGGTGCCTGGGCTTCACCGCAGAGCCGGCCGCTGGTCAGTCGGGCAGCGCTGGAATCGCTGTTGGCCGACACCATCAAACGTTTCGTTGGCCAGACCGTGCCGCGACCCGAGCATTGGGGCGGCTACTGCCTGCACCCGGAACGCCTGGAGTTCTGGCAGGGGCGTGCCGACCGCTTGCATGACCGTCTCGATTACCGCCTGCAGGACAGGGTGTGGTATCGCAGCCGCCTGGCGCCTTGAGCCTCTATTTGCCCGGTCGAGGTACCTCCTTGGAGGAATAGGCCAGGCCGCGATTGCGGTTCAGGCTTGGCCAAACCCTCATCTACGGGAAGGCTTGGATATGGCCCATCTGGCGCAACGCACGTTTGAACCCCTGAACATTGCCGTGTTGACCATCAGCGATACGCGCACCTTCGAGACCGACACCTCGGGACAGACCCTGACTGATTTGCTGCAAACGGCCGGGCATGTGCTGGTCGATCGTGATCTGGTCAAGGATGATATTTATCAGATCCGCGCAAAGGTATCCCTCTGGATCGCCGACCCCAAGGTGCAGGTTGTACTGATGACCGGCGGCACCGGCTTCACCGCTCGCGACAATACGCCGCAAGCCGTCTTGCCCTTGCTGGACAAACATGTGGAAGGCTTTGGCGAACTGTTTCGTCAGGTCTCCCTGGCGGAAATCGGCATGTCCAGTTTGCAGTCACGGGCATTGGCCGGGATGAGCAACGGTGTGCTGGTGTGTTGCGTTCCGGGTTCGCCGGGGGCCTGCCGAACAGCCTGGAACATGATCCTGTTGGAACAACTGGACAGTCGTACCGGCCCGTGCAACTTCGCCCCGCATTTGAAGCCGCAAACGCAGCGGGTCATCGAAGCCTGCGAGACACGCTCATGACCGGTCGGGTGTGCGATCTCGGCAACCTGATACCCGTCGACGAGGCCATCGATCGTCTGTTGGATCAGGCACCGCCACCACCCCAGGCGCAAATGATCGGTCTGGATCAAGCCTTGGGGCGAGTTCTGGCAGCCGACCTTCACTCCCTGGTGAACCTGCCGGCCTGGGACAACAGTGCCATGGACGGTTATGCCCTCAGGGCGGCCGACCTGCCATCGGAAGGTGGTTATCTGCCGATTGGCGGGCGAATTGCGGCGGGGGATCAGGCCTGCTTGCCCTTGATCGCACAGCAGGCGGTGCAGATCTTTACCGGTGCGCCATTGCCTGCGGGGGCCGATACGGTGGTGCCACAGGAGCGCTGCCGTATCGAGGGCGAGCGTGTCTGGTTCCCGCCCGTGATTGCGGGGGATCACGTGCGTAAGAAAGGCGAAGAGGTTCGTCGAGGCGATCTGTTACTCAAGGCCGGCAAGCGCCTGCGCGCACAAGAACTGGGGTTGCTGGCCGGCGCAGGCATAGCGCGGGTCGAGGTCTATCGACCGTTGCAGGTGTGCTTGCTCAGCAGCGGAAATGAACTGCGTGAGCCAGGCGATGCATTGGTGCGGGGGCAGATTTACAACAGCAATCGCTATTGCCTGGCTGCGCTGTTGCGCGGTTGGGGCGTTGAGGTACACGACTATGGCGTCATGGCCGATGAGTTGGCGGCCAGTCGGCATGCCTTGAGCCTGGCTTCTTCGGAATGCGACATGTTGCTGAGTTCCGGCGGCGTGTCGGTAGGCGAGGAGGACCACCTCAAACAGGCAATCGAGGAACTGGGCAGCGTGGATTTCTGGCGGTTGGCCATTCAGCCGGGTAAACCACTGGCTTATGGCGAAGTCGCCGGCAAACCCTGGATCGGCATGCCGGGCAATCCTTCGGCGGCGCTGATTACCGCGTTGGTGGTGGTGCGTCCGTTCCTGCTCAGGGCCCAGGGCGTGACTGACGTGCTGCCGGTGCCATTAGCCGTCCCGGCCGGATTCGACTGGTTGCAACGCAACAAGCGCCGGCAGTACCTGCGGGCAAGGCTGACGCCTGGTGCTGACGGCCAGTTGAGCGTGGAGCTGCACCCTCAGCAAAGCTCGGCGATGTTGACTGCTGCCTGCTGGGCCGACGGGCTGGCGGTGATCGAGTGCGAGCAGCAAGTACTCAAGCACGACAACGTGATGTTCCTGTCCTTCGCCGACCTGATGCATTGATGGCAATTGATTGCCGTCAAGGCCGTGCCTGCCGGTCTGGCTAGACTGTGTGGCGAGGGAGCTTGCTCCCGCTGGGTCGCGAAGCGGCCCTGTTATTCAGGCCTGCTGTGCAGTCCAGCGTCGGAACGCCGCCCGGAACAAGCTCGCTCGCCACAAGCGCACTCCAACCATGACTGATCAGGCCCCGGACTGCGTTTTTTCATGAGGATTACCCATGCAACTGGTCTGCCCGGCAGGGAACCTGCCTGCGCTAAAAGCGGCGGTGCGCCAAGGCGCCGATGCCGTCTATGTCGGCTTTCGCGATGACACCAACGCCCGGCATTTCGCGGGCCTCAACATGGACGACAAGCAGTTCGACGCTGCAGTCGCCCACATCCGTCAGCATCAACGCAAACTCTACGTCGCGGTCAACACTTACCCGCAACCCAAGGGCTGGGAGCGCTGGCAGCGGGCAGTCGATCGTGCTGCCGATTTCGGCGTGGATGCGCTGATCGCCGCTGACCCGGGGGTGCTCGACTATGCCAGCCAGCGACATCCGCAACTGGCGTTGCACCTGTCGGTCCAAGGCTCGGCAACCCATGCCGCAGCGCTGGAGTTTTATGCCCAGCGCTACGGCATTCGACGCGCGGTGTTGCCGCGGGTGTTGTCGTTGGCGCAAGTACGCCAGGTTGCCGCCAGCAGCCCGGTACCCATCGAGGTGTTTGGCTTCGGCAGCTTGTGCATCATGGCCGAAGGGCGTTGCCACCTGTCCTCCTACATTACCGGCGAGTCGCCGAACCTGTGCGGTGTCTGTTCGCCGGCCAAGGCGGTGCGCTGGAGCGAGGACGCTCAAGGCTTGAGCGCACGACTCAGCGAAGTGCTGATTGACCGCTATACCCCTGACGAACCGGCCGGTTACCCGACCTTGTGCAAGGGTCGCTTCCTGGTCGACGGCAAACGCTTTCATGCGCTGGAGGAACCCACCAGCCTCGACACCCTCGACTTGCTCCCGGAGCTGACGGCCATCGGTGTCGAAGCGGTAAAAATCGAGGGCCGACAACGCAGTCCGGCCTATGTCGAACAAGTCACTCGCGTCTGGCGGGCGGCACTGGATGCCCATCGTGGTTCACCGGGCAGTTTTCGGGTCAAGGAGGAATGGCGTCAGGTACTGGCCGGCTTGTCGGAAGGCAGCCAGACCACCCTGGGTGCTTATCATCGATCATGGCAATGAGGGACGGAACATGAAGCTCAGTCTTGGGCCAGTCCTGTTCTATTGGGACAAAGCGCAACTCAGCAACTTTTACGCCGAGATGTCGGCCTTGCCTCTGGATGTGATTTACCTGGGGGAAACCGTGTGTTCGAAACGTCGGGCTTTTTCACTGGATCAATGGCTGGGGTTGGGGCGCGAGTTACAGGCCTGCAGCCAGGCGCAATTGGTGATCTCCAGCCTGACACTGATCGAAGCCGCGTCCGAACTCTCCAGCCTGCGCCGACTCTGCGACAACGGCCAATTGCTGGTGGAGGCCAACGACATGGGCGCGGTGCAGTTCCTGGCCGAGCGCAAATTGCCGTTCGTGGGCGGTCCGGCGCTCAATTTGTACAACGGGCACGCGCTGACGCAATTGCTGGACTGCGGAATGACCCGTTGGGTGCCGCCAGTAGAATGTTCGGCAGCGTTGATTGGCGATGTGATCGAGCAGGTCCGCGGACTTGGCCGCACAGTACCGGAAGTGGAAATCTTCGCCTATGGGCATTTGCCGTTGGCCTATTCCGCACGGTGTTTTACGGCCCGTGCGGAAAATCGGCCCAAGGACGACTGCCAGTTTTGCTGTATCAACTACCCCGATGGTCTCGCGCTGACCAGCCAGGAAGGGCAGCCGTTGTTCACCCTCAATGGCATTCAAACGATGTCGGCGCAGGTGACCAATCTACTGGCCGATTATTCCGGGCTGGTGGCCTGCGGCGCCGATCTGCTGCGTCTGAGCCCGCGTGCTCAGGGCATGGCCGAGGTGATCGGCGCCTATCAACGGGTTCGTCTGGGCGAGACACCGCCGCTGTTCGTCGAAGGCTGCAATGGTTACTGGCATGGCCAGGCCGGCATGTTGCGCGTCGAGGAGGTTGGCCTGTGTTGAACCGAAAAAAGTGGCTGTTGAAAGGCGCCGACCGCTTATTGCCGCTGGTGCGTCGGGTGCCTTTTGCCGTGCAGCGCCTGGCGTTGCAACAGGCACTGAATCGCTGCCTCGCCGAGCCATTGCGCGAGGGTGAGTTCGACGTGCTGCGTGGGCGTTGGCTGTGCCTGCGGATTCCGGATCTGGGCTTGTCCTGGTATCTGACGCTGGGCCGCGAGGGCTTGCAAATTGCCAGGCAGGCCACGGCTCACGTGACCATCAGCGGCAATTGGCGAGAGTTTCTGCTCCTGGCCAGTCGCCAGGAAGATCCGGACACGCTGTTTTTTCGCAGGCGTTTGGTGATTGAAGGGGATACGGAGTTGGGGCTGGCGTTGAAGAATCTGATCGACAGTCTTGATCCCGATGTTTTGCCTGTTTGGTTGTGGCGCAATCTGGAGCGGGCGGGGAAGGGGTTGGCGGCCTGATAGCCGACCTGTATTTTTGGTCGGAGTACATATCCATTTCTGCGGTAACGGCGGCTTAGGGTTCCGCCCTTACGGCGGGTTACTTTGAAAAGCGCAAAGTAACCAAACGCTTTCGCCCCTGACGTGCGGCCCTTCGCCTAGGCTCAGGGTACCCTTGCTCCGGTCCTGCTCCGTGGGCCCGCCGCCATCGGCCATCCATGGCCGGGGGCGGCTACCGCGGCATCCTTGCCGCGGTGCCCACTGCGCAGAACCTCCACTCGGCCTTCCGACGGGGCAGATCAAGATCAAGATCAAGATCAAAAGCCAAAGCCAAAGCCAAAGCCAAAGCCAAAGCAAGATCAACAGCTAGAGCCAAAGTGGCATTGAATCTGTGGGAGCGAGCTTGCTCCCACAGGGAAATGAGTACGTTTGAAGAGACAGGCCGGCCGGTAGGCCGCCTCGCCTTTGCGGTGCACGCCCCCTCGAGAGGCCGAGTGGAGGTTCTGCGCAGTGGGCAACCCGGCATGGATGCCGGGTTAGCCGCCCCCGGCCATGGATGGCCGATGGCGGCGGGCCCACGGAGCAGGACCGGAGCGAGGGCATGCCGAGCCTGGGCGAGGCACCGAACGAAAGGGGCAAGAGCGCTTTGGTTACTTTCGCGCTTTTCGAAAGTGACCCGCCGTAAGGGCGGAACCCTAAGCCGCCGTAACGGCAGAAATGGATATGTACTCAATCAACAAACCACAGACCGCCTTCGCGAGCAGACTCATTCCCACATTAGATTTTCGTCAGCCCTCAAGCCATCGTTTGCTGTCGGTTTCATGCTGGCGAGTATCACTGGCAATCAACTGCCTGATCCCCTCAAACAACTCATCACTCTGCGCCTGCGTGCAGTCTTCGCCATGGCGTTTGCGCAGCCCATAGTGGCTCAGGATCAGGTGCACATCAGCATGCAGGCCATGTTGCTTGAGGCAGTTTTCGACGCATTGCAGCGGGCAGCCGTCCAGCGCGAAAATCCGGCGCCCCGAGCGCGCCTTGTTGAGCAACGCTGGCACATGCCCTCCGATACCGACGATGCAGGACATTTCAGCCAAGCCGCTGCGATCCAGCCGCACGGCCAGGGTGTTGGCCAGTTGGGCGACGTTGGAGCAGCCTGAGCAGGAGTAAACCAGAGGCAAAGTTGAGGGGGGCATTGACACTCTCCATTGATGGGCTCTTCCAGTGTGCAAGGCGCATGACGTTACTCAATTGATTGCGGTCAATTCTGCCTACTGGAACGCCGCCAGTGCCTCTTCTTTGGCGAGGATGCGGATATTGCGTCGTTCCATCGCAATCAGGCCGCACTCGACCAACCGATGCAAAATCCGCGAAAAGGTTTCCGGCTGAATCCCCAGTTTCGATGCCACCAGGCGTTTGGATACTTGCAAGACGATCTGGCCAGTGACGGGATGGCGTTCCTGGAGCAGGAAATTGATGACCCGACGGCTCGCGCTCGCCAGCGTCAACGTGTCTATGTCCCGCAGACGCAGGTGCAAGTGAACGCTCATGCTGGCCAGAATCGCCAGGCAAACCTTCGGCTGGTCCTCCAGGGCGTTGCGGTAATGGTTGCCCTCGATACTGACCAGCACACTGTCTTTCAGCGCGGTGGCGCTCACTGGATAGAGTCGGGCCTGGCTGAACAGCAAGGCTTCGGCAAAAGTCTGACCTGGCTGGATGATCTCCACGAGGTTTTCCTGACCTTCGCCGGTGAGCCGGTACAACTTGATCTGACCGCTGACCAGCAGGAAAAAACGCTTGGCCGGATCCCCCTGGTGCATGAGTGTGCAGTGACAACTCAGGCGCTTGAGCATGGCCTGGCTGCAGACTTCCTCGAAGACTTTCTCCGGCAATTGGCTGAACAGGTGATGACGGCGCAACGTTAAAACGATAGAAGGGTGGGTCAGCATGGCGTACCTCCGCTGACGGTCATAGTAGAGGGCGCGGCCCGGATGACCTATGCCTCTGCAGGCCTACCTCCAAAGAGGAATACCCGTCAGCCGGCGTTGCGCAGATGCTCCATGGCCCACACCGCCGCCTCGACCCGTGAACGCAAGCCGAGTTTATGCAGCAGGTTCTTGACGTGAACCTTGACCGTTCCTTCGGTGATGCCGAGCTTGTGCCCGATGACTTTGTTGCTGAAGCCGCTGGCGATGATTTTCAGCACCTGCCGCTCACGTTCGGTCAGTTCTACCACCGCCTGACGCGCAGGAGCACGCAGCGCCTGGGCCATGACTTGGGTCAGCCCCGGGCTGACCACCAACGCGCCGTTCAGCGCATCACGGATGTACTGAATCAACAGTTCGGGCTCCATGTCCTTGAGCAGATAGCCGTCGGCATCCAGGCGCAGTGCATCGCGAATATCGTCTTCAGCATCCGAGACAGTGAACAGCAGCACCTTGCCGGTGTAATGCATCGCCCGTAATCGGCGCAGGGTTTGAATGCCATTCATCTGCGGCATGTTGTTATCGAGCAAAACCAGATCCGGCTGCAGCGGCTCAATGAGGCTAAGTGCTTCTTCGCCGTTGCCGGCTTCGCCGACGATCTTGAAATCATCTTCGAGTTCGAGCATCTGGCGGATGCCGTGACGCATCATCGGATGGTCGTCTACCAGCAGGATGGTGTGTTGTTGGGACGGGTTCATGTGACGCTACCTTCTGTTTGCTGCCCGAGAAACTCCGGCTGGAATTCCAGTTGGACACGGGTGCCTTGCGGCTCCCTGGAAAATATCTGCAATTGGCCGTGCAAGCTGCGAGCTCGTTCGTCCATGATGTTCAGGCCGTGGTGTTCGCGCTGGTCGACGTTGCCGCTGAAGCCGCGCCCGTCGTCTTCGACGATGAGCCTGACGGTTTCGCCGTCCTGGCGCAGTTGTAGCCAGGCGTTTTGTGCGTGGGCGTGGCGCAGGCAGTTGGAGAGTGCCTCGCGGGTGATCTGCAGAATGTGGATTTGCTCGCTGGCGGAGAGCGGAAAGGCCAGCGCATCGACGTGCAGGTGCACCTGAAATTCTCCGCGACGGGAGAACTCCTCGGCGGTGTCCTTGAGCTCTTGCACCAGTCCCGCATCGTGAATCTGCAAGCGAAAGGTGGTCAGCAGTTCGCGTAACTGGCGGTAGGCATTGTTCAGCCCCTCGCGCAATTCGGCGGTGACGGTTTCCAGGGTTTCGACTGGTTCGCCACGGCGCATCAGGGTCTGCATGCGGCTGACTTGCAGTTTCATGTAGGACAGGGCCTGGGCCAGTGAATCGTGCAGTTCGCGGGCGATGATCGTGCGCTCTTCGAGCAACAGCAGGCGATGATCCTGTTCCCGTTGGCGTTTGAGCGAAAGCGAGGTGCCAATCAGGTTGGCCAGGGCCTGGATCAACTGGGTTTCCCAGGCCTGCGCCGGATGCCCGTCGACAAAATGCGCCTTGAGCTCCCCCAGTTCGCTGCCCTGGTTGCTGATGCTGAAAGTCTGCGGGTTGGTTTTTTGGTGCTTCAGGCACGTGGCGCAATCGCTGCTGGCGCAAACATCCCGACTGTTTGCCCCATGCAGGGCGAGTAATTGCTGGGCGGGTGCCTGCAAGTGTCCTTGTAGACACAGCGACAGACGCAAGCCGGGCAGGCGTTGCTGGAAGCGCCGGATCAACTCGTCCAGGCCTTCGGCGTTGGCCAGGCGTGTGGCCAGGTTTCGACTGCTTTGGTACAGCAGCTCCAGGGCTGCATTGGCTTGTTGCAAGTTCAGGGTTTTTTGCTGGACCTGGCTCTCCAGGGTGCGATGCGATTCTTCGATCGTTTCCGCCATGGCATTGAAACTCATGGCCAACTGGCCCAGTTCGTCCTGGGACTGATGGTTGACCCGCACCTTGAAATCGCCACGACGAAAGCGCTGGGTGGCGTCCACCAATTCTTTCAAGGGCGTGACAACGCCGTACTGCAGTTCATATAGCCCAACCAGCAGGACGATCATGGTGGTGAACAAGGCCAGGCCCTGGATCGCCTGTTGCCAGCCTTGCTTTTGTTCGCTTTCGCGCTGCAACAGGCTGACAAACTGGTTCAGTTGTTCAACGAAAGGCTGGGTCATCGCCTGAAAAGAGGCCGCATCGCCACGTTCGAGTGCCGGGCGTAAATCCTCGTTCCAGCGTTGCTGGATTTGCCCATAGCTGATTTGCAGAGCGGTGGGCGGGCCATCTTCCAGTACCGCTTTGAGTGACTGGCTGTTGAGGCGAGTTTGCAGGCTGTCGGTGATGCTGGCGACTTCTTCGCCAGGTGCGCCAGCGGCCAGTTTCCAGCTCAGGTGGTACGTCTCCATGCGCACCGAGCCTGCGGTGTTGATCGCTGCGGCATCGCCCTGACTGAACCAGGCGATCAATCCGGCGCTCAATGAACTGGCAAGGGCGAGTATGGCGATAAGGATCACTGCCAACCCGGCGCGAGCGGGCAGGGAGCTGCGCAACCAGCGCATCATCGGTACTGATCCTGGGGAAAGACACGGAAACTGAGCATACGGCGTCCCGGAGTGCGGTTTTGCAGCCAGTCCCGGGTGCGCTACCTCTAAAGAGTTGCCGACGTCTCCCTGTCGGCAATGGCGTTACTGGAAAACCTTAAGAAGCTGATAAATAAAGGGTTTCAAGGTTTTCTCGAACTACCTCCTTGGAGGTAGGCCGGGCAAGGATAGCCCCTTGCCCTCATGGGCTTCGTTGACGTGGATCAAGTTTTTGCGGGGTTCGCCTCTCTAGTCTGCCGCCATGGCTAACTGACTGGAGAGCATTGTGATCCAACCGCGTGTACGACAAGGCTTGGTGCTGGGCATGAGTACGTTGGCCTTCACCGTCTGTTTCATGGTCTGGATGATGTTTGCTGTGCTCGGGGTACCGATCAAGGAACTGCTCCAGCTCAACGAAACCCAGTTCGGCCTCTTGGCCGCAACCCCGGTGCTGACCGGCTCGCTGGTGCGTTTACCGCTGGGCCTGCTGACTGACCGCTTTGGTGGTCGCAGCGTGTTCTTCTTGCTGATGCTGTCCTGCGTCGCACCGCTGTACCTGATCAGTCACGCCACCGCCTACTGGCAATTCCTGGTACTGGGCTTGTTCGTCGGTCTGGCCGGTGGCTCGTTTTCAGTGGGCATTGCCTACGTCGCCAAATGGTTCGACAAGGAGAACCAGGGCTTCGCCATGGGCATCTTTGGTGCCGGCAATGCGGGAGCCGCAGTGACCAAGTTTCTCGCTCCGGCACTGATCGCTGCCGGCAGTTGGCAACTGGTGCCAAAGGTCTTCAGCGCGATCCTGTTCATTACCGCGCTGTTGTTCTGGTTCGTCAGCGCCGAAAACAAGAACCACCGTAGTGCCGCCGGCGCCAGCTTGCGTGAACAGTTGCGTTCGCTGAAAGATCCGGCGGTGTGGCGCTACTGCCAGTACTACTCGATCGTCTTCGGCGGCTACGTCGCCCTGGCCTTGTGGATGACCAAGTACTACGTGCAGGAATACGGTTTCAGCCTGCAAAGCGCAGCGCTGCTGGCGGCCTGTTTTTCCCTGCCCGGCGGGGTCCTGCGTGCCGTCGGCGGCTGGATGTCGGATCGCTGGGGCGCGCAAAGCGTGACCTGGTGGGTGTTGTGGGTCAGCTGGATCTGCCTGTTCCTGCTCTCCTACCCACAGACCCAACTGCAAGTGCAGACCCTCAATGGTCCGATGGATTTTCACATCGGCCTGAATCCCGCGCTGTTTACCGTGCTGCTATTCGTCATGGGCATCGCCTTCGCGTTCGGCAAAGCCTCGGTTTTCAAATACATCGCCAATGACTACCCGAAAAACATGGGGGCCGTGTCCGGCATCGTTGGCCTGGCGGGCGGCCTGGGCGGTTTCGTGTTGCCGATTCTGTTCGGCGCCCTGGTGGACCTCACCGGGGTGCGCTCTTCCTGCTTCATGTTGATGTACGGCGTGGTCTGGGTCTCCCTCACCTGGATGTACTTCAGCGAAATACGCAAGACCCCGGTGTTCGGTAAAGAGCTGCCGGTGACCACTTCCCCGTTTTCCAGCATTGCCCAAGGAGAAGAACATGTCCGTTCTGCAAAAGCCTGACAAAGGCCCGGTCATACATGACTGGCGCCCCGAGGACCCCGCATTCTGGGGGCGTAGCGGCAAACAGACTGCCACCCGCAACCTGTGGATTTCCATTCCTGCACTGCTGCTGGCCTTTGCGGTGTGGATGGTCTGGAGCACGGTAATTGTGCGTTTGAATGCCATCGGCTTCAGCTTCACCACCGACCAGTTGTTTTGGCTGGCGGCGTTGCCGGGTTTGTCTGGTGCGACCTTGCGCGTCTTCTACTCATTCATGGTGCCGATTTTCGGTGGCCGGCGCTGGACCGCCCTGAGTACCGCATCGCTGTTGCTGCCCTCGATCTGGATGGGTTTCGCCGTGCAGAACCCAAGCACCTCTTACAGCGTGTTCGTATTGATCGCCTTGCTCTGCGGTTTTGGTGGCGGCAACTTTGCCTCAAGCATGTCCAACATCAGCTTCTTCTATCCCAAGTCTCAGCAGGGTACAGCCCTTGGCCTCAACGCCGGGTTGGGTAACCTGGGCGTTTCGGTGATGCAATTCTGTGTACCGCTGGTGATCACCTTCGGTGTGTTCGGCTTTATGGGCGGCAAACCGCAAGTCCTGGCCGACGGTGGTCAATTGTGGTTGCAGAATGCCGGGTTGATCTGGGTGCCGTTCATTGTGTTGGTGACGCTGCTGGCCTGGTTCGGCATGAATGATCTGTCCAGTGCCCGCGCTTCGTTCAGCGACCAGGCCGTTATCTTCAAACGCAAGCACAACTGGCTGATGTGCTGGTTGTACCTGGCGACTTTCGGTTCGTTTATCGGTTTTTCCGCAGCGTTTCCGCTGCTGATCAAGACCTCCTTTCCTGATGTCATCGCCTTGAAATTCGCCTTCCTCGGCCCATTGGTCGGCGCGCTGGTACGCCCATTGGGTGGCTGGCTGGCGGACAAGCTCGGTGGCGCGAAAGTGACCTTGTGGAACTTCATGCTGATGATCGTGATGGTCTTCGGCGTATTGCACTTCCTCCCCCAGAACGGTTCGGGCGGCAACTTCTACGGCTTCCTTGGCATGTTCATGCTGCTGTTCATCACCACCGGTGTCGGCAATGGCTCCACCTTCCGGATGATCCCGGTGATCTTTCGCACCCAGCATGAAAAAGCCTCTGCCGGAAAACCACCCGCCGTGCGCGAACAAGCGCTCAAGGATGCCGGCAAAGAGTCGGCCGCCGTCCTCGGTTTCAGTTCGGCCATTGGCGCCTTCGGTGCGTTCTTCATTCCCAAATCCTTCGGCACTTCGATGGCCCAGACCGGCGGCCCTGAGATGGCTTTCTACATGTTCGTCGGCTTTTACCTGAGCTGCATTGTGGTGACCTGGTGGTGGTACGCGCGCAAAGGCGCCGCAACCCCCTGCTAAGACGATCCGAATCCAACCTGCGTGGGCGGGGCACAGAACCCCGCAGCAAGCCTGAGAGGACACACCGTGAGTCATTTACTGGATCAACTGCGGTTTTTCAATCGCAAGCAAAACGAGTTTTCCGACGGTCACGGCGAGACCCGCAAAGAGTCTCGCGACTGGGAGAACGTCTACCGTTCGCGCTGGCAGTACGACAAGATCGTGCGTTCCACCCACGGGGTGAACTGCACCGGGTCTTGTTCGTGGAAAATCTACGTCAAGAACGGCTTGATCACTTGGGAAACCCAGCAGACCGACTACCCGCGTACCCGCAACGATCTGCCTAACCATGAACCCCGTGGTTGCCCGCGTGGCGCCAGTTACAGCTGGTACATCTACAGCGCCAACCGGCTCAAGTACCCGAAAATCCGCAAGCCGTTGCTCAAGCTCTGGCGTGATGCGCGGCAGACCCTGGCGCCAGTGGAAGCGTGGGCGAGCATCGTCGAGGACAAGGTCAAGGCCGACTCCTATAAAAGCAAGCGTGGCATGGGCGGCTTCATTCGTTCCAACTGGGAGGAAGTCAACGAGATCATTGCCGCGTCCAACGTCTACACCATCAAACAATATGGCCCCGACCGCATCGTCGGGTTCTCGCCGATCCCGGCCATGTCGATGGTCAGCTATGCGGCCGGTTCGCGTTACCTGTCGCTGATCGGCGGCGCTTGCCTGAGTTTCTACGACTGGTACTGCGACTTGCCACCGGCTTCGCCGATGGTCTGGGGCGAGCAGACCGACGTGCCGGAATCGGCCGACTGGTACAACTCCAACTACATCATCGCCTGGGGCTCCAACGTCCCGCAGACGCGCACCCCGGACGCGCACTTCTTCACCGAAGTCCGTTACAAGGGCACCAAGACTGTCGCCATCACCCCCGACTATTCGGAAGTGGCCAAGCTCACCGACCTGTGGCTGAACCCTAAACAAGGCACTGACGCAGCGCTGGCCCAGGCGTTCAACCATGTGATCTTCAAAGAGTTCCACCTGGACAAACCGAGCGCTTATTTCACTGACTACGCCAAGCGCTTCACCGATTTGCCGGTGCTGGTGCTGCTCAAGCAAATGCCCGACAAGGCACCGGGTGCCGGTTATCAGCCGGACCGTTTCTTGCGCGCCAGTGACCTGACCGACAACCTTGGTCAGGAAAACAATCCGCAATGGAAAACCATCGCCCTGGATGTCAACGGTGAACTGGTATCCCCTCAAGGTTCCATCGGCTATCGCTGGGGCGAGAAGGGCAAGTGGAACATCCTCCCTCGTGAAGGCGGCGAAGGCCGTGAGATCGATCTCAAGCTGAGCCTGATTGGCGATGACGTCGCCGAAGTGGCGTTCCCGTATTTTGCCGGCGAATCCCACGAGCACTTCCAGCACGTTGCTGGCGATGCCGTGCAGTACCGCCGTGTGCCAGTGCATAACGTGGTGCTGGCAGACGGTAGCATCGCTAAAGTTGCCACGGTGTTTGACCTGTCGGCAGCCAACCTGGCTATCGACCGCGGTCTCGGTGGCGCTAACGTCGCCAAGGATTACAACGACGCTTCGGTGCCGGGAACTCCAGCCTGGCAGGAGCAGATCACTGGCGTCAGCCGTGAGAAAGCGATCCAGATCGCCCGTGAGTTCGCCGACAACGCCGACAAGACCAAGGGCCGCTCGATGATCATCGTCGGCGCGGCAATGAACCACTGGTACCACATGGACATGAACTACCGCGGGCTGATCAACATGCTCATGCTCTGCGGGTGTGTCGGTCAGACCGGTGGCGGTTGGGCGCACTACGTCGGCCAGGAAAAGCTCCGTCCGCAATGCGGCTGGCTGCCCCTGGCGTTCGGCCTGGACTGGAATCGTCCACCCCGTCAAATGAACGGCACCAGCTTCTTCTACGCCCACAGTTCGCAATGGCGCCACGAGAAAATGAGCATGCACGACGTGCTCTCGCCGCTGGCCGATAAATCGCAATTTCCCGAGCATGCGCTGGACTACAACATCCGCGCCGAACGTGCCGGCTGGTTGCCCAGCGCACCGCAACTCAATACCAACCCGCTGCACATTTGCCGCGATGCCGCCGCAGCCGGCATGGACCCGAAAGACTACGTGGTCAAGTCGCTGCAGGATGGTTCGCTGCGGTTCTCCTGCGAGCAGCCGGACAGCCCGGTGAACTTCCCGCGCAACATGTTTATCTGGCGTTCGAACTTGCTGGGCTCCTCGGGCAAGGGCCACGAGTACATGCTCAAGTACCTGCTCGGCACCAAAAACGGAGTGATGAACGAAGACATCGGCCAGGTCGGCGATTGCAAACCCGAAGAAGCCGAATGGGTGGACGAGGGTGCCATCGGCAAGCTTGACCTGGTCACCACGCTGGACTTCCGCATGTCCTCGACTTGCGTCTACTCCGACATCGTCTTGCCGACCGCAACCTGGTACGAAAAAGACGACATGAACACCTCGGACATGCACCCGTTCATTCACCCGTTGTCGGCGGCTATCGATCCGGCCTGGGAATCGCGTTCCGACTGGGAGATCTACAAAGGCATCGCCAAGGCGTTTTCCAGCATGTCGGAAGGGCACCTGGGCGTTGAAAAAGACCTGGTGACCATCCCGCTGATGCACGACAGCGTCGGCGAACTGGCCCAGCCGTTTGGCGGCACCGACTGGAAAAGCGCCGGCGTGGCACCGATACCGGGCAAGAACGCGCCGAACCTGCATGTGGTCGAGCGTGACTACCCGAACATCTACAAACAGTTCTCCTCGCTGGGGCCATTGCTGGAAAAACATGGCAACGGCGGCAAGGGCATCAGCTGGAACACCGATGACGAAGTGAAGTTCCTCGGTGAACTCAATCACCACGAAGGGGCTGCCGGGATCAGCCATGGTCGGCCGAAAATCGACACGGCGATCGATGCCGCGGAAGTGATTCTGTCTCTGGCACCGGAAACCAACGGCCATGTCGCCGTCAAGGCCTGGGCCGCGTTGTCGGAATTCACCGGCATCGATCACAGTCACCTGGCGTTGTCCAAGGCCCACGAGGCGATTCGTTTCCGCGATATTCAGGCACAGCCGCGCAAGATCATTTCCAGCCCGACCTGGTCGGGTCTCGAAGACGATCACGTCAGCTACAACGCCGGCTACACCAATGTTCACGAGGCGATCCCATGGCGCACCATCACCGGCCGTCAGCAGTTCTATCAGGATCACCCGTGGATGCAGGCATTCGGCGAGCAACTGATGAGTTATCGGCCGCCGGTCAACACCCGGACCATCGAAGGGGTGAAAGGCAAGCGCAGTAACGGCGAGACCGAAATCGTCCTGAACTGGATCACTCCGCACCAGAAATGGGGCATTCACAGTACCTACAGCGACAATCTGCTGATGCTGACCCTCAGCCGTGGCGGGCCGATTGTCTGGCTCTCGGAGGTCGACGCGAAACGCGCCGGCATCGAGGACAACGACTGGATCGAGTGCTTCAACGCCAACGGCGCACTGACCGCCCGGGCGGTGGTCAGCCAGCGGGTCAAGGAAGGCATGGTGATGATGTACCACGCCCAGGAACGGATCGTGAACGTGCCAGGTTCAGAAACCACCAAGACCCGTGGCGGCCACCACAATTCAGTCACCCGGGTGGTGCTCAAGCCGACCCACATGATCGGCGGCTATGCCCAGCAGGCCTACGGTTTCAACTATTACGGCACGGTCGGCTGCAACCGCGATGAATTCGTCGTGGTGCGCAAGATGGCCAAAGTCGACTGGCTCGATGGTTCAAGTGGCGATGACCTGCCACGTCCCCTGCCGACCGATATCGAGGAGAACTGAGATGAAGATTCGCTCACAAATCGGCATGGTTCTGAACCTGGACAAATGCATCGGTTGCCACACCTGTTCGATCACCTGCAAAAACGTCTGGACCAGCCGCGAAGGCATGGAATACGCCTGGTTCAACAACGTCGAATCGAAACCGGGGATTGGCTATCCGAAAGAATGGGAAAACCAGGACAAGTGGAAGGGCGGCTGGATTCGCAACGCCAACGGCACGATCAACCCGCGCATTGGCGGGAAATTCCGGGTGTTGGCGAACATTTTCGCCAACCCTGACCTGCCGAGCCTCGACGACTATTACGAACCGTTTGACTTCGATTACCAGCACCTGCACACCGCGCCGCTGGGCGAGCACCAGCCAACAGCGCGCCCGCGTTCGCTGATCTCCGGCAAGCGCATGGAGAAAATCGAGTGGGGCCCGAACTGGGAGGAGATTCTCGGTACCGAGTTCGCCAAGCGCCGCAAGGACAAGAACTTCGACAAGATTCAGGCGGACATTTACGGCGAATACGAAAACACCTTCATGATGTATCTGCCGCGCCTGTGCGAGCACTGCCTCAACCCGACCTGCGCGGCCTCGTGCCCGAGCGGGGCGATCTACAAGCGCGAAGAGGATGGCATCGTCCTGATCGACCAGGAAAAATGCCGTGGCTGGCGGATGTGCATCAGCGGTTGTCCGTACAAGAAGATCTATTTCAACTGGAAAAGCGGCAAGTCCGAGAAATGCATCTTCTGCTACCCGCGTATCGAAGCCGGGATGCCGACCGTTTGCGCTGAAACCTGTGTCGGCCGTATCCGCTACCTCGGCGTGCTGCTGTATGACGCTGATCGCATTAGCGAAGTGGCGAGCACCGCCAATGAGCAGGATCTGTACGAGAAACAACTGGAGATCTTCCTCGACCCGAATGACCCGGCGGTGATCCGTCAGGCCTTGGCCGATGGTGTGCCGCAGTCAGTGATCGACTCTGCGCAACGTTCGCCGGTCTACAAAATGGCCGTGGACTGGAAGTTGGCGCTGCCGCTGCACCCGGAATACCGCACCTTGCCGATGGTCTGGTACGTACCGCCGCTGTCGCCGATCCAGAATGCGGCGACCGCCGGCACCGTGGGCATGAACGGGGTGATCCCGGATGTCGACAGCCTGCGTATTCCACTGAAGTACCTGGCGAACCTGCTGACAGCGGGCGATGAAAAACCGGTCAAGCGTGCGCTTAAACGCTTGCTGGCGATGCGCGCCTACAAACGATCCGAGCAAGTCGATGGCGTCCAGGACCTGCAAGTGCTGAAGGATGTCGGCTTGAGCGTGGTCCAGGTCGAAGAGATGTATCGCTACCTGGCGATTGCCAACTACGAAGACCGCTTTGTGGTGCCCAGCGCCCACCGTGAAGACGCGATGAGCGATGCCTTCGCCGAGCGCTCCGGTTGCGGTTTCAGTTTCGGCAGCGGCTGTAGCGGCAGCTCCGACACCAACATGTTCGGCGCCAAGAAAGCCAACCGCCGCGACATCCTCAAAACCGTTCAGTTGTGGGAGGAATGAGCATGCAAATTCTCAAAGTGATTTCGCTGCTGCTCGACTACCCGACCGAGGCATTGATTGGCGGTCGCGACGAACTGGAGCAGGCGATCATCGAGTCCCGGGAAATCAGCCCCAAGCAGCGCGGTGCGTTATTCGAGTTGCTGGAGCTGATCTGCACCAATGACCTGATGGACGGACAGGAGCACTACGGTGCGCTGTTCGGCCGGGGGCGTTCGCTGTCGCTGCTGCTGTTCGAGCATGTGCACGGTGAGTCCCGTGACCGAGGTCAGGCGATGGTCGACATGATGGCGCAATACGAAGCCGCCGGGTTTGCCATCGGCGTCAAAGAACTTCCGGACTATATCCCGCTGTATCTGGAGTTCCTTTCTACTCGCGAAGACATCGAGGCCCGCGAGGGCCTGGCAGATGTGTCGCACCTGTTGGCCTTGCTCGCGGCGCGTCTGGATGAGCGTGAAAGTGCGTACGCCAGTTGCTTCCGCGCGCTGCTGCAAATTGCCGGGGCCGAGCCGCATCAGGCGGTGGCCGACCTGCGGGCGCAGGTGGCTGCCGAGCCGCGTGACGACTCCCTTGAAGCCCTCGACAAGATCTGGGAAGAGGAGGCCGTGGACTTTCTCCAGGCCGAACAGCAGGACCGTTGCAGTTCGCTGCCAAGCGCACCGGGCAAGGTCCGGGAAGAAAGCGCAGTGCCGTTGCACTGGGTGGATTTTCAGCATGAAGGGCTGGCCGCCGTGCCGGCCAAGGAGGTAGGCAATGTCTAAATGGAACCTGTTGTTGTTCGGGATCTATCCCTATATCGCCCTGGCTATTTGCCTGATTGGCAGTTGGGCCCGCTTCGATCTGTCGCAGTACACCTGGAAGGCAGGCTCCAGTCAGATGCTCAACCAGCGCGGCATGCGCGTGGCGAGCAATTTTTTCCACATCGGGGTGTTGTTCATACTGGCCGGGCACTTCGTCGGCCTGCTGACCCCGGCGTCGGTTTATCACCATGTGATCAGCACTGAGAACAAGCAGCTGCTGGCAATGGTCTCCGGCGGGCTTTTCGGTCTGTTGTGCCTGGTTGGCCTACTGATGCTGGTCAATCGGCGGCTGAGCGATCCACGGGTACGCGCCACTTCCAGCACTTCGGACATTCTGGTGTTGCTGGTGCTGCTGGCGCAGTTGCTGCTCGGTCTGCTGACGATTGTGGCGTCCACCGAACACATGGACGGCTCGGTGATGGTGATGCTCGCCGATTGGGCGCAGAACACCGTGCTGTTGCGGCCGATGGAAGCGGCGGCGTCCATCGCGCCGGTCGGCTTGATCTACAAGCTGCATGTGTTTCTCGGTTTGACCCTGTTCGTGCTGTTCCCCTTCACCCGTCTCGTACACATGATCAGTGCACCGGTCTGGTACTTGGGGCGTCGTTATCAAATCGTTCGTCAGAAGTTCTGAGGAGACAATCATGTCAGGTGGATGTGGATGTGGTGGCGGTAACGGGGGCAGCGGTGGCTGCGGTTCTTCCAAACAAGCGCAACCCGATGTTGTGGATATCGCGCCGACCGGGGCGGTGCAGTTTGACGCACTCCCGGTTGCGCCGGCGGCCCACGACGCCCCGGCGCAGTTGATCGCCAGCAGTGAGCAGGAGTGGCCGATCATCAGCGTCAACGCGGTGTCGATCACCCCGGAGGCGATGGCTCAGGAACTGCAATATCACCCGGCGGAAAGCCGCGAGGAGGCGGTCTACCTGGCCGCCAGGGCGCTGGTGATCCGCGAGTTGTTGCAGCAACGCATTGCCGAACTCGGCGTGTCGCTGGAAGTCGGCTCCGGTGAGAACGAAGAAGAAGCGGCCACGCGCTTGTTGCTTGAGCGTGAGGTGCAGGTGCCTCAGTGCGATGAGGAAACCAGCCTTCGTTACTACGAAAACAATCGCGGGCGCTTTCACAGCGCGCCGTTGCTGGCGGTGCGGCACATCCTGCTCGAATGTGCGCCGGACGATGCCGAGGCCCGCGCGCTTGCGCATGTTCAAGCTGAAATTCTGTTGCAGCGGCTGGAGGATTTTCCCGGCAGCTTCGCCGAGATGGCCGTGAAATATTCGGCCTGCCCGTCGAAAGCTCAAGGCGGTTCTTTGGGACAGATCAGCAAGGGTCAGACCGTACCTGAACTGGAACGTCAGCTGTTCACCCTGGCGCCGGGGCTGGCGAGTAAACCGCTGGAAAGCCGTTACGGTTGGCATGTGGTCAGTGTCGATCAGCGGGTCGAAGGCATGCCGTTGCCCTATGAAGTGGTGTCGACGGCGATCCGCACGCAGTTGCAGCAAGGCGTCTGGCAAAAAGCCCTGGTGCAATACCTGCAAACCCTGATCGGTGCGGCGGATATTCGCGGCATCCACTTGCAGGGCGCCGACTCACCGCTAGTGCAGTGAGCCTTGGGGTAAACGGGGAGATGTGATGAACGCTGTCATGCAGGATGGTTTTGGACGGCAGATCGACTATCTGCGGATGTCGGTGACGGACCGTTGTGATTTTCGCTGTGTGTATTGCATGGCGAAAAACATGACGTTTCTGCCGCGTCAGCAGGTCCTGACGCTGGAAGAACTGCAGCGTCTGGCGGCGCTGTTCGTCGGCCAAGGTGTTCGCAAAATCCGCCTCACCGGCGGCGAACCGCTGATCCGTCCCGGTATTGTCGGGCTGTGCCGCAACATCGCCGCCTTACCCGGTTTGCGCGAACTGGTGATGACCAGCAACGGCTCGCAACTGGGCCGTTTGGCCCGGCCGTTGGCGGAGGCAGGGGTCAAGCGGATGAACATCAGTCTCGATAGCCTGGACGGGCAGAAGTTTCGCGCGATCACCCGCAACGGCGATCTCGATCAGGTGCTGGGCGGCATTGAAGCCGCGCGGGGCGCGGGGTTTGAGCGGATCAAGCTGAACTGTGTGGTGATGAAGGGGCGCAACTTCGATGAAGTCCCGGCGTTGGTGCAATACGCCATCGATCAACACATCGATATCAGTTTTATCGAAGAAATGCCCTTGGGTGATGTTGGCCGCGCGCGTGGCGAGTCGTTTTGTTCCAGCGACGAAGTGCGGGCGTTGATCGCCAGTCGTCATCGATTGCTCGACAGCGCCGAAAACAGTGGCGGGCCGGCACGCTACGTTCGCCTGGAAGACCATTCCGATACCCGGATCGGTTTCATTTCACCCAACAGCCACAACTTCTGTGGCAGCTGCAACCGGGTGCGGATGACCGTTGAGGGGAAGCTGTTGCTCTGTCTGGGGCAGGACGATGCCCTGGATTTACGCGGATTACTGCGGCGTTACCCGCTGGATGACCAACCCCTGGTCAACGCGGTGCAGAAGGCCTTGCGCGGCAAGCCGCTACGCCACGACTTCGGCCCCGAAGGGGAGGTGCAGATTGTGCGGTTCATGAACATGAGCGGCGGGTGAACTGATCTGTTAAGGAAAGAGTTTGCTAAACACAATCCTTGTGGCGAGGGAGCTTGCTCCCGCTCGGCCGCGAATCGGTCGTAATCCTGCTAGCTCGATCTGTCTGAATAGTCTTATTGCCTCATTTAGGGTTGCTTCGCAACCCAGCGGGAGCAAGCTCCCTCGCCACAGTGTTCGCAGCGGATTCTCCCTTCACCGTCATCGAGTGTTTTTTCACCGGCAAATCTTGACGTTGGTCAATTGCAGAACAGCGCTTTGTCCGTAGTCTTAACTGCATGTTGTGTTTGTTTGTCTGCAAACATCTATATGTAGTATCTGGAGGCCAAATGCAGAGCACGCTGATCTCAGTTGGATGTAACCGCTTGCACAAGCGCGATGGCAGTCTGGTTGCCTTCGATGCCGACAAGATCCGTCAGGCATTGATCGCTGCCGGCAAGGCAACCGGGGAGTACACCGACGTTGAAGCCGAAGGTCTGCTCGAAGCGGTACTCGCCCGATTGGAAAGGCTGCCAAGGCTGCATGTCGAGCAGATCCAGGATCGTGTTGAGCGGGTGCTGATGGACTCCGGTTTTTTCCTCGCCATGCGTGCTTACATCGTTTATCGCGAACAGCACGGGCGTTTGCGTCGCGACCGCCGGACCCTGGTCGAAGTGGCGACGTCGATGAACGAGTACCTGGACCGTGAAGACTGGCGGGTCCAGGCCAACGCCAATCAGGGCTACTCACTGGGCGGGCTGGTGTTGAACGTGTCGGGCAAGGTTACCGCCAACTACTGGCTGGACGAGGTGTACAGCGAGGCGATCGGCCACGCTCATCGAGAGGCGGATTTGCATGTACATGACTTGGACATGCTGGCCGGTTACTGCGCTGGCTGGTCGCTGCGCACCTTGTTGCATGAGGGTCTTAATGGTGTGCCCGGACGTGTTGAAGCCGGGCCACCGAAGCACTTGAGCAGTGCTTTGGGGCAAATGGTGAATTTCCTCGGCACCCTGCAAAACGAATGGGCCGGCGCCCAGGCCTTCAGCTCGTTCGATACCTACCTGGCGCCGTATGTGCGCAAGGACCAACTGAGCTATCCGCAGGTCCGCCAGGCGATCCAGGAGTTCATCTACAACCTCAATGTGCCGTCACGCTGGGGCACCCAGACACCTTTCACCAATCTGACCTTCGACTGGGTGTGCCCGCAGGATCTGCGCGAGCAGATACCCGTCATCGGCGGGGAGGAAATGCCGTTTGCCTACGGCGACCTGCAAGTCGAAATGGATGTGCTCAACCGCGCCTACATCGAGGTGATGCAGGCTGGCGATGCGAAAGGGCGAGTGTTCACCTTTCCGATTCCGACCTACAACATCACCCATGACTTTCCATGGGACAGTGAAAACGCCGACCGTCTGTTCGAGATGACGGCGCGTTACGGTTTGCCTTACTTCCAGAACTTCCTCAATTCGGATCTACAGCCCAATCAAGTGCGTTCGATGTGCTGCCGGTTGCAGCTGGATGTGCGCGAGTTGCTCAAGCGCGGCGGTGGCTTGTTTGGCTCGGCGGAACAGACCGGATCGCTCGGCGTAGTGACCATTAATTGTGCGCGTCTGGGCTATGTGTTCAAGGGTGATACCAGCGGTTTGCTGAAACGGCTGGACACGCTGATGGAGCTGGCGATGGAGAGCCTGGAGGTCAAGCGCAAGGTCATTCAGCACCACATGGATGCCGGTTTGTACCCTTACACCAAGCGCTACCTGGGGACCTTGCGCAACCATTTCTCCACCATCGGCCTCAATGGCCTGCATGAAATGCTGCGCAATTTCACCGGCGACGAGGAGGGCATGCACACCGAGCATGGCCGGCGATTTGCCCTGAATCTGCTGGACCATGTGCGCGCCACATTGCTGCGCTTCCAGGAAGAAACCGGTCATCTCTACAACCTGGAAGCGACACCGGCGGAAGGCACCACCTACCGCTTTGCCAAGGAGGACCTCAAGCGCTATCCGGACATTCTCCAGGCGGGCAGTACGCAGGCGCCGTATTACACAAACTCTTCGCAACTGCCCGTGGGCTACACCGAAGACCCCTTCGAAGCCCTGGAACTTCAAGACGAGCTGCAATGCAAATACACCGGCGGCACGGTCTTGCATCTGTACATGGCCGAGCGGATTTCCTCGACCCAGGCCTGCAAGCAGCTGGTGCGCAAGGCCCTTGGACGTTTCCGCCTGCCGTACCTGACCGTAACCCCGACGTTCTCCATCTGCCCGGTGCACGGCTACCTTGATGGCGAGCATGAGTTCTGCCCCAAGTGCGACGAAGTTCTGCTGCTGCAAGAGCAGAAAATCGGCACTGTTCATTGATTTCTATCCCCTCAACCGCAAGGAGCTTCACCATGACTGCATCGCAACCACTGCCTCAGGCTCAACGTCAACGCTGCGAAGTCTGGACCCGCGTGATGGGCTATCACCGTCCCGTGTCAGCGTTCAATCCGGGTAAACAGTCGGAGCACCGCGAGCGGGTGCACTTTACTGAAAGCGCGGCGCTGGTCGGGCGCCAATGAGTCGAACGCTTCGGGTTGGGGGCATGGTGCCCCTGACCACTCTCGACTATCCGGGGCAGCTCGCCTGCGTGTTGTTTTGCCAGGGTTGCGCCTGGCGTTGTCGTTATTGTCATAACCCGCAGCTGATTCCCCCTCGTGGCAGTGAGGAAGTGGATTGGCGGCGGGTGTTGGCGTTTCTGCAACGTCGTCAGGACCTGCTCGATGCCGTGGTGTTCAGCGGCGGTGAGCCGACGCTGCAGGACGGCTTGCTCGGTGCCATGGATGAAGTGCGGGAAATGGGATTTCGCATTGGCATGCACAGCGCTGGCATCAAGCCTGCTGCCTTCGCCAAGGCACTGACCGGTGCTGATTGGGTCGGCTTCGATGTCAAGGCATTGCCCGAGGATTGCCAGGCCATCACCCGGGTCGAGGGCAGTGGAGCGGCCAACTGGCGCAGCCTTGAGTATCTGTTGGCCAGTGGTGTGGACTACGAATGTCGCACCACCGTGCATTGGCATTTGTTCGAGCCTGCACGTCTGCTGATCCTGGCCAAACGCTTGAATGCACTTGGCGTCAAACGCTTCGCCGTGCAACTGGTTCGCACCGAGCGGATGTTCGATCCGCTGTTGCCGAGCGTTTCGGCACAAGCCTTGCTGCCAGAGTTGTGGGGGGCCATGCGCGAGTTGTTCCCAGTCTTCGTGCTACGGGGGTAACGGGGCTTGAGGGAACTCAAGCCCAGCCCCAGAACTGCAACCACCAGCCAAACCCGATCAGGCCGTTGGCGAGTAACAGGCAAACGCCCCCCGACCCGCGCCGAACCAGGGAAATATTTTCGTGTTTCAGCCGTTTCCAACCCAGTAGCAGGCTCCACCCCATGGCGGCCAATAACAGACAGGCCCTGGCGGGTTGTACCCACTCCAGCAGCAGACCTTCATAACGCAGTAATTTGACGGTGGTGGCCGACAGCCCGAGAAACAGTCCGGCCCCCCCCAGAGGTGTGAGTGTCAGCGCCAGAGGCCAATACAGTGCGCGATCTCGCGCCAGTCGGGCCGTCAATCGCAGAAGCAGCGTCAACGCTGCGCCGAGCACAATCGAACTCAAACTCAAGTAAGTGACGATGCTGAAGCCGTCGAGCCAACTGAAGCTGTCGTTGAGTTGCGGGTAATGGGTGAGCAACCACCAGGGGGCATTGTCCTGCAGGGCCCAGAGCTGGTTGTGTTCGACCAGCCACTGGGCCAGGTGTTGTTTGAGGGCGATAAACCACGGGCTGACCGTCCACTGAAACGCGCCCATGGCCAAGCCGATCACGCCGAACAGCAGCAAGCGTGTATCCCAAGGCGACAGCGTCTGCGCGCTTGCGTGAAGAATCTCCTGATTGCTGGAGCGGGCGATCAGTTGAACGGCACCGCGTTGCCCGCTGCAGCGTCCGCAGGCGTGGCAATCACTGGCGCCTTGCAGGCGGCGGATATCGAGTAGGGGAGCGCAGTTGGGCGGTGGCAGGCGTGGTGCGGCATTCTCTATCCAGCGTTGTTCATCGACCTGAAAGTGCACAGGGGCCAGCCGGGCGAGCAAGGCGAAGACGCCGCTGACCGGGCACAGGTAACGGCACCAGACCCGTTTGCCCCGGGCGAATAACAACCCAACGATGACCGCTGCGACGGTCGAGCCACCCAGAATCAACAGCGCGGCCTGGGCGTAGTCATAAACGCTGATCAACTGGCCGTAGAGGGTTGTCAGGCAGAACGCCAATGTGGGCCAGCCGCCCCAGCGCACCCAACGCGGCACACCCAGGCCTTTTCCGTAATGGCTGGCCCACTCGCTGAGCGAACCTTCCGGGCACAGAACGCCACACCAAAGTCGACCGAAGAACACCATTGACAGCAACACGAACGGCCACCAGATCCCCCAGAATAGAAACTGCGCGAGCAAGGTCAGGTGGTCGAGTATCCGCGCCTGGCTATCCGGTAGCGGCAATAGCGCCGGGGTCACCAACAGCACCGCGTAAAACAGTACGACAACCCACTGCACGGCCCGAATGACGGACGCATGGCGACGCATCCCGTCACCCAGGCGCTGAAGCCATTGATTGTGGCGGCTCAGGTCGGGCATGGCAGGTTGTCCGCAGTCTGTTGCCGTAGCCAGCCGCCGACGACCAGCCAGTAACCGACCCACACCAACAAGGTCAGGCCACTGGGGGTTGCCCGATAACCAGCAAAACTGGCCAGAAAGCCACCCAATCCATGGCTGTCGTTCAACAGTGTGCTGCTGTCCCAAAGCGCCTCACCAACGATGCTGTACACCTGCTCTGGAAAATCGAGGACGAGCAGTTGGCCGCCGATTCGCTCGGTGCCGCTGACCAGCAACGCCGCGCCGAGCATGAGCAGGACGACTTCGCTGATGGCAAAGAATCGCTGCCATGAAATGAACCGGCGACTGCTGTGCAGCAGGGCAAGGGTGAGTGCCGACAGCACCAGCCCCATGACGCCGCCGACCGCAAACAAACCGAGTTGCGGACCTCGCAAGCGGGCGCCAGCACCATAGAGAAATACTACGGTTTCGCTGCCTTCGCGGCCGACGGCGAGCATGGCCAGCAACAACAACCCCAGGCCGCCTCGCCGGGTCAGATGGCTATCGGCATGTCGTCGCAAGTCAAATTTCAGCGTGCGCCCGTTGCGATGCATCCAGCCAACCATTTGCACCATCAACAGGCTGGCAATCAACGCCAGTGCTGCCTGGAACCATTCACTCGCTGAACCGCTCATGGCCTCGCCGGCAAACAGAATCAGCACCGCCAGCAGGCCCGAGAGCATCAATCCCAGCATCACACCGGCCCACAGATATTTGACCAGGCGATTGCCTGGACCTTGTTGGCAGGTCCAGGCCTGGAGAATGCCGATCACCAGCAGCGCCTCGACGCTTTCGCGCCAGACGATGAACATTGATTGATTCATGGAAACTCCGTGCGGGTGCGGGTTATTTCGCGAGAATGCCGCCTTCGGGCAGTTGTGGATTGAACTCGTCGAAAAAGGGGTAGTGGCCGGATCTGAGGGGGTGAATGACGACAAAGGTGGTCACGCCTGGTGACAGCACTTTTTCAACCCGCAGCGGTGTGCTCTCGAACTCGGCCGGCCCCTGACCGTTATTCCTCAGGACAATCTTGAAACGCTGTCCGGCCGGAACCTCGAGTAAGGCAGGGGAGAAGTGGCCATCGCGCAGGATCAGTTCGTAGCTTGGCAAATCGGCATGGACGGTCAACGGCGCAACGGCTCCGGCCACCATCAGCCAGGCAAGCGGCAGGCGCTTCATTCAATAGCCACCTTTTTTACCGATGCCGGCATAAATGAACTCGTAGTGCAGTTCGCAGCGTTCGAACCAGGGCGCTACACCGGTTTCCTTATCGGTATGACGCCCGAGGGAACCGTGACCGGTGGGTGGTAGCACGGTGAAGGTCAGCCGATATTTGCCCGGTCCCAGCAGCTTCACATTGTCGCCATAGTGCGGACCGTCATTGGCGACCATGGCATGGAAGTCGCCCTTGATTTCGTCCGGGTTACCCGCTCTGCTCAAGTTGAACGAGACATTGAGGTAAGGCACGAAACTACCTTCCTGAAAGCCCTGTCGATTGTCCGCGGTGGCCCGAATGTCGGCTTCCAGGTGAACATCGGAATCGACAGTCGCCCGCATCATGCCCGCCGGGGCCATCTCGATGGGTTGCAGATACACCGCCCCGACTTCCAGTCCCTGACACAGCTGGGGTTCCCCGATCGGGTACTCCTTCGCGTGAGCCAGCGGTACGAGCAAGAGCAGGGCGAGTGAGAGGTGAGTACGCATGAAGTCTTCCTGGGCACTAACGAGTAGGAACCCGAGTCTAGGAAGCTTTTATGCAAACAATAATGATTGTTATCAAGTTTCGAGCACTTAAACCGATCGCTTGTCACGCTGGCGAAAGCGCTGGGCGCGCTCGACGCTGTGGGTCATCTGTGCCGCCGCATGAACGGGCAGTCGCTCGATGTTGATTCTTGATATCGATCAAGGATGGTTTTGCACAAAGGCTGTAGCTTGCAAAAACGTCTCTCAATGATTGGAGATCGACATGGCCAAGAACTTCCCCGTCAACCCCAAGCACCCCGAGCGGATCTGTTGGGGATGCGACCGGTATTGTCCAGCCAAGTCCCTGGCGTGCGGCAATGGTTCCGACCGTACGATGCATCCGGCCGAGCTGTTCGGGGAAGATTGGCATCTGCCTGGCGACTGGGGTATCGAGTCCCTCATCGTCACAGACAAGACAGAGAATGAAGGTATCTAGCGCAAGCCCGCAATGGTCGTTCGTTACCGCAGTCTTCCTCGCATGGAGAACCTTCAAGGCAGTCACACTGAAGCTGGGACACCAAACCTCGCTTTCTCAGATTGATCGCATCTTTGGACAATACCGGCCGTGATCGTTAAGCAATTGCAGGTACGGTTAAGAAAGGAATGGATCTCTGAAAAGAGATCCATTTTTTTGGTCCAAAGAAAGTTTTTTTGTTTGGCTGTTCCCGCAATACTCCTTAAAAGCACCCAAATCCAGCCCCGATCTTCTTGGTCACCGGATGCAGGCGGGTGATCTGCGAGCTATCGATATAGCCGAAGAAAATCACCCGCGCTGAGTGTTCCTGCCCGATCCGCAACGAACGCGGTGCTGCCTGTTGCCGTGTGTAACCGTGAGTGCTTTGGCGACGATGGATAGTCTTGTCGTCAGCCCCCATCGAGCCACCATGGTGCTTGCGCTGGTGGCGGTCGATGGGCTCTCTCAGCGCTCCATGTAGTCATCTATGGGATACATTGCGCACAACGCTTCGGCCTGTAGACGGAATTGCTCCTGCAGCGCGGGTTCCAGTGTGTACTCTTGCTCGTTGAGCGGCATCACCTTGTCCAGGATCCGGCAAACCAAATCGACGACTTGGCGGCATCCCTGGGGGTCGATGTGGCGTTGCGCCATGGAGCCGGTGCCGATACGCAACCCTCTGGTGGCGGATGACGATCGGGTCTCGCCCGGCACGCGATTTTTATCAACTATGATCCCGCAGCGCTCTAGCGCCGACTCCGCGATGGAACCAGTGATGGCCCCACGCAACCGAATCAGAATCGTGTGGTTTTCGCTGCGACCTCCCACGACCTCGTAGTCATGGGCCTGAAATGCTCTGGCCATCTCATCAGCCGTGGCCCGAATCCGTTCCATGTAGGCGTCAAACTCCGGGGACATTGCGTAGCCCAGCGCGGCGGCCTTTGCAGCGATCATGTTGACGGCTGGCGCGCCCTGCATCCGGGGAAAAACGGCTTGATCGAGGACACGACTAAAGGTTGATTTCAGGCCTGGAACCTTTTTGTTGGCGTCTCGGCCTGAAAGAATCAGGCCTCCGCGGGGACCCGCAAGCTGCTTGTGTGTGCAAGTCGTAGTGACGTGGGCAGCATTGATCGGGCTCGGATGTCGCCCCGTGGCAACAAGTCCGGCGATATGCGAAATGTCAGCGAGCAGGATGGCCCCGGCTTCATCGGCAATCTTGCGGAACAGTTCGAAATCTACGACCCGCGAGTAGGCAGTTGCACCGCAGATGATGATGCGCGGGCGATGGGCGAGAGCCAGTTTGCGCACCTTGTCGTAATCGATGAGTCCCTCTGATGTCGTGCCGTATCTGATCGCCTTGTAGTAAGTGCCAGTGAATGTGACGGAGTTGCCGTGTGCAAGATGTCCTCCGTGATCGAGGGCCATTCCAAGTAGAGTATCCCCAGGCTCAAGTAGGGCAGAGAGGACGTGGTAATTGGCGTTCGATGCCGAGTGTGATTGCACGCCTGCGTATTGGGCGCCGAACAGTTCCCGAGCTCTTCGGATTGCCAGAGACTCGACCAAATCGACGTTCTCGCAGCCTGTGTGATAGCGCCTGCCTGGCGTGCCCTCCGCCGTGACGTTGACGAGCGCCGAGGCTGATGCCACCAAGGTTCGAGGCTTGACCGCACAGGAAGAAGAGACCAGTGACAGTGTTCGGTGTTGACGCGTGACTTCAGCGTCCAGGATCCTCGCCAGCTCGGCGTCTTCTGCTCGCAGATCCGCCAAGCCTCGTCGCAGTAGGTCAGCTTGGTTCTTAAGCTGTTCAGTATTGACTGCCATTATTCGGTATCCCTTCCTTGTTTGTTGAGTGCTGCGAACGACAGCACGAAGCAATGCAGGTCCCTATTGCTGCCCCAGCGTAATGTCCTTAAACAATGAGTTGATCGGCATCTATCTTTTCAATCGCTGTGGCGAGGGTGTTAACCCGCGCTGAAAAAAACTGCTACGTCCTCTATTTCGAGCTACCCGAAGCCCACCCCGAAGACACGCATGTCCCGATTTGTGCGAAATAGATCGCGGTAATAGGGCAAAGCCGAACCTGACCGCAGGCTGTATGAGGTGCGCTATCGAGGCGATTTTCAGCTCAATTTGCGACTGACCTGAGCGACCGGTTCGCAGTAATAACGTTTACCTCAGCGCCTCGATCACATCGTCCTGGACAGTGGGGGACTGACCACCACAGAGGAAAAAGCGCTGAATGCCTGGATTCGTCGCAATCGTTGTCGTGTGGAGTTTGTTTGGGTCGAATCGAAAGAAGTGTTAACCGAAGAGGAACTGCTTTTGGAGTTCTCTGCAGGAGGGACGATGAGGCCTTTCCCAAAGTTCGAGGTGAGGTGGAAAAGGAAGCTCAATCTCGATTTTTGCGCTTTTTCACATAAGCTATTGAAATGCATTGATTTTTTTATCATAAAAACCAGGTTTTCATCCTTGAAGCTTCCCTTTCGTCCATGATCCATCCAACCCTACCCGTGAGGGCTGTGTTTTTTGGCGTCCGTTCTCTCAAAAAACCAAAATCTGTATATGCAACCAGTAGTCCCTTAGAGGTTACCTCTCCTCGTGTGAGGATGTGAGAACAGGATTGCACCAAGAAGCATAGGTTTTTTAGCAAGAAACTCCACTTAATTAATCAAAAAATTAAACATTCTTCAAATTAAATGATTCTTTTTTGCTGTCCATGGGATCTCGCGAGCAGTAAATTCAAAAAAAGAGGCGATACCAGTCATCCAGGCTGAGCCGTCTTGATACCTGGATGATCGACTCCACAACAGGAGGCGCTTCAGGCCCCGGGAAAAAAAGGGGGCTTGAAGAGTCGTCAGATCATGCGTTGGGTCGAAGCCGCAGGACCTTGACGACTAAGGCTCACACACCCTGCGAAACCAACGGGATACTCCTTTGCCGCCAATTGTCAGGGGCCAGGCCAGCGATATCTCGTATGTGCACCCCTTGCTTGAACAGGTCAAAATCGACGGTCGGGAAGGGCTGCCTTCCAAGCGTTGCCGGTGACCATTCGCTGACAAGGACTACGACTCCGAGCATCTGGGTCTTTATTGTTATAGCTAACGCATGCAACACTTCAGCCCGCTGCGAACCATGAAGCGCAAACCCGAATCGGACTTCCCCAACGATTTGATCGCCTCAAGTACCGGCACCGCAACATTAACGGACGGAGGTAGGTTGGTTAAAAGGAGAAGTACAGGGTTGGTACCGGTGACGAAAAAATCGCGAAGAGTTTTACTGCAATGATCTCGCAGGCCTGATCATCTTCGTCGAGCAGTGGAATGACCATTCAGGGCATGATATCCACAGAAGTGCGATTTGTTACAGCTATAAGGAAGTGGTGGGCACTTGATGCACAGAAGAGAAAAAATAGAGTGTTTGAAAAGTAATATTAAGTACTTGATAAAAAGTCGCGGAGAGACGCAGTTGTCTTTGTGCAATTCCAGCGGCCTGACCAGAACGACTATCTATAATATTCTGGAAGGGCGGGTGGCAAATGTGCAGCAGTCCACCATTCGCAAGATTTCTGATTTCTTCGGCGTGTCTTATGAGGAAATAGAAACTATTGATTTTGAAGAGAAGGAGGTAATAGAGAGTAGTGTCTCTCTGCAAGGGAATATGAATCCAGCTGCAGTCCCTATCATTAAAGAGAGCTTGGTTATTCAAAGCCTGGATAGAAGAATTGGTGAATTGGCCACCCTCTACCCTTTGACTTACTATTTTGGCACATCCTATAATTTAATAGGCGTACTTCTGGAGAACGAAATTATTGGCCTGAATGAGCCAGGAGATCTATTGATAATAAAGAAAGGCTCGTCGAGTGACGATAAAGAAAAGCTGGTGTACGACAAAATAACCAAAAAACTATTCATAACAAGCGAGGCCTGTTTTAGTTCGGATCGTATTTGTGTTGTGGGGGATATAATAGAGGAGCGGTTTAATGGCGCGTGATGGCGAAGTCGAAAACAGCAAATACAAGTTGCTAGGGTTTGAGAACAGCAAAAATCTTGCTGTGATTATGATCATCGCTACCGGTAAGGTTATCAGGGTAAAATTAAGCGAAGTATTAAGTAGTGAAATAATGGACAATTTAAATAAAATGGAAATCAAGAACTTGTATAAGAAATTTTATTCTCAAGGGGGGGCGGTAACCGCTTACGAAATGAATGATCGCCATGAAAGCTCATGGATGATTTATATTGTTCTAAATCTACTGCTGTTTACATTTTATATTTTTACCAGTATTGCAGCGACCAAGCCTATTTATTTAGAAAGCCTTGATATCATTGTTACTCCGGGCACTTTTCTTTATCCGTTGACGTTTTTAATCGTTGATTTGCTGAATGAGGCTTACGGTCTTAGGCTTGCGAGGAAAGCCATATTATTTGCTTTTGCAAGTAATGCTCTTATTATTGTTTTGCTGAACGCTTCGACCTATCTCCCAGGGCTGCCTGGCTGGAAGCTTGATATGCCTTATAATCAGGTTATTACTCATGTGTCTTCTGTGCTGGTAGCGTCCTCTGTTTCTTTTCTTTTTTCTGAAAATATAAACTCGTATTTGTTGTGCAAAATAAAAGAGCTGACAAATTCCAGGTTTCTATTTTTGCGTGTGTTTTTAAGTACTTTTTTTGCGGTGATAATAGACAGCTTCCTTTTTTGCTACATTGCATTTTATGGAAGCATGGAAAACAGTGATATATTGAATATGATTTATGTTCAGATAGCGATAAAGGTGTGTTTTGCTTTCTTTAATGTTTTGCCTGCCTACGGTGCAAGGTCGTTGTTTAAAAAATATATAACTGCAAGCCCTGTTAAGTAAATAGGGTGTGGGTTGCTTTTAAAGAGCATGCTGCTCCAATAGCAAGGGTGTATTGATAGTTTCTTTGCACAACGCTGATGGATTCAACGCTCACTTGGTATGTGGCTGTCGTAATGAACCCCATGTGCGAGCGCGTCTAAGCGCGCCAATCATTAGGGGTGTGCCTATCATACTTAAGTGAGCGTTTGTTGAATGTGTTTTATCGAGTTTCTATTTTAATTTCAGTTTGTCTTTTAAGCTGTTCATGATGTCTGTTTTATTCTCCAGATAATCATTCAGTCCTTTTGCGCGAAGATTGCAAGCGTCGCAGTTGGCGCAGCCACTTCCTTTTATACCGTTGTAGCAGGAGAGTGTGTCGTGGCGAATCAAGTCTAATTGGTTGTGGTAGTCGGCCAAGGCCCACGTTTCCGCCTTGTTCAGCCACATAAGCGGAGTTTCAAGTTGCAATGTATATTCCATGCCTAATTCAATGGCTTTGTTCAATGCCTTGACAAACTCATTTCGACAGTCAGGATACCCAGAGAAGTCTGTTTCGCAAACCCCTGTGATTACAGTTTTAGCTTGAACTTGATAGGCGTAAATAGAAGCCAAGGTTAAAAACAGAATATTTCTTCCGGGTACGAAAGTGTTTGGCAGACTTTCTCCGGAGCTATTCATGGTTGGAACCGGGATGTTGTCGCGTGTCAGGCTGCTGATGGCCAACTCATTTAGCAAGGAGGTGTCCAGTACTTTGTGCACTGTCACGCCAAGCTTTTTTGAAAGGTGTTGTGCGACTTCAATTTCTGCACGATGGCGCTGACCATAATCAAACGTAATACAGTGTATTTCATCATAGAGAGGCAGTGCATGGATTAAACAGGTTGTTGAATCTTGTCCGCCACTAAAAACGATAACTGCTTTGTTACTCATGGTTCTGCTCCCTGCATTAATGTAGTAGGTGTAACGTTTGAAACAAAAGTTCGAGATCCAACCGCCGGCATAATCCAGATGCTCATACCAAAGGCTTTCATCCCAGGAGACTCCAGGCCCAAGGCCGGGCAGGCAAAACCATACCAGCAATGGCTGGGCGTGACAGCAGGAAAATCCTGAAGATTTATGAGGTTGCCACCCTGCGGAAAAGCTTCGCTCCCGACGCCTTTGCGGAGTCAATACCTCATGATGCGTCCCGACGCCCACGGCCGGATCTGGTTCTCCACCGAGCGCATTTCAGGCCAGCCCCGGTCCGCGAGGTAATCGTCGCTCGCTCGACGACTGCTGAATAACTCATAAGCAGTCGCCCAGCGGCTATAGGTCCTTGTCGAAGCGGAATAAGGCTCCGTAAGCCGAATCGGGTAAGTGGTTGCTGCCATCCTCCCTCAGCCTGGACCTGAAGGTTCCACTTTGCGGCTGGGTTCTGTAGAGGCCGCGCTTCTGCAATTCGGGAATGATCAACTCTACGAAGTCTTCAAGTGTGCCGGGGCTGATCAATGGATTGATCATGTAGCCGCTGGTACCGGAAATGCGCGCGTGTTCTTCGATCCGGTCGGCTACCTGTTGCGGGGTGCCCACCAGGATCAGGTCGCTGCCGCGGGTGACCTTGGCAAAACGTTGCTTCACGTCCCCGGCAGTCAACGGTTTACCACTGCCATCAGGGTGCATGACATAGGACGTCAGCCCTTCGGTATGGGTCGACAGTGCATCGCTGTCGGCGTAGCGGCTGATGTCGATGCCGGTGTCACCCGCATAACTGACCAGTTGCGCCTGCAGATGGTAGTTGCTTTGCAACGCATCATATTTACGCTGGGCTTCAATCTCGGTTTTGGCGGTGATGATACGCAGCACGGTCAGGGACTTTACATCCTCACGCTGACGGCCGCGTGCCTGGGCCTTGGCCCATATGTCTTCCAGGCCCTGGCGGATTTCCTGAGGGTTGGATTTAGCGATGAAAATCAGCTCGGCGTGCTTCGCCGCGAACTCACGGCCGCGACCCGACCAGCCGGCCTGGATCAGCAGCGGCGTGCGTTGCGGTGACGGCGAGGTCAGGTGCGGACCGGCTACCCGATAATGCTCGCCAGCGTGATTGATCGGCCGTACCCGATCACCTCGGGCATACAAATGACGAGCCTTGTCGGCAACCACGGCGTCGTCGGCCCAACTGCCTTCCCAGAGCTTGTACACCACATCGAGGAACTCTTCGGCGCGCTCATAGCGGTCATCGTGTTTGATCATCTGTTCAAGGCCGAAATTACGCGCGGCGCTGGACAGATAAGAGGTCACGATGTTCCAGCCCACGCGGCCATTGGTCAGGTGGTCCAGGGTGCTGAAACGCCGGGCATGGGTGAAGGGGTGTTCATAGCTGGTGGTGACCGTGACGCCGAACGCGAGGTTGTCCGTTACCGCGGCCAAGGCGGGAATGATCATCAGCGGGTCGTTGGCCGGCGCTTCCACAGCCCATTTCATCGCGGCATCGGCATTGCCACCAAAGACGTCGTAGAAACCCAGCACGTCGCCGAAGAACAACATATCGAGGTTAGCCTGGTCGGCAATGCGCGCCAGGTTCGACCAGTAGCCCAGGGAGTTGATTGCCAGACGCTCGTCGGCCGGGTGCGTCCAGAGGCTCGGAGCACCGCCGCAGCCCACGCTGGCTTGTTCGTAGAGTGCAAACAGCAGAGGTTTTGCATCGGACATCATCGCTCCAGAGAAAGTAAAAGTAGTTGAAGGGGCGGATTCACCTTTGGTGCTTGAACCCTTTGTCGAATGTCGCTCAAGGCGCACCTGGATCAGTTCCGGGCCGATGGAGAACAGCCAAGAGATGACGCCTGCGGTGGTGAGCATTTCGATATAGCGACAAGAAGATCGGCCATGCGAGTGCGCCAGAAGCGTATAGATTGAAACGTACTATAAAATCTATGTGTACTTCTTTTGTGGAATAACAAGCTTGTATCGAGCTATATCAAGTGACTGACCTCAAACGCTCAATTTGCTGTCAAGAATCGAACCTAAGCTAATGCAAAAAAGATATTTATTGGCGGTTTTTAAGATCGTTTAGCTTCAACAGGACGCTAGGCTGAGCGCGCTCAGTCAATTCACATGGGAGTGAACCATGCCGCACACACGGGACATCACCACCTTACCGACCCTGGATCTTTCATTGCTCGACGGCAGCCCGGTGCAGCGTCAGGCGTTTCTTGACGATTTGCGCCACGCCGCACGGGATGTCGGATTCCTCTACCTGACCGGCCACGGCATCGACAGCATCTTGTTGAAGCAGGTGCAGGAGCATGCCCGGCAGTTCTTTGCCCTGCCGGACCACGAGAAGGCGGCAGTTGGCATGATCAACTCGCCACATTTCCGCGGTTATAACCGTGCGGCTTCGGAGGTCACTCGCGGCAAGCCTGACCTGCGCGAGCAGTTTGATCTGGGTGCCGAGAGGGAGGCTTTGCCGCTGGACCTGAACAGCCCGCTCTGGGCACGTCTGCAAGGCCCCAATCAATGGCCGGCCTCGCTGCCGACACTCAAACCCTTGCTGCTGGATTGGCAGCAAGCCATGACCCGCATGTCGTTGCGCCTGCTGCGTGCCTTCGCCCAGGCGCTGTCGCTGCCGCAGGAGGCTTTCGATCAGTTGTACGGCGACAAGCCCAATGAACACATCAAATTGATGCGTTATCCGGGGCGGGCGCCAGACGAAAGTAATCAAGGCGTCGGGGCTCACAAGGATTCGGGTTTCCTGAGTTTCCTGCTGCAGGATCACCAGGCCGGCCTGCAAGTCGAGATCGAGGAGGGGCGCTGGATCGACGCGCTGCCTCGGGACAATACCCTGGTGGTGAACATCGGCGAATTACTGGAACTGGCCACCAACGGTTATCTGCGCGCCACGGTGCATCGGGTGCTGTCGCCACCCAAGGGCCGCGAGCGCTTGTCGATTGCGTTTTTCCTTGGGGCGCAACTGGATGCGGTGGTGCCGCTTTACCCCTTGCCCACGGCGTTACTGCGTGAAGCGCGAGGCCCGGCCAGTGATCCTGACAATCCCTTGTTTCGTGACGTGGGCTGGAACTACCTCAAAGGCCGCCTGCGCTCCCATCCCGACGTTGCCCAGCGTTACTACGCCGATGCACTGATCCCCAAGGCCCTGAGTGCCTGACCCCATCATTTGATCAAGGACTATGAGCATGTTCAAACAAACAGGATTGACCCTGGCAGTGCTGGGTGGGCTGGTTGCTTCTTTCAGCGCCCTGGCCCTGGAGCCGTTGCGAGTGGCAGCGGACCCCGTACCGCATGCGCAAATTCTGGCGTACGTGCAGAAGATCGATCCCCAGCTGAACCTCAAGGTCATCGAGATCCCCAATGGCGTGAACTCGAATGAGTTGCTGGTGCATGGCGACGTAGATGCCAACTACTTCCAGCATTTGCCTTACCTGAAGTCTCAGGAACAGGCCCTTGGCAAAAAACTCGAGGTGGCTGCGACGGTGCACATCGAGCCACTGGGGATCTATTCCCATCGGCACAAAAGCTTCGCCCAGGTGCCACAAAAAGGCACGGTAGCCGTCCCCAACAACGTCACCAACCTCAGTCGCGCCCTGTACCTGCTTCAGGATAACGGCCTGATCAAACTCAAGGCAGGCTTCAACGACCCGGCCACCGATCAGGCGACACCCAAGGACATCGCCGAGAACCCGAAACAGCTGAAGATCCTCGAAATCGAGTCGCCGCAGATTCCCCGCGCCCTGGATGACGTGGACCTTGCGGTAATAAATGGCAACTACGCGCTGGAAGCCGGTTTGGTGCCAGCCAAGGACGCGCTGGGGCTGGAAAAGGCCGAGCACAACCCGTACGCCAATATCCTGGTGACCACGCCCACGTTGCGGGACGACCCGCGGATCAAGCAACTGGCCAAAGACCTGACTTCGCCTCAGGTGACCAAGTTCATCACTGACAACTTCTCGGGTTCGGTGATCCCGGTTACGGTGGCGGACAGCAAGCCATGATCATCGTCGAGCAGTTGAGCAAAACCTACGCGTCAGGGCAGGCTCCTGCACTGGATCAGGTGTCCTTGAGCATTCCCGATGGAGCGATCTACGGGATTCTGGGGCGTAGCGGTGCGGGTAAATCGACGCTGCTGCGTTGCCTCAATCTGCTCGAACGCCCCAGTTCCGGGCGCATTCTGCTGGATGGCAAGGACCTCACAGCCTTGTCCGACATCGAACTGCGCCGGCAACGCCAGCGCATCGGCATGATCTTTCAAGGCTTCAACCTGCTGCACTCACGCAACGTCTTCGACAACATCGCCGTGCCGCTTGAGATAGCGCGTGTCACTAAAACGCAGCGTCATTCTCGAGTAAGAGAGCTACTAGATCTGGTAGGCCTGAGCGATAAGGCTCAGGCGTTTCCCTCTCAACTCTCCGGCGGGCAGAAACAGCGGGTGGGCATTGCTCGGGCATTGGCGGCGCGACCGGCTTATCTGCTGTCGGACGAAGCCACCAGCGCCCTCGATCCTGAAACCACCCACTCGATTCTTGAGCTACTGCGCGATATCAATCGCCAGTTGGGACTGACCATCGTGCTGATCACCCATGAGCTGGACGTGGTCAAGTCCATTTGTGATCACGCGGCTTCACTGGCCCATGGACGGTTGGTCGAGGCGGGGCCGATTGCACAGTTGTTGGCCAATCCGGATTCGAGCCTTGGCCGTTCGCTGCTACCCGGTTACAGCACGCCTTTGGGCAACGATCCCCGAACGTTGGAGCTGAGCTTTTTCGACAACCTTTTGGCCACCCCGGTGCTCAACGAATTAGTGCAGCAGCAAGGAGTCGAGGTGAACTTGCTGGCCAGTGGCGTCGAGTCCATCGGCGGGCGGCGGGTCGGGCGTTTGCGCGTGGCTTTCAGTCATCCCGGCGATAAGCTGAAATTGACTCGGGTGCTGGCCTTTCTCACGCAGCGCGGTGTCAGGGTGGAGCGCTCATGAACCGTAGCATCGACTGGAACGAGATCCTCCAACTGGTGCTCAACGCGACGGGCGAAACCCTGTACATGGTCTTGCTGGCGGGATTCTTTACCCTGCTGATCGGCTTGCCTCTGGGCGTGTTGCTGTTCATCAGCCGCAGGGGTGGTCTGTACCCGATGCCCAAGCTCAACAAAGGCCTGGGTGGCCTGGTCAACCTTGGTCGCTCGTTACCCTTCGTGGTGATGCTGATTGCCTTGATCCCGCTGACCCGGTTGATAGTCGGCACGACACTCGGCAGCACCGCCGCGGTGGTGCCGATCACCATCGGCGCCTTTCCGTTCTTTGCCCGTATCGTCGAGAACGCCCTGGACGAAGTCGACAAGGGCCGGATCGAAGCCATCCTTGCCATGGGGGGAGATATTCGCCATGTGATCTTCAAGGTGCTGCTGCCCGAAGCGCTGCCCGCGTTGTTGGCGGGCATCACCTTGACCCTGGTGATGCTGATCGGGTTTTCTTCCATGGCTGGTGTCATTGGTGGCGGCGGGCTGGGGGATCTGGCGATTCGCTACGGCTATCAACGCTTCAACAACCAGGTGATGGTTGCCACCGTGGTCGTGCTGGTGATCCTGGTCCAAGGCGTGCAGAGCCTTGGCGACCGCTTGGTGCGCTCTCTGGCTCATCGACGTTGAACTCGACATCCTCAAGCCCGATGTGCACCCATTCAGATCAGGTTCCCGGGTATTGCGCAATGATCTGATCGGTGCCCGCTTTAGTCAGGCCGACAATCTGATAAGCGTCGTGCTTGCCATCGACTTCCATCCCTGGCGAACCTGCCGGCATTCCGGGTGCAGCGATCCCGAGCAGGTCATCGCGTTTGCTCATCGCAAGTATTTGCTCAGCGGGTACATGACCCTCAACAAACTTCCCGTTGAACATTGCGGTGTGGCAAGACGAGAGTCGTGGAGCAACACCAAGGTCCTGTTTAACCGCGCTCATGTTGGTTTCCAGATGATCAATGACGGTGAAACCGTTGGCCTCAAGGTGCTGAATCCACTGCTTGCAGCACCCGCAGTTTGCGTCTCGATGAACATCGATGGTCAGGGCTTGAGCTGCGTGAGCCGTTGAACCAATGAACAATGTTGCGAATGTCGCGAATGTCGCGATGCGTAATGCTCGCAGGCGGAAGTTACTTTGCATGGCTATTTTCCTTGGCCTCGGCAGCGGTGTGAACCTTCGGCGAAGCAACAGAATTACTGCATGGGCGTGCGTGATATTGAGGGTGTTGCTCAGGCAAATGCCTCAGAACCACATCCGAATACCGGCTACAAATCGAGCCTCATTGGTCTTTTGTCCTTCGTCTTCGGCCAGGTCGGCGGTTTTACCGTAGGAGCGATTCCAGGTCACCCCGATATAAGGGGCAAACTCACGGACAATTTCATAGCGCAAACGCAAGCCCACTTCGGTGTTCGCCAAGCCTGAGCCAATGCCGCGCTGAGGGTCGTTTTTCCCGTAGAGATTCGCCTCGGCGGTCGGCTGCAAGATCAGGCGATTGGTGAGCAGAATGTCGTAGTCACCCTCGAACCGAGCGGCAGTCTGGCCGTTCTCGCCGATGTAAGCAGTCGCTTCGGTTTCGAAGTTGTAAAGGGCCATTCCCTGAATACCAAGAGCCCCCCATGTCTGCGGTGATCCGGGTTTGAAGTCCTGGCGTACGCCGGTGACGACATCCCACCATGGACCGATCGAGTGCCCCCAAAGCGCCTGGAGTTCGGCGCTCTCGGTTACGCCGTTGGTCCGTTCACCTTCCGAACGCAACCACAGGCGATCGACGTCTCCACCAATCCAGCCTTTTGCATCCCAGCTCAGTGCACTGCCGTTGTCGGCATCCTGGTATTCGAACTTATCAAGCAGGACGAAGGAGTTGAGTTTCTTGTCGTGGACGCCATGCCCAGCCACCGGTGGAAAGGCGGCTGCACGATCAGCGTCGGTTAGTACGGGAATGGGGGTACGACTCGTGGTGGTCGCTCCTGAGTCCATACCGTCCATTTGGCCCAGGTCCATGTTCATCTTGCTGTGATCCATGGTTCCCATCGAACCGTGAGCCATCTCTTCAGCGGCGTTGGCCACGGTAAAGAAAGCAGGACTGACGGCGACCGCCAGTGCAATCAGGGCTGGGCGTAAAAGCTTACTGGTCATGGTCTCAAGCTGCCTTTCTGGATTTTTGCGCATAACCCGTCTCCTTTACTCATCAACCCGTACTTCACGGAACATGCCCATTTCCATATGGAACAGCAGGTGGCAGTGATAAGCCCAGCGACCTAGGGCATCGGCGGTGACTCGGTAGCTGCGTCTGGTTCCGGGGGGCATGTCGATCGTGTGTTTGCGCACCATGAATTTGCCGTTCTCATCCTCAAGGTCACTCCACATGCCGTGGAGGTGGATGGGGTGAGTCATCATGGTGTCGTTTACCAGTGTGATGCGAAGACGCTCGCCATACTTGAGGCGCAACGGTTCGGCATCGGAGAACTTGATGCCGTTGAACGACCACGAGAATTTCTCCATGTGACCGGTCAGATGCAGCTCAATGGTGCGATTGGGTTCGCGGCCGTCAGGATCCTGGAAGGTACTTTTCAGGTCGGAATAGGTGAGCACACGACGGCCGTTGTTGCGTAAGCCAATGCCAGGATCGTTGAGCTTCGGCGTTGGGCTCATGGCTTGCATGTCAACCAAGGGGTTGTTGGTTTCGGAGGCCGGGTGAGTCTGCATTTCTCCACCCATGCCAGCCATTCCCGACATATCACCATGGTCCATCCCGGCCATTTTGCTGTGATCCATGCCGGCCATGCTGGACATGTCGCCGTTATCCATACCGGTCATGCCGCCCTGGTCCATACCGGTCATATTGCCGTGGTCCATTACGGTCATGCCAGGCATGTCGCCGCCCATGCTGCCGTGATCCATGCCGGCCATACCACCCATTCCCATGTCATCCATGGTCAAAAGAGGGCGCGGATCGATCGTCGGAACAGGCGCCTTCAACCCTTCGCGTACCGCCAGGGTTCCGCGTGCATAACCGGTTCGATCCATGGATTGGGCGAAGATGGTGTAAGCCTCCTGGCTGGAAGGCTCCACGATCACGTCATAGGTTTCTGCTACGGCGATGCGAAATTCATCGACGCTGACCGGGTTGACGTGTTGGCCGTCGGCAGCCACAACAGTCATTTTCAAACCCGGGATACGGACGTCGAAATAGCTCATGGCCGAGCCGTTGATGAAGCGCAGGCGCAGCTTCTCACCCGGTTTGAAAATGCCGGTCCAGTTGCCATTGGGGACCTGGCCATTCATGAGATAGGTGTATGTGTCCCCACTGACGTCTGCAAGATCGGTGGGGTTCATTTTCATCTCGGCCCACATCTTCCGATCGGCCACCGCCGCGGACCAGCCTTGCTTGCTGACATCGTCGATGAAGTCGCCAACAGTCCGTTTGCGGTGGTTGTAGTAGTCCGATTGCTTCTTGAGCTTGGCCATGACACGACCAGGATCTTCATCGGTCCAGTCGGTCAGCATCACCACGTAATCGCGGTGGTATTGAAAAGGCTCGGGCTCTTTCGAGTCGATCACGATTGGACCGTAAACGCCTACCTGTTCCTGAAAACCCGAGTGGCTGTGGTACCAGTACGTACCGTTCTGATGAACCTTGAATGTGTACTCGTACATGCCATCGGGGGCGATGCCGTGGAAACTCAAGCCGGGTACGCCGTCCATGTTGGCCGGCAGGATGATCCCGTGCCAATGGATAGAAGTATCCTGGTCCAGGCGGTTTTTCACCCGCAATGTGACCGTTTCTCCTTCGCGCCAGCGCAGCAGAGGCCCGGGCAACGTGCCGTTGATGGTCATGGCTGTGCGCGGCGAACCAGTGATGTTTACCGGTGTTTCACCAATAAACAGATCAAATTCGTTGCCGCTCAGTACGCTCGGCAGGCCCGGGCTGGTGACTGCCCATACAGGCGTACGCCACAGGCCAAGGCCGCCAAGAATTCCACCCGCGGCCAGGCCTTTGACGAACGTCCGCCTAGAGGTTTTGGAGTGCATGCCGTTTATGTCCAATCAATCAAAAGGGGAGCTGTGCGAAACAACCAGTGAGTTGCTCATACAGGTTGAAGGCACTCTCTCGGGAGTTCGTATTAGTCCCGGATAAGTTTCGCCCGCCGTTGCCAGAGACGAATTGATACGGCAAGCGAGCCCGGAAATTGCCACATTTGAACCACCGCAGTGATTACATTTCTGTCAGCTTGGAATGCTCCAAGCTCTTCAGCAATTCTTGTGGTCCATCTCTTTGGTTTTGCTTTCGGCGACGGGAGGTTGGGTGCCTTGGGTTTGGGCTACTTGGTACGCTTGCATTGAGTTCTGTCTGGCAGCTTCCATGCGTTCGAATACGCGATCACTGCCGCCTTCGGCCATCGCCAGAGAAGAGACAGTCAAGGCCGCGATGATAAGCAAGGTTTTGACAGATTTCATTTGGGTATCCTTGGATGAGTGTTGTTTACCCCTTTGAGTCCACATCAGGATGATGATTCTTGGGGTTGAGCGTTAGGCTCGATACAACTTTAAAACTCGCCCCCTGTCAGAAGCCTTAAGTCAGCATTACCGTTTTGTCAGGTTGCAACTTCCTTCTTGAGCATAGGTGTAAGCAGAATGCAGGTGCACCTCATGATGCCCAGCCTGGATGGCTGGGCAGTCCTTATTCAGGGCAAAGAGCCACTCCAAAGCTGACTGAAATGTAATCGCACGGCCTGCGTTCATGTGGCATCGTGTAGTCGCACTATAACGCTGGAGTCTTGGCCAAGTTCCCTGTGTTCAGTACGTACCAGGACGTGGAATACGCTGAGTATTCGTCTGTGGTTTTAACAAAAAACAAGAAGTAAAAACTGGATCTTCCCCCCACCAAACCTCGAACTAACAGCTCATGCTGTGAGGAGTCTTGCATGTCATTCCTTAAAACCACCACCGTCGCGGCTGTACTGACCGCTGGCTTGCTTCTGAGTGCAGTTGCTCAAGCACATCCAAAACTTCTTTCCTCCACTCCAGCAGAAAGTTCGGATGCAGCGGCCCCTTCGAAAATTGAACTGCACTTTTCCGAGAACCTCACGACTCAGTTCTCCGGTGCAAAACTGATCATGACCGATATGCCTGGCATGCCGAACTCTCCAATGGGCGTTAAGGCCGGCGTCGCGGGTGGCAGTGATCCGAAAACGATGGTTATTACGCCCGCATCGCCATTGACCACGGGTACTTACAAAGTCGAATGGCGTGCCGTCTCTTCGGACACTCACCCGATGACCGGCAACTTTTCTTTCAAAGTGAAATGATTCATGAGCGACTCAATAAATATCGTGGTTCGTTTTGCTCTTTATTTCGACCTGATGCTGTTATTCGGATTGGCCATTTTTGGCTTATACAGCCTCAGGGGAAAGGAAAGAGTATCGGGCACAACCTTGAATTTTGAGTCGCTTCTTTATGGTACTTCTGTGGCAGGTGTAGCCCTATCCCTGGCCGCCATGTTGTTGCTTGCGAAAGCAATGAGCGGTGTGTCGGGGTTTATGGAGCTACATCACCATATTTTTCAAATGGTCCTCATGGGGACTGACGTCGGGTTGACCTGGATGGTCCGAATAGCTGCTCTGGTGGTGGCAATGATTGGCGTCGCATTGAATAAGCGCCTTCCGACACTCAGCCTCTGGATCGTCACCGCATGTGGAGCCATTGCACTGGCCACCCTGGCGTGGACAGGACATGGTGCTATGGATGAAGGTGGCCGTCGTTATTGGCATTTCATCAGCGATATCTTCCATCTTTTAGCCGCAGGTGGTTGGCTGGGTGCCCTCGCGGCGTTCGCTCTACTGCTGCGTTTGAAGTCACTGAAGGGCGAGCAAGAGGCACGAATGCTTGCTCGGGTACTGACTGGATTTGAATCGGCTGGCGCGGTGATCGTAGTAATCCTGAGTATCACCGGCGTAGTGAATTACCTGTTTATCGTAGGTCCAACCCTCGATGAGGTGATGCTGAGCACTTATGGGATATTGCTGTTCCTGAAAGTCCTGCTGTTTTCCGGAATGATCGTACTGGCCATTCTCAATCGTTTTCATCTGAGCCCGCTATTAGAACGATCAGTTCGACAGGGAGAGTATTCAGTCGCGGTCAACGCTTTGCGGCGTAGCATGATCTTTGAGTTCTCAATGGCAGTCGTCATCGTGTGTCTTGTCGCTTGGTTAGGTACTTTGAGTCCAGGAGTGGAGATGAACGCTGCAAAGTGATTGATATCAATCAATGAAGGAGTTTAAAACTGGCAGAGGTTAAGGCCAGTATTAATACACGCTAAATTGACAGAAATATCGAGACGATCTTTTGCAAGGTAACGGCATGAGACACATGACTGTACCGGGCAAAAGGTCGTTTTTTATTGCCGCACATCTTTGTGTCAGACAAGCATTAGAACGACAGTGTTGGCCCCCGGGGATTCACTCATCGGAAACCATACAAATCTCCTCCCTCCCTATGAGACGTGGACTGTACGTGGTGCTCACCGCGCGGTGATCGTTGATAGTGTCGAAGTGTTTACGCATTCCAATGAGTGAGGCCAGGGGGGAGCAAAGCCCCCAGGCACGTTACGATCAAGGCATTTCTGGCAGTTCTTGTGGACGCAGATCGAACACCAGCACTTCAGCATCCACGCCGTTGCTCAAGGTCAGTGCTTGTTCTTCCCGAACCCGCACGCCATCGCCTTCCTGCAATTGCAGGCCGTTGAGCTCGACCTTGCCACGCGCCACATGCACATAAGCGTAGCGATTCGCGGCGAGCGTGAGCGTGGCGGTTTCCTTGCCGTCGATCAGGCCGGCATAGACCCGGGCATCCTGACGTACCCGCAGCGAACCGTTGGCCCCATCGGGGGAGATGATCAGTTGCAGGCGCCCGCGTTTTTTCTGCGTGCTGAAGTGCTCTTGCTGATAACGCGGTTTGGCGCCGCTGACGTCCGGTACGATCCAGATTTGCAGGAAGTGCACCGGGCGGGTTGCCGAGTGGTTGTACTCGCTATGCGCCACGCCGCTGCCGGCGCTCATCAATTGCACGTCGCCAGGGCGGATCACCGAACCTGTGCCTAAAGTGTCCTTGTGTTCCAAGGCACCCTCGAGCACATAGGAGAAAATCTCCATGTCCCGGTGCGGGTGTTGGCCAAAGCCTTTACCAGCTGCCACGCGGTCATCGTTGATCACCAGCAGATCGGAAAAACCCTGCTCCCGCGGGTTGCGGTAGTTGGCAAAGGAAAAGGTATGGAACGACTTCAACCAGCCGTGATTGGCCGCGCCGCGATCAGAGGCTTTGCGAAGGGTCAGCATGATGAAATCTCCTGTTTGGGACGAGAGTTCGTCCGAGTGAGGAGAAGGTTAATGTTTATCAGTGGGTGCAATAAGTAGATGGAAATTGAAATACTGTCTCGATCAGGTTGACAGTTATGTGAGCGGGTTCATGTATTCTTGTTGTTACAAATGGCCATAATGTTCAGCGCTGACGCTACGTTTCCTATTTCTTTGATATCAGTGATTTCCAACCCATGAAAACCGTGGCAATGGTGCTGTTTCCAGACTTTCTCCTGCTTGATATGGCCGGGCCCATGGAGGTGTTTTCCATCGCCAACCGTTATCTGGAGCCGGGCGACCGTTATCTGCTGTCGATGATCGGCACCGAGCATGGCTTGCTGCGAGCTTCCAACGGTGTCAGCGTTCAGGCCGATGTGCATATCGATCAGGCGTGCGAGGGCTATGACCTGTTGCTGGTACCGGGCGGCCCAGGGGCCTACAACGAAAAACATCCGCCGCTGCTCGCCTGGCTTCAGGGCGCCGTCAGCCGGGTGGCCTGTTATGGCTCGATCTGCACGGGGGCGTTCATATTGGGGCATGCCGGTTTGCTGGATGGTTATCGGGTGACGACTCACTGGCATTACACGGAGCGGTTGATTCGAGCCTTCCCCGAGGCGACGGTGAAGACCGATCAGATTTACGTCCAGGATCGTAACCTGATCAGCTCTGGCGGGGTCACCGCCGGCATCGACCTGGCACTGGCGGTGGTCGCTCAGGATCACGGCAAGAAAATCGCCCAGGACGTGGCCAAGGTGTTGCTGGTGGTGATGAAGCGCCAGGGCGGACAGGCGCAGTTCAGCCCGTTGATGGCTGCGGTGGCACCCCAGGAAACGCCGGTGACCCGGGTGCAGAACCATGTGCTCGAACACCTTGATGAAGCCTTCAGCGTCGAGCGCATGGCCAGTCTGGCGAATATGAGTGCGCGACATTTCGCCCGGGTGTTTGCCCGTGAAGTGAATATGACGCCGATGGAGTTTCTGCAAAGCGCGCGCATCGACTGCGCCAGGAACCTGCTGGAAACCAGTGACCTGCCGCTCAAGACCGTCGCCTACAAGAGCGGCTTCGGCAGCGTGCGGCACATGCGTTTTCTGTTCAGTGAAAAACTGGGTCTGACTCCCGCCCAGTACCGCGAACAATTCAGCTAAAGCGTTCATGTCCGTCCAGCGCACCGCGATGGCTGTGACGCTCCCTCCATCGCCGTTGTACCGTCACCGATGCCTGCCAAGATACTCGTGGACTCTTGGCAATGGAGGTGCGGGAGCCTGGGCGAACTCGTGCAATGGATGATGCAGTACCTTGAGACGGGCCAGGTTTTCAGCACGTAAACGTGCATGAACAGACTCAGAGATTTAAATAGCAGTGCGGTGCTGCGGTTTGGCCCGTACGTGTTCCACACTCGTCAACGGCTGATCCTGGACGGTGATCGGCCGCTGCGTATGGGCGGACGGGCACTGGATATCCTCCAGGTACTGGTCGAGCGCGCGGGTAACGTGGTCAGCAAGGACGAACTGATTGCCCGCGTCTGGCCGACCTCGGTGGTCGAGGAAATCAATCTGCGCGTGCACATAGCTGCCCTGCGTCGGGCTCTCGGCGACGGCCAGAACGGGCAGCGCTACATCGTCAATATTCCCCGGTGCGGTTATAGCTTCATCGCCCCGGTGCAGTGTGAGTTGGACGGTGCGCTTTTCTCGATCGAGACCGTTCAAAAGCACCAGCACAACCTGCCTGCACGGATCACGCCAGTGACCGGCCGAGATTCGATCGTTGGCAGTGTGGTCCGGCAGTTGCCGGTTTATCGTTTCATGACCTTGGTCGGCCCCGCCGGCATTGGCAAGAGCACGGTGGCCTTGCGTGTGGCCGAACTGCTGTTGCCGCACTATCGCGATGGCGTCTGGATCGTTGATCTGGCGGCAATCGATGACCCCGCGCGGCTCGTCGATTATCTGAGCCAGACCCTTGAACTGGACGTTGGCGTGGATGCACTGGCGCGACGGCATGCTTTGCTGGTGCTCGACAATTGCGAGCACCTGCTCGAACGTTGCCGATCACTGGTGGAAGGTCTATTGGTTTCGGCGCCACGGGTCTCGATCCTGGCCACCAGCCGCGAACCGCTGCGGGCGGCGAGGGAAACGGTCCAGCGATTGCCAGCCTTGGCGGTGCCGCCGATGTCGGCGCTGCAGAGTGTCAGCGAGGTTATGAGCTATTCGGCGGTGCAGCTGTTTGTCAGCCGTGCCCGTGCCCGCCAACAAGGCTTTGCTCTGCGTGAACAGGACCTCAAGGCTGTGCGGGAAATCTGTCGGCGCCTCGACGGTCTGCCCCTGGCCATCGAACTGGCAGCGGCGCAGATCGATGCCCTGGCACTGGTTGGGCTGCGAGCACAACTGGACAACTGTTTTCAACTGCTGACCCAAGGCCGGCGCACCGCTGTGCCACGGCATCAGACGCTCAAGGCCGCGCTGGAATGGAGCTATCAGCGGCTGAGCCCGCTGGAGCAGACCGTACTGCAGGGGCTGGCGGTGTTCAAAATAGCTTTTACGTTGGACGCTGCGATCGGCGTCATCAGTTGTGCGGTGCTGCGGTCCACCAGTCTGGCAGAGGTGATAGAACGGCTGGTGCTGAAATCGCTGTTGTCGGTTGAACAGGGTGATGGCATGACACGTTATCGGTTTCTCAACACTACCCGAACTTACGTACTGGAAAAGCTTGAACTGAGCGGGCTGCGGCGAGTATTTGAAATGCGTTATGCCCGCTACATCAGCCGGGCACGCTGGGTTTCAGGACGGCCTATGCCGTTGCAACTCGTCAAGCAAACGGCGGACTTTGCTTAGGTCTGGTGTGGCAAAGCCTTCGGTGAAGCGGTTGTAGATTGGCGCCAGCAGGTCATAGGCTTGTTGGAGGCGGCCTTGATGCTGCCAAAGCTCGGCCAGTGATGTGGCAGTGCGCAGCTCCCACGCCAGAGCGCCCTGGGCTTTTGCCACTGCCAGCGCTTTGAGCAGCACGGTCTCGGCTGCACTTCGGCTGTTCTCTGCAAGCAGAGCATTCGCTCTGGCCCGAAGGATCTCCGCCGTGCTCCAACCCGCAGCGCCGTTTTCAGCCCGTGCCAGCAATGCGTCATCGACGAAACCGCTATCGAGGGTGACCATGATTTCCTTGATCAGCCCGGTGCCGGGTTGCGGGTCTGGATGTGCACCATGGCTATCGATCACCTGTGCATAGTGTCGGGCCCAGTTGTAGAACAACAGCACCGAATGTTTTTGTGCTTGTTCGAGCAGCAGGCGCAAGAGGTCGCGGGCAGTTTGAGTGTCGCCGTTGTAGTGGGCGATCAGGCAACCGGACAGTGCCAGCGTGTAGCAGATGGACGTGCCGTGGTCGATCTGAAGCGCAATGTCCAACGCCTGACGCGCGGTGCTCCAGGCCTTTTCCGGATGGCCTTGTAGCCAGAGGATCCGCGCAAGAATGGTCAGGGCGGCGACGCTCTGGTCGTACTGCACGCCAAAGCCGTGGGTGAAGCGATTGAGGTGTCCGCTCTGGGCCATGCGCTGAATGACCTGTTCAGCACTCTCCCGTGCCCGTTGTTGATCCCCGGCAAAGTGCAGGGCCAGCACCTGCAAACGGTGTGTACTCAGGGACACTGCGGCGTTGCCTTGCACACCCAGGCGATCGAATTGCTGGCTCTGTTCCAGAGCTGTTTGGTAGTTGCCGCAACTGAGGTTGACCGCCATGTGCCCGGACACGGCCCTGAGCTGGCCGGCCACATCGTTGCAGCGTTCGGCCAGGGTTCTGGCGCTCACAAAGGCTTCGACGGTTTCGGCGGTGCCGCCTTGGGTGTGGTAGCAGGAGCTGCCGAGGGCGAGCTTGAGGGCCATTTTCAGACGAGGGCAGGGCTCGGGCGTCAATTCGAGCAGTGCCAGGGCCTTGCGCACGTACACGCCGTGTTCCTTGAGCAGCGACAGTTCTTGCCAGAGTGGCGTCGAAACCGAAGCCAGTCGGATCGCCACAGCCTGCGGTCCTTGAGCGTTCAAGCCCCAGTCCAGGGCCGAGCGGATGTCTTCCAGACTGCGGGCGTAACGCTCGATCCATATATCGGTCTGGATGTGCTCCCAGTCGTTCTGGGCCTGATGCATCAATGCCAGGCAGCGCTCGGCGTGGCGTTCCAGGGTGTCTGGCAAATCATTGGCCTGGTCGAGTTTTTCCAGGGCATAGCTGCGGGTGGTATCGAGCAGACGGTAGAACACCTGCTCGTCGCCGACCTCCACGTTCAGCAGTGACTTGGCCACCAGTTGCGTAATCGCGCCAAACACCTCGCGGGGTTCGATGTGTTCGCCGACAATCACCGCGGCCGCCGATTCCAGCGTGAAACCGCCCCTGAACACACCCAGTCGGCGCAGGCAGGTTTGTTCGCAGGTACTCAGCAGCTCGAAGCTCCAGTCGAGTGTCGCGCGCAGGGTCTGATGCCGTCCCAGCGCCGTCTGGCAGCCCTGTGCGAGCAGACGAAAACTGCCTTGCAGTTGCGTCAGCAATCCACTTAGACCAAGGCTGTTCACTTGCGCTGCGGCCAGTTCGATCGCCAAAGGAATGCCGTCCAGGCGGCGACAAATCTCGATCGCCAGAGGCAGTTCAGCATCGCTCAGTTCGAAGCTGTCATGGCTGGCCATCGCCCGTTCGATGAACAATTGCACAGCCGAAAAGCTCAAGGCCTGGGAGCGGTCCAGCGCAGCGATGGGCGGTGGGCAGTCCAGGGACTCGAGGCGCTGAACGAATTCGCCTTCGGCCCGCAGGCTCTCGCGACTGGTGGCCAGAATGTGCACATCGGGCGCGCCACGAAGGATGCTTTCGCTGAGCAACGCAACGGCGTCGATCAGATGTTCGCAGTTGTCGATGACCAGCAGCATTTGCCGCTCGCGCAGGAAGGTCGTGAGACAGTTCATCGGTTCAGTGTCGTGCAACGACAGGTCCAGCAGCGTCGCCAGGTGGGTGGCGATCATCAACGGGTCGCTGATCTGGGCCAGGTCCAGCAGGCGAATGCCGTCCCGGTAGCGACCGATCAGTTGTTCGGCGACGCGCAGTGCCACCGTGGTCTTGCCGATACCGCCAGGGCCAACGAGGGTGATCAGGCGTTGGCGTGGCAAGTTCGTCACCAGACTGTCGACCAAGGCCTGGCGACCGATCATGCGAGTCCGACGAATGGGCAGGTTATGGACGCTCTGCTCGTGGCCGCTGCTCGGCGGACGTTGCTCGATGTGCTCCAGCGAGTACGGCGCGACAAAGCTGTAACCACGCTGGGCCACGGTGACGATGTAGCGCTGGCCGGCTTGACCGTCGCCGAGGGCTTTGCGCAGCGCCGCGATGTGCACTCGCAAATTGATGTCTTCGACTACGCATTTGGGCCAGACCTGCGCGATCAATTGCTGTTTGCTGACGACATTCCCGGCGTGTTCCAGCAGGATCAACAGAATGTCCATGGCGCGCCGACCCAGGCGCAGCGGCTGGTCGGCCTCCAGCACCAGACGTTGTCCGGGGTAGACCCGGTAAGGGCCGAAATGCACAGCCTGTTCGGGGGAAAGGGTCAACGGGGCACTCCTGCTTGTGTCCTTCTATCTCGCGGTATTCGAGCATGTTCTTCAGATTTTTTCGTCAACGCAACGCAGTGACCGAGCGACTGTCCTGCGTGTGCAGTGTATGCAGCGTTTGCGGCACCGTTCGCAAGCGCTGTATTTACTGGGCGCGGCGGTGACAAATGGCTGAGTCGCGGCTTTAGGCGCACCGTTGAAAATTAACAACGTTTAACTCGTCCTGCGCCCTGTTTACGCCCAAAAATACACTACTTCCAGTCCATCAACCGAAGGCGCCGGTCTTCGTGCAGCAAAAGGGATGAACACTTCAGGAGGATGCCGGAATGAGCGACGTGGTAGTGGTCTATCACAGCGGCTATGGTCATACGCGGGTTATCGCCGAAGCCGTGGCTCAGGGTGTGGAGCGACACTTGGGCAGTACCTGCCAATTGATTGCGGTCGAGGAAGTGGATGGGCACTGGGACCGCTTGCACCGCGCCGACGCGATCATCTTCGGCGCCCCGACGTACATGGGCAGCGCATCGGCGTCGTTCAAGGGCTTCATGGAGGCTACTGCGTCGTTCTACCTGGCGCAGCCCTGGCGCGACAAATTGGCCGCCGGGTTCACCAACTCCGGCTGTCTGTGCGGCGACAAGCTCAACACCTTGCTGCAGATGGCCGTGTTCGCCGCTCAGCACTCGATGATCTGGGTCGGCCTCGACCTGCTGCCGGCGCGTTCCAGCAGCGGGGTGTTCGATGGGCAATTGAATCGTCTGGGCAGCTCCCTGGGCGCCATGGCCCAGTCGAATGTCGAACAGTCTCCCGAACAAGCGCCACCTCTTGAAGATCGCCGCACCGCCGCGCACTTGGGCGAGCGGGTGGCGCGCCTGGCCGAGCGCATGGGCCATCCATCGAATTGACTCACCCAAACACCCCCCCACGCCTTAATTAAGGAGCAATCGCCATGAGCACATTTACCACCCGCGACGGTACCGAGATTTACTACAAGGACTGGGGCACCGGCCAGCCCATCGTCTTCAGCCACGGCTGGCCACTGAATGCCGACAGCTGGGAATCACAGATGATCTACCTGGCGTCCAAGGGCTACCGGGTCATCGCCCATGACCGCCGTGGTCACGGGCGCTCCAGCCAGCCCTGGTCCGGCAATGAAATGGACACCTACGCCGACGACCTCGCGCAGTTGATCGAGCTGCTGGATCTGCAAAACGCGGTGCTGTTCGGTTTCTCAACCGGCGGTGGTGAAGTGGCGCGCTACATCGGTCGTCATGGCACTGGGCGAGTCGCCAAGGCCGGGCTGATTTCCGCGGTGCCACCGTTGATGCTCAAGACCGAGGCCAATCCAGGCGGCCTGCCGATGGAAGTGTTCGACGGTCTGCGCCAGGCGTCCCTGGCGGACCGTTCGCAGTTGTACAAAGACGTCGCCAGCGGGCCATTCTTTGGTTTCAACAAACCGGGTGCCAAACCTTCCCAGGGCATGATCGACTGGTTCTGGATGCAGGGCATGACGGCTGGTCACAAGAATGCCTACGACTGTATCAAGGCGTTCTCCGAAACCGACTTCACCGAAGACCTGAAAAAGTTCGACGTGCCGACCCTGGTGGTGCATGGCGACGCTGACCAGATCGTGCCGATCGAAGCCGCCGGCATCGCCTCGGCCAAACTCGTCAAAGGTTCGAAGCTGCTGGTCTATCCAGGCGCGCCTCATGGCCTGACCGACACCCACAAGGATCAGCTCAACGCCGATCTGCTGGCGTTCCTCAAGGCCTGATCAAAATCAAAAGATCGCAGACTGCGCCAGCTCCTACACGGACATGTGTACACCCGCGGGAGCTGCCGCAGGCTGCGATCTTTTGCTGTTGAGAGAGGGCAGGGCGCGCACCGCCTGACAACGCCAGGCAAACGGATTGATGCCCTCGCTGCGGGTGAACATGTGGCAGAAGTGCGCCTGATCGCAGAACCCGCACTCCAGACTGATTTGAGTCAGGGTCAGGTCGGTGTTCTGGATCAATTGCTTGGCCCGGGCGATACGCTGGCAACGAATCCAGTCCTGAGGCGACAGGCCGGTGCTGCATTTGAAGGTGCGGGAGAAATGACTGCGCGACATCGCGCAGGCCCGGGCCAGTTCGGTGACTTCCAGGGTTTCGCTGAGGCGCTCGAGGATCAATTGCTTGACCAGGCTTTCCCGCCAGGGGCTGAGGCCGCCAGTGGTGGCTTTTCGCGTTTGCGTGGCTGATGCGTGGGCGGCGTTGTGCTGAACGTGGGCCATGGCAAATGTCCGTGTCGGTGGGAATGCGCTGGCGCACTGCACGGTGGGTCAGCACCATCCCTTTTGGAATAACAGGTTTGCGTAGAAGGTTTGATTGTTGGTCGCAGGGCTTTGGCTTGCGAGTTAAACGTTGTTAATTCCTCCGGTTAACAGCGAGCGCAAACCTTTGATTGAGTAAAGTCCAAAAGACTTTGCCTGGCTAAAAAAACACCATGGAACCGTACCTATGAACCGTAACGATCTACGCCGCGTCGATATGAACCTGCTGGTGATTTTCGAGGCTCTGATGTTCGAAAAGAATCTGACCCGGGTCGCCGAAAAACTCTTTATGGGGCAGCCGGCCGTGAGCGCTGCATTGGGGCGGTTGCGTGATCTGTTCGACGATCCGCTGTTGCTGCGCAACGGTCGCGGCATGGAGCCGACGGCACGGGCGCTGGCGATTCTCAAGGAGCTGCAGCCGGCGATGGACACCATCTCCGGGGCGGTCAGCCGGGCCAGGGAGTTTGATCCGGCTACCAGTTGTGATGTGTTTCGCATTGGTCTGTCGGATGACGCCGAGTTTGGTTTGTTTCCGTCGCTATTGAGCCATCTGCGGGAGGAGGCACCAGGGATCATTGTGGTGGTGCGCCGGGCCAATTATTTGCTGATGCCGACGTTGCTGGCGTCCGGGGAGATTTCAGTCGGGGTCAGTTACACCACCGAACTGCCGGCCAATGCCAAACGCAAGAAACTGCGGGATATCCCCTGCAAAGTGCTGCGCGCAGACAACCGGCCAGAAGCACTGACGCTGGATGAGTACTGTGAGCGGCCCCATGCGATGGTGTCGTTCTCGGGGGATTTGAGCGGCAACATTGATCTTGATCTGGCCAAGGTCGGGCGCACCCGGCGGGTGGTGTTGGGGGTGCCGCAGTTCAGTGGGTTGCGGGCGTTGCTCGCAGGGACTGAAATGATCGCTACCGTTCCCGACTATGCCGCCTGCGCGCTGGTCGAAGGCTGTGCCTTGAGGGCCGAAGATCCGCCGTTTCCCATCGATAAGGCACAGTTGTCGATGGTCTGGAGCGGGGTGCACGACAATGATCCGGCGGAGCGATGGTTGCGCTCGCGGATTACTCAGTTCATGTCCGAGCCGCTGAATATCCCAGCTTCATAGCGGAAAAACTTCTGCCAGATTTCGCTTCTGTGGCAAGCAAGCTTGCTGTGGCGAGGGAGCTTGCTCCCGCTGGGGCGCGAAGCGGCCCCAAAACCAGCCACCGGGATTCATCAGGTAGAACACGACAGCCGGTTCCACGACTGCCGCGCCCGAGCGCAGACCGGCCGGCGCGAGCAAGCTCGCTCGCCACAGGAAAGTGTCAGGCTCAAGTCCGCTCGCAAAGAGAGCACATACGTTCAATTTTCCCCTCCCTCACACCGGCATTATCGAACCAAGTCCTGGCGCATCAACGCCGCTGGTTTTCACTTGTGCTGCGCACAATTTCCGTTTCGCCGGAGCCTTTCGTTATGCCTGATTCCAATCGACTCGACCCTGCAACCACCCACCCGGTGCGTGGCTTCGAAGAAGTCGTGACCCTGGTCGTCAAACACCGGGTCAAGGCCGGTTTTGAAGTGCCCTATGAAGCCTGGCTGCGGCGGATTGTCGGTATTGCCGGGCAGAGCGAGGGGCATTTGGGGGTGGATGTGATTCGCGGCAAGAGCGCCGGCCTGGACATGTTTACCTGCGTGCTGCGTTTTTGCTCTACCGAGGCGATGCAGCGCTGGCTCGAATCGCCGCAACGGCTGGAGTTGGTCAACGAAGCCGAGCCGATGCTGGCGGATGGGGACCAGACTGAGGTCAACCCGGTCAAGGAGTTCTGGTTCGCGCCACAGGACGATGCCGGTTCGCCACCGCCGCGCTGGAAACAGGCCGTGGTGACGCTGCTGGTGATTCTGCCGCATACCTTGCTGGTGCCGCTGATCTGGGGCCCGCTGCTCAAGCTCAACGCCTTTCTGTCCAATTACGTGGTTGCCACTTTTCTGATCACCGTGACCATTGTGGTTTCGGTGGTGTACCTGTTCATGCCCAGGGCGACGCGTCTGTTCGCGCCGTGGCTGAAAGCCGGACAACCTCATCCCACTCTGCCTGAGGAAAACCAATGAACGCCGATCTGATTCTGTTCAATGGCCAATTTCATACCGTTGACCGTGAAAAACCCCTCGCCAGTGCGGTCGCGATCACCAATGGTCGCTTCGTCACGGTGGGTACCGATGCCGAGGCCATGGCCCTGCGCGGTTCGGGCACCCAGGTCATTGACCTCAAGGGCCGCTGCGTTATCCCTGGCCTCAACGACTCGCACTTGCACTTGATTCGGGGTGGCTTGAACTACAACCTCGAACTGCGCTGGGAGGGCGTACCATCGCTGGCCGATGCCCTGCGCATGCTCAAGGACCAGGCCGATCGCACGCCGACGCCGCAATGGGTGCGGGTGGTCGGTGGCTGGAACGAATTCCAGTTCGCCGAAAAGCGCATGCCGACGATTGAAGAACTCAACCAGGCTGCGCCGGATACGCCGGTGTTCGTTTTGCACTTGTACGACCGCGCCTTGCTCAACCGCGCAGCGCTCAAGGTTGTCGGTTACACGCGCAACACGCCGAACCCACCGGGTGGCGAGATTGTGCGCGACGCCAACGGCGAGCCGACCGGCATGTTGGTGGCCCGTCCGAACGCGATGATTCTTTACTCGACCCTGGCCAAAGGGCCGAAGTTGCCGCTGGACTATCAGGTCAACTCAACCCGTCAGTTCATGCGTGAACTCAATCGCCTGGGCTTGACCAGCGCCATCGATGCGGGCGGTGGTTTCCAGAATTACCCGGACGATTACGCAGTGATCGAGCAGTTGGCCAAGGACCAGCAACTGACGATTCGCATTGCTTATAACCTGTTTACCCAGAAGCCCAAGGAAGAGCTGACCGACTTCAAGAACTGGACCAGCAGCGTCACCCTGCATCAGGGCGACGATTACCTGCGGCACAACGGCGCCGGTGAAATGCTGGTGTTTTCGGCGGCGGATTTCGAGGACTTCCTCGAACCGCGTCCGGACCTGCCGCAGACCATGGAAGAGGAACTGGAACCGGTGGTTCGCCACTTGGTCGAGCAACGCTGGCCGTTCCGTCTGCACGCCACTTACAACGAATCCATCAGCCGTATGCTCGATGTGTTCGAGAAGGTCAATCGCGACATTCCGTTCAACGGTTTGCCATGGTTCTTCGACCACGCCGAAACCATCACCCCGCAAAACATCGAGCGGGTGAAGGCGCTGGGTGGCGGCATCGCGATTCAGGACCGCATGGCGTTCCAGGGGGAATACTTCGTCGACCGTTACGGCAGCAAAGCCGCCGAGCACACCCCGCCGATCAAACGCATGCTCGCCGAGGGTGTGCCGGTCGGCGCGGGCACCGATGCCACACGCGTTTCCAGCTACAACCCGTGGACCTCGCTGTACTGGATGGTCAGCGGCCGCACCGTCGGTGGTCTGGCGTTGTACGAGGAAGGCTTGCCGCGCACCACTGCGCTGGAACTGTTCACCCACGGCAGCGCCTGGTTCTCGTCCGAACAGGGCAAGAAGGGCCAGATCAAGGTCGGGCAACTGGCGGACCTGGCAGCGTTGAGCGCGGACTTCTTCAGCGTCGAGGAAGAAGCGATCAAGTGGATCGAGTCGGTACTGACGGTGGTCGGCGGCAAGGTTGTGTACGCCGCCGGCGACTTCGAAAAACTCGGGCCGGCCAGCGTACCGGTACTGCCGGACTGGTCGCCGGTGATGAAAGTCCCCGGCCACTGGCGCCCGAATTCGCCGATGCAGGCTCAGGTCCACCATTGCAGCGGCCCGTGCGCGGTGCATACGCACAGCCATGAAAAGGCGCGCCAGTCGAATGCGCCGGTCAGCGATTTCGCCGGTTTCTGGGGCGCATTCGGCTGTTCCTGCTTCGCCTTCTGATTCCGAAACAAAGCGCCGGTCTTCGTGACCGGCGCTCCCCCGCAACAACCATCCATCGAGGAGTTTCACATGAGCAACGTTCCTTACTCGCGTCTGAACAAAGACGATGCCGTTGTGCTGTTGGTCGACCACCAGACCGGCCTGATCTCGCTGGTGCAGGATTTCAGCCCGAACGAGTTCAAGAACAACGTCCTGGCGCTGGGCGACATCGCCAAGTTCTTCAACCTGCCGACCATCCTCACCACCAGTTTCGACAGCGGCCCGAACGGCCCGATCGTGCCGGAACTCAAAGAGCAATTCCCGGACGCGCCGTTCATTGCCCGCCCTGGTCAGATCAACGCCTGGGACAACGCAGACTTCGTCAAAGCCATCAAGGCCACCGGTCGCAAGCAACTGATCATCGCCGGTGTAGTGACTGACGTGTGCGTGGCGTTCCCGACCCTGTCGGCGCTTGCTGAAGGTTTTGAAGTGTTTGTGGTCACCGATGCTTCCGGCACCTTCAACACCACCGTGCAACAAGCGGCGTGGGCGCGGATGTCGGCCGCCGGTGCGCATCTGATGAACTGGTTCGCGGTGGCCTGCGAGCTGCAAGTCGACTGGCGCAATGACATGGAAGGTTTGGCGAATCTGCTGTCGCAGCGTCTGCCGAACTATCGCAATCTGATCAATAGCTATACCAAGTTCACCGCCAAGTAATCCGCTGAAAAAAATGCCCGTCGATGTGCGCAATGCTGTTCACTTACGCCGATGCTTCAGGCATATCCGCAGTTGTGGCGAGGGAGCTTGCTCCCGCTGGGGCGCGAAGCGGCCCTGAATTGGGCCTGCTACGCAGTCCAGCGGGAGCAAGCTCCCTCGCCACAGATACTTCTCAGGCCTCCAGACCTCCTTAAGTGAACAGCATTGCCGCCGATGTGCGGGCATTTTTCTGCTCAACGTTTTTGCAACCACCCCAGAAATCCACCTTTCCTGACCGGCACAGGCTTGGCCATCAACGCCAGCCGACTGTTCTGTTGCCGTACCGCTTGCAACTTGTTCAACGCCTGGCCCACTTCGTTGCGCTGCTCCATACACTGGCGGGTCAGGTTCTTGTCGAGACGGTAGATGATGGAGGAAGTCAGCGCGGTGAACGTCGCCTGGGACGGTGTATCGGCAAGGATGCTCTGTTCGCCCATGACTTCGCTCGGCCCCATGCGACCTGCCTCGGCCAGGCCATTGCCGTCGGACACGCTGGCGCTGACGACACCGGTGGCAATCACAAACAGGTTGTCCGGCACTTCGCCCAGATCCAGCACCACCTGGCCGGCAGTGTACTGCTGCGGCACCATCGATTCGGCGAGGCGGTCACGTTCTTCATGGCTGAGCGAGCGGAAAATCTTCACTTCATCGAGCAGTGCGCGGGCGCGGCTCGAGGGTTCGATCAAACCGTCTGGATGCCGCGAGATGCCCGCCGCTTCAAGGTGTCGATGGGCGAGGTCGAACAGTTGATTGCGCACGTCGCCTTTCTTGCCCAGTTCGGCGATGAAACCGCTGGCCACGTATTCGGACATTTCTTCACCGGCCTCTTTGAGCAGCGCTTTCGGCGCCGGATCGAGCAACAGACTGCTGCTGCCTTGCAGAGTCCGCTCGAGGGCATCGAGCACCCGGCGCGGACGGACGTGGTTCGGCACCTTGATGCTGATCGACACGCCGTGCAGGTGGGTCGGGCGGCTGAGATTGACGATCTTGGCCTTGGCCGCCACCGAGTTCGGCACCACGGCCAGGGTGCCAGCGCTGGTCAGCAGATGGGTGGCGCGCCAGTCGATATCGAGCACCTTGCCTTCGACACCATCGATCATCACCAAATCGTCCACCTGATAGGGCTTGGTGGTGTTGAGCACGATGCCGGAGAACACGTCGCTCAACGTACTCTGCAACGCCAGACCGACCACGATGGCAACCACCCCGGAGGTCGCGAGCAGGCCTTTGACCGGCAGCTCCAGCACATACCCGGCGGCAGCGACAATGGCGGCCAGGAACACCAGCGCACCGATCACGTCCTGCAACAACCGACCGCTGTGACCGATGCGGCGCATCAGGGCCAGACCGATCACTTCGGTCAGCACCCGCGCGGCGTACAGCCACCAGAGAATCCCCAGGGCCGTGGCGCCCAGTTGCGCAACAGGGTCATCGGCGAACAACGGCGCCTGCAACGGGCTGACACCGGCGTTGATGACCAGCGCACTGAACGCCAGAAACAACCCCAGACGCACGCCGACCCGCAAGGCGCGGTGTTTGAACGGGGCGAGGTGCCAGAGCAGTGTGTCGAGCACCAGAAGCAGGGCGCTCCAGGACAGCAGGTGGGTGAGGAGAAAGGACATGAGGAACTCCAAAGTCTGGATGACATTTGTGGCGAGGGAGCTGGCTTCCGCTTGAGTGCGCAGCACTCACAAAATCGTCGGTGTATTGAGGATTTTGGGGCCGCTGCGCAGCCCAGCGGGAGCAAGCTCCCTCGCCACAATGTGGACTCAGTTCAGATGGGTCTTGAGCTCGGCCGCCGCTTGTCGCACTGCGGCCTTAACTTCCGGAATCTGACTCAGCGGATTGAGCAGGCCGAAGTCATGGATCATCCCGTTGTAGCGCACCGAGGTCACCGGTACGCCGGCCGCATCGAGGTGGCGGGCGTAGCCTTCGCCTTCGTCACGCAACACGTCGAATTCGGCAGTCTGCACCAGCGCGGCGGGCAGGCCCTTGAGCTGTTCGGCGCTGGCATTCAGTGGCGAGGCATGGATCTGCACGCGTTCGGCCGGGTTGGTGGTGTAGCTGTCCCAGAACCACTGCATCATGCCTTTGGTCAGGAAGTGGCCTTCGGCAAACTGCTGGTACGAGCCGTTATCGAACCCGGCGTTGGTCACCGGCCACATCAGCAACTGGAAGCGCAGGGCCGGGGTGTTCTGTTCCTTGGCCATCAACGCCACCACTGCCGCCATGTTGCCGCCGACGCTGTTGCCGGCCACCGCCAGACGCTTGCCGTCGACACCGATGTCCTTGCCGTGCTCGGCCACCCATTTGGTGGCGGCGTAGGCCTGGTTGATCGCGGTCGGGTAGTGCGCTTCAGGCGACGGGGTGTAGTCGACGTACACGGCAACTGCCCCGGAGCCCACCACCAGATCACGAATCAAGCGTTGGTGGGTCGGGAAGTCGCCCAGTACCCAACCGCCACCGTGGAAGAACATGAACACCGGCAATTCGCCCTTGGCCCCGGCTGGGCGCACCACTTTCAGGTTGATCGTCTGGCCGTCGACCTTGATCGCCTTGTCGCTGACTTCAACACCGGATAGATCGACCTTCACCGAGGCCTGGGCACCGGTCAGCACCGCGCGGGCGTCTTTCGGGCTCAGTTGCTCCAGCGGTTTGCCACCACCGGCGGCGAGGGCATCGAGGAAGGCCTGGGTGTTGTGTTCGACGCCGGGGCTGCCGGCGGCGAAAGCGTTGCCGATGGACAGGGCGAGGAGGGACGCGGCGAGGGTTTGCTTGATGTTCATGGTCAATTCCTTTTTCAATCGTTCGAGTTTTTATGCCTTGGGATCGGGCTGCTGTGACGCTGGGGTTCAGGTCTCAGCAACACCGTGAGCACAGATTAATGAGGTGCCTGAAAGTGAAAAAGCGGCTATAAAGCGTTTAACTGTCAACCAGGGAGTGACAATGAACCCGTTCGAAGACATGCGTATTTTTTGCCAGGTCATGGACTCCGGCAGCTTCACGGCGGCGGCCGATCAGTTGGGCCTGTCCAAGCAGTTCGTCAGCCGCCGGCTGATGCAATTGGAGGAGCGCCTCGGCGTGCGGCTGCTCAATCGTTCGACCCGGCGGCTGGACGTCACGCCGCTGGGGCAGAGCTATTACGAATCGGCGCTACGTCTACTGAGCGAAGTCGAACACGTGGAGCAGGGCATCGCCGGGCAGACCGCCGAGCCACGCGGCACCATTCGCTTGAGCGCGCCGTTGTCGTTCGCGGTGGCGCACTTGGGGTGCCTGCTGCCAGTGTTTTTGCAGCGCTATCGCGACGTCACGGTGGAAGTGGACTTGAGTGATCGTCCGGTGGACTTACTCGGCGAAGGCTACGACCTGGCATTGCGCATTGGCGTGCTGGAAGACTCGACGCTGATCGCCCGACGCCTCGCCGCCATCCAGCGGGTGTACTGCGCCAGCCCGGCCTACCTGGCCGAGCGCGGCACGCCGGTTCACCCCGAAGACTTGCACAGCCATGACTGCCTGCCTTACGGCCACGGTCGCCAGGTGCAATGGCGGTTCGAAGGGCAGGGCAAGCCACTGACCGTGAACGTCACCGGAAGGATGCGGGTCAACAACGGTGAATTGCTCAAGGACGCGGCCATCGCCGGCATGGGCATTACTTATTTGCCGACCTTCATTGTCGGTTCGGCCTTGAAGGACGGGCGGCTGGTGCCGGTGCTGGACAACTTCCGCCCTGCGCCGTTGACGTTATCGGCAGTTTATCCGCAGCATCGCCAGGGCTCGCGACCGGTGCAGGCGTTGATCGAATTCTTGCGTGAACGGCTGGATCGGACCGAGGACGCCTGAGGCGGTGGGCGTAAAAAGAAATTTTATCAGCATGATTTTTCCAGAGTCGCACATCCATACAATCGCTCTGCTACAGCGAAGCCGAAAATAGCCCCTCTCAAACATATCCGGAGAAGTGTTATGGCAACCGCAAAAGCAGCACCAGGTAAAGGTCTGATCAATCCAAGCAACCACGCTCTGATCCTGATCGACTTTCAGTCGCAGATGTCATTTGCGACCAAATCCATCGACGCTGTTTCACTCCGCAATAACGCTGCACTGATCTCCAAGGCAGCGAAGGAGTTTGGCGTTCCGGCCATTCTTACCACCGTCGCCGAAAAAAGCTTTTCGGGCCCGATGTTTGAAGAAATCACCTCGGTTTTTGCCGGTCAGGAACTGATTGACCGCACCAGCATGAATACCTGGGAAGACGAGCGCATAGCTGTCGCTGTGAACAAGATCGGTCGCGACCGTATTGTTCTTGCCGGTCTCTGGACTTCGGTCTGCATTGTCGGCCCGGCGATCTCGGCGCTTGAACAAGGCTTCGAGGTCTACATCATTTGCGATGCGTGCGGTGACGTTTCGGATGAGGCTCATGAGCGCGCTATCGAGCGCATGATTCAAGCCGGTGCGCGTCCGATGACCTCACTCCAGTACCTGCTGGAACTGCAACGTGACTGGGCTCGCAGCGACACCTATAACGAGACGGTGAAAACCTCTATCGCTCACGGCGGCGCTTATGGTCTTGGTTTGATTTATGCCAAAACCATGTTTAACGCATCGGAAGGTCACTGATCTGAATTGCGCCTCTTCCTTGATAGGGGAGGAGGCGCACTCAGGCGAGCGGTGGGGAGCAATGGAACATGTCCACATCTGATATGAATACGACGACTGCAGCGGATGTAGCGCTGTGTTGGCTACGCATCACCGGTGTACTGATGCTGTTGCTGGTGCACGGATTGCCTAAGCTGTTCAATTTTGAGCACGAACTGACGTTGATCGAAGATCCGTTTGGCATGGGGGCTCGGTTGACCTTGTCGCTGGCAATTTTCGCGGAAGTGTTTTGTCCGATATTCATCGCAGTGGGACTGTTGACGCGCCTTGCGACACTGCCTGTGCTCTTTTTGCTGGTTGTATCGGTTATCCGGGTTCATCCCGAGTGGAGCCTGGCCGAGGGCCAGTTCGCCTGGCTGCTGCTGATCATCTTCTCAACGATTCTGGTCGGCGGGTCTGGGAAATTGGCAGTGGGTACGAGTCTGTCGCATCGCTGGCCACTCCTGAGCAAACTGTAGGGAGGAAAGTATTAATATTGGGTATCAGAACGCCGGTTTGTTAGATGTGTTTGCTCGCACGAACATCATCTATCAAATCGGCGTTCTGGTTTCTGTGTTTCCTGGTATTCCGTGAAGAGCCAGAAAATATGGTTTCCTTTCGACTGAACGTTAAGACGTAGCCTTCAACTGGTATATGAATGGGAGGTTTGGATAAGTCTCTGGAAAATGAGAGGCGTACGGTACAAGCGTTAGCTATTTCGATTTCCTCGCACATCAACAGCCATTAATAAAAGCGGCCCTTTGGCACTGATTACATCGTTTCTCGGGTGCAATCCTTTTGACTATATTGGCGACCAGACCCGGCGAATGACTCAACAGTCGCCACCCTTCAGTGCGAGTAGTCTCAATGAACAATAAACCTGACAGCGCAGGGCTTGATAACGCCGGAACGGGAACCCGAGCGGTCTGGGGCGGGGAGCAAGTCAGGCACCCCTATAACGCCACGCAAACACCTATCGTGGTCAGTGCCGCCTACGGTTACGACGACATTGACGTCTGGTACGACGTGGCTTTGGGCAAGGCTCCGGGATTTATCTACAGCCGCATGAGCAACCCGACGGTCGAGACCCTCGAAGCGAAAATTTGCGAGTTGGAAAAGGCCGAGTCCGCGGTGGCCTTCAGCAGCGGCATGGCGGCCATCAGCAGTGTGCTTTATACCTTCCTTGCCCACGGCAATCGGGTAGTTTCCACCAAGGACAGCTACGGCGGCACCAACAAGATTTTCGAAGAGTTCCTGCCGCGCATGGGGGTGGACGTGACCTTGTGCGAAACCTTCGATCATGACGAGATCGAGCGTGAAGTCGCCAAAGGCTGCCAGGTGCTCTACCTGGAAACTCCGACCAACCCGACTCTGAAAATACTCGATATCCAACGTCTGGTGAGTGCGGCCAAGCGCGTCGGCGCCGTGGTGGTGGCGGACAATACCTTCGCCACTCCGTTGAATCAGAATCCCCTGGCATTGGGCGTAGACGTAGTCATCCACAGCGCGACCAAGTTCCTCAGCGGCCATGGCGATGTGCTTGGCGGTCTGGTGTGCGGCGTTGAATCCTTGATGGCCAAGGTTCGTCATTACCGGGAAATCAACGGTGCGGCGCTTGATCCCTTCTCGGCCTATTTGATCATCCGGGGCATGAAAACCCTGGCACTGCGGATGCGTCAGCAACAACACAGTGCCCGTGCCCTGGCAGAGTTCCTGAGCAACGAGCCCCTTGTGGAATCGGTGAACTATCCCGGCTTGCCCGGTCATCCGAACCACGCTGTGGCGTGCGCGCAAATGCGCGGGTTCGGCGCCATCGTCAGTTTTGTCCTGGTCGGTGGCATGGACACCGTCAAAGTACTGTTACCACGCCTGCGCTTTGCCCATTGCGCGGGGAATCTGGGCGCGGTGGAAACCATCTACGGCCCGGCCAGGACCACCAGTCATGTGGAGAACACGCTGGAGGAGCGTTTGGCCTTGGGCATTTCCGAAGGGCTGGTGCGGGTTTCGGTCGGCATCGAAGACACCGACGATTTGCTCGACGATCTGAAGCAGGCATTCGCCTATGTCAGGCGCTCACGGCATGAACAGGTACAGGTAAAAACACAACCCTCAATCAATGAATCTTGCACCGAGGTACCCAACTAAAGTTTCAAAGTTAATGCCTCACGACAAGGCAGTCTATGAGGACTTCATGAAGAGGAATAATAATAAAACTTAGTGGCAACCTGTTTTTATTCTGCCCAGTAACTCATCGCAGAAGTGAATGCGTGCCCTAATAACTTTCATGAGAACAATCATGTCCATAAAAGAACAACAGCTCAACGCGCGTGCCGGTTTTAAACAGGAAATGCAGACCCGCCATATTGTCATGTTGGCATTGGGCGGTGTCATTGGTACCGGGCTATTCCTTACGTCCGGATACACCGTCAACCAAGCCGGCCCCTTGGGGGCGGTTATCGCTTATATCATCGGCGCGCTCATGGTCTACATGGTCATGATGTGCCTGGGCGAGCTGGCGGTGCAGATGCCGGAAACCGGCTCGTTCAGCACCTACGCCACACGCTTTCTCGGCCCGGGGACCGGTTACACGGTGGCCTGGCTTTACTGGTTGACCTGGACCGTGGCTATTGGCTCGGAATTCACTGCCGCCGGTATCCTTATGGCGCGCTGGTTCCCACAGACTCCGGTATGGATCTGGAGTGCGCTGTTCGCTGGAGTGGTGTTTCTGACCAATGTGATTTCGGTGCGCTTGTTCGCCGAGACTGAGTTTTGGTTGTCTCTGGTCAAGGTGGTGACGGTGGTAGTGTTCCTGCTGATCGGCGGCGGGGCTATTCTCGGCCTGTTGCATATCGATCAGGCTCACAGTATTGGCCTGGGCAACTTCACCCGTGAGGGCTTGTTTCCCACTGGGTTCATGTCGATTGCCATGACCTTGCTCGCGGTGTCATTTGCCTTCTCTGGCACCGAGCTGATCGGTATCGCTGCCGGCGAAACCAAGGACCCGCAACGCAACGTGCCGCGAGCCATTCGCACCACGGTGCTGCGCCTGGCGATCTTCTTTGTCGGTACCATCTTCGTCCTGGCGACCTTGCTTCCCCGGGAACAGGCCGGGCTGGTGGAGAGTCCGTTCGTCACGGTATTCACCTACATCGGTATTCCGTACTCCGCCGACATCATGAACTTCGTGATCATCAGCGCCTTGCTGTCCGCCGCCAACTCCGGACTTTACGCCGCTTCGCGGATGCTCTGGACCTTGAGCGACCAGGGTCACCTGCCCAAGCAGTTCTCGGTCCTGACCCGCATGGGCACGCCGTTGAATGCCATCGTGTTGAGCATGGTCGGTGGCGCGGCGTCGTTGCTCAGTAGTGTGTTTGCCGCCGACACTATCTACCTGGCGTTGGTGTCGATTTCCGGGTTGGCAGTGGTGGTGGTATGGATGAGCATTGCTGCGAGCCAGATCGCTTTCCGTCGACACTATGTGGCCAATGGCGGTGATATCCACGACCTGAAGTTCCGCGTGCGGGGTTACCCATGGGTGCCACTGGGGGCGCTGGCCAGCTGCAGCCTGGCCTGTGTCGGGATCGCCTTCGACCCTGAGCAGCGGGTGGCCCTGTACTTCGGTGTGCCGTTCATCGCCTGGTGCTACTTCGTGTATTACATTACCCGCAAAAGCCGCGAGCGCCGCTTGTCGCTTGCTCCCTTGGCACAACCGTCCGATGCGTTCTAGGCATTGTCGACGAGGTGGGCAAACGTGCTCGGTGCGGGGGGCGTCAATGAGATCCAGGCCATGAAGCAAAAGACGTTACCCCCATTGAACTGGCTGCGAGCATTTGAGGTGTCCGCTCGCTGTCTGAACTTCACCCACGCCGCCGAAGAGCTGTTTTTGACTCAAGGCGCAATCAGCCAGCAGATCCGCCAATTGGAAAGCCACCTTGGGGTGGCGCTGTTCAAGCGCTTGCCTCGTGGTCTGGGTTTGACCGAGGAAGGCCAAGCCTATCTGCCGGTGGTACAGGATGCGATTACCCGGCTGGCGGTGGGGACCAACGAGATTTTTGGTCAGCACAAGCGCCGGCCCATCAAGGTACGCGGCAGCCTGTCGTTTTTCGTGCACTGGCTGGCGCCCAAACTGGTGGACTTTCGGCAGGCCCATCCGCATGTCGACATCCGTTACATCAGCAACATCTGGGTCAAGGAGCTCGATGGCGAAGACGACATGGAGATACGCTGGGGCCATGGACAATGGCCGGGGCTGGTGTCTCAGCGTCTGACCTGGGACACCTTGTTCCCGGTTTGCTCGCCGGCTCTGATGGCCCGCTCGCCGCTGAAGGTGCCAGAGGATGTGGTGCACCATCCACTGCTGCATGTCCTGGGTTACGAAGAAGGTTGGGGTTACTGGTTGAATATGGTCGGTGCGCACGCCGTCGACTCGTCCACCGGTATGCAGTTCGATACCCTGATTTCCACGTTACGCATGGCCGAGCTAGGGCAGGGCATTGCGCTGGCCCGCTCGTCCATGGTCGACGAAATGCTTGAGGACGGGCGTCTGGTCGAGCCCTTTGCGCAACGTATCGAGGCCAGCGAGTCGTTTTACCTGGTGCGGGGGGCCGAGGCCGATCAGCACCCTGACGCGGTGATGTTTTCCACCTGGCTGGTCGAGCAGGCACATCGTTATAAATGAATGGCCGGAGTCAACCATGCGCTATGTGAGTACACGAAGTTCGGCCGTACAGGCTGATTTCGAGAAGGTTGTGTTATCCGGCGTTGCCGACGACGGCGGGCTGTTCGTGCCTGTTGGCCTGCCGCTATTCGAGCCACAGGAAATCGCCAATTGGTCGACCTTGCCCTATGACGAACTGGCCTATCGGGTCATCAGTCCTTTTGTCGGCGATGCCATTCCCGAGGCGGATTTCAAACGCCTGCTGAAGGAGGCCTACAGTACCTTTAGCCATCGCTCCGTCGCGCCCTTGCTCCAGGTCGACCGCAATGAATGGGTGCTGGAACTGTTCCATGGGCCGACCTGTTCCTCGAAAGACTTTGCCGCCCAGCTACAGGCGCGACTGGTGCAATACTTTCTGCGCAAACGCCAGCGCCGCGGAATCGTCCTGGGGGCCACCAACGGCGATACCGGACTGGCCGCCATCGAGGCGTTCAAGCACTGCGACGATACGATGGTAGTGGTGATCTATCCGGAGTCCGGCATGCCGGAGCAGCAGTTACAGGATCTGCAGGCGGTGGCTCATCCCAGGGTCCACAGATTCGCGGTAAATGGCAGCTTCGACGAGTGCCAGACCATCGTCACCCGATTGTTCCGGCAATGGCCGTGCGCGCAATACGAGGCCATCAGTTTCAACTCGAACAACTGGGTCGGCGTGCTGGCGCAGCTAGTGTTTTATTTCCATGCCGTGCTGCAACTGGGGGGTGGGCAGCGCCCCATCGGCTTCAGTGTGCCGGCAGCGAGTTTCGCTGAAGTCTACGCCGGCTATATTGCGCAAAAGATGGGCCTGCCTATTACCCAGATGATTGTCGCAACCAATCAAAACGACGCGCTGCATCAGTTGTTCCTGAAGAACCACTACTCCCGGTTGCGGGCCAACAAGACCTTGTCTCCGGCCATGGACTTGTCGATCTTTTCCAACCTCGAGCGCTTTCTCTGGGAGCTCTATGGACATGACTATCAGGCGGTGAGCGCATTGATGGTCGAGTTCGAATCCAGCGGCGAGATGAGCATCGCCAACGAGTTCTGGCTCCAGGCGCGGATGATCATCGATTCCTACTCGGTCAGTGATGAGCAGACCCTGAAGGAAATCACCTCGCTGTATAGCGATACCGGTTACGTCATTGACCCTCATGCCGCCACTGGTGTCCTCGCGGCCCGGTTGTACCGCCGAAGTCTTGTGGCGCCCATGGTCACCCTGGGCGAGATATCACCGGCCAAGTCCGCGCTACTGCTCGGCGAACTGGGGATCACCGCGCCGGCTCGGCGCAGCCCGGTGCCGGGGCAAGGGCCGTCACAGGTTTACCGGATTCAGCCCGATGACCTCGAGATCATCCATCAACTGCTCGGCGCTCTGTGAAGACGCTGTAAAGGAGGCTAAGTGAAGCGAATTCTGGACCCTCTCGATGAGCGCATCATCGCCGAACTGCGGCTCAACGCCCGGGTCGCCCACGCCGAGTTGGCGGCCAGGGTCAACCTGTCGCGCAATGCCGTACGCCAGCGCATCGAACGGCTCGAGCGCGACGGGGCGATACAGGGCTACACGGTGCGTACGGGGGAGGGGCGGCAGACTTCTTCGAATATCAATGCGGTGATTTTCGTCTATCGCTACGATCGTATGCGTGGCGCGGAAGTGCTGCTGGCCCTGCGGCAGATTCCGGAAGTTATCCAGTGCGATGTCATGAGCGGCGAGTTCGATCTGATGCTGCGGGTCGGTGCCGCGAGCCCGGAGCGAGTGCATAAAGTCTGGAATGAAATATCCGCGTTGCCTGGGGTGGAAAACACCGTAACCTCATTCGTGCTTTCGTCTGTTGTCTAGCCGCTTTGCCCCGATATAAAAGCCAACGCATGTTGGCTTTTTTTATGCCTGACGCTTTGCCCAGCCACTGGTCAAAACGCCCATAAAATAGAGCAAATAGCCATATTTCACTGCCTTGGCTGCCCGCCTAATCTAGTGCCCAGTAACCCATCATTCGGATCAAGGGCAATAAAAAATGACTGAATACAAACTGGCGCTGGTCGGCTTCGGTGGTGTCAACCGGGCATTGGCTCAACTGATTGCCGAGCGTAACGAAAGCTGGAAGAAAGAATTGGGTTTTACCCTGAAAATTGTCGGTGTCACCGACCTGTTCCTCGGCTGCGTGATTGGCTGCGAAGGACTGGATGCCGGTCAGCTGGCTAACTTGCCTGCGGTCAAGGGTGCTCTGGCGCAGTTGCCGGGAGGGGATGCCGAAGCCTTCAATGAAGCTGTGATCAAACACTCCGGTGCGGACATCGTTGTCGAAGCGACTTTCACCAACCCGGTCGACGGTGAGCCGGCCACCTCGTTCTGTCGCTGGGCGCTGGAAGGCAGCAAGCATGTGGTCACCACCAACAAGGGACCGATTGCCTTGCACGCTGCAGAGCTCAAGGACCTCGCTCGACGCAATAACGTCGCCTTTGAATACGAAGGCTCGGTGATGAGCGGCACTCCGGTGATCCGCCTGGCCAAGCAGTCGTTGGCGGGCAGCTCGATACTCGGCTTCGAGGGGATTCTCAATGGCACCTCCAACTTTGTGTTGAGCAGCATGGAAGACGGGCTGGGGTTCGCCGAGGCGGTCAGCAAGGCTCAGGAACTGGGCTACGCCGAAGCCGACCCGACTGCGGATGTCGAGGGGCATGATGTACGCCTCAAAGTAGTGATCCTGGCCAATGAACTGCTGGACGCCAAACTGAACGTCAGCGATGTCAGCTGCAAGGGTATTTGCGGCCTCAACCTCAGTGATATCGAAAGAGCCCGTCAGGACGGTGCGCGCTGGAAGCTCATCGGCGCCGCCACACGGCATGCCGATGGTTCGGTCAGCGCCCATGTCGAACCCCGGCTGCTGAGCAACGATCACCCGCTGGCCGGTATCTGCGGTGCAACTAACGCGGTGTCATTCACTACCGGTTTGCTCGGCACGGTGACGGTCTCGGGGCCGGGGGCCGGGCGCACGGAAACCGCATTCGCACTGCTCTCGGACATCATCAATATCCATCAGTCCGTTGCACACAACTAGGAGAAGGCCTGTGAACCTATCGCGTCCGGCCCTGGCCATTGTGGAGAATCAAATTGATGTACTGAACCCCTTTGACGGCAGCGTCGTCGGGACCGTAGCGGACGTCTGTATGACACAGGTTCCGCAGTTGCTGGAGCAAGGCCGCAAGGGAGCTCAGGCCAGCGCCGGGTTACCGCGTTATCTCCGGGCGCGGATCCTTGAACAGGCGGCATTGAGTATCGAACGCGATGCCCGCGCTTTTGCCCGGTTGATCGTCGACGAAGCCGGCAAGACCCTCAAGCAGGCAGAGAAAGAAGTCAAACGGTGTATCAACACCCTCAAGCTGTCTGCGCAGGAGGCCACGCGCAATGCTGGCGAAGTGTTGCCGTTCGACGCCTATGAAGGCTCCGAGTCGCGGCAGGGCTGGTTCTCCCGCGAACCACTGGGCTTGATTGTGGCGATCACCCCGTACAACGATCCGTTGAATCTGGTAGCACATAAGCTCGGCCCGGCGATTGCCGGCGGCAACGCGGTGATTCTCAAACCGTCCGAGCTGGCGCCGTTGTCGGCCATCAGGTTGGTGAGGTATCTGGTCGAGTCCGGGCTGCCGGAGTCAGTGGTCACGGTCGCCACCGGCGGGGCAGAGTTGGGCAGGGCCCTGGTAGCCGCCCGTGAGGTGAGGATGATTTCCTTTACCGGTGGATTCGCCACGGGTGAGCAGATTGCCCGTATCGCCGGCCTGAAGAAATTGACCATGGACCTGGGCGGCAATGCGCCGGTGATCGTGATGGGCGACTGCGACCTTGACGCGGCCGTCGAGAGTTGCCTGTCCGGGGCCTTCTGGGCGGCGGGACAGAACTGCATCGGCACTCAGCGCCTGTTGGTCCAGGCCTCGATCTATGGGGCTTTCCGCGAGCGCTTCGTCAATCAGGCTCAGGCTCTAGTGGTTGGCGACCCGGCGCTGGCTGGCACCGACATCGGCCCAATGATTACCCCGCAGGCGGCGAAACAAGCTGAGCAAATGGTGAGCGAAGCCCTGCTGGAGGGCGCCAGGTTACTGTGCGGTAATCAGCGTCAGGGCGCATGCTACACAGCGACCGTGCTGGAAAATGTCGATCACGCCAGCCGGCTGTGGCGCAACGAAGTGTTTGCTCCGGTGGTGATGTTGCAGCCCTTCGAGACCTTCGATGAGGCTATCGCCCTGGCGAACGAACCGGAATACAGCCTGCATGCGGGGATCTTCACCAATAATCTGGCAACGGCCATGAGGGCTGCGCGCAGGATCGAAGCCGGGGGCGTGATGATCAACGACTCCTCCGACTATCGCTTCGATGCGATGCCATTTGGTGGCTTCAAGTACGGCAGCCTGGGGCGGGAAGGGGTGCGCTTCGCCTATGAGGAAATGACGCAACCCAAGGTGGTGTGTCTGAATATCCTTCGTTAGGTGATTCAAGGAAAAAAAGCACTGCTTGTTTGGCATTGGGACGGTTTGGTCACCGTCCCAGTGCTTTGTTCGCGTTGTAGAACATCTCGATTTAATCGAAAACATCGCAACGGGCATCTTGCCGCGTGGTATGGATTTTTGGCGTGATCCGTTCCTGCTTTAGACGCTGAAAAAACTCTCGGCTATGGCGTTGTCGTAGCCGTTCTGCAGCTGCTCACAAGGCTTGCACCTTAAGTATTGCACCGTGGCGTGACCCGGTCAGGGTCCAAATCATCGCGCCACACTCACTGGCCCAAAGCATCTGCCAACCCCCTCCAAGGCACTGTATAAGGCTGTTCGCCAGCTTTCGATAATCGCCTCCGACATTTCGTCCCCCGATTTCGGAGCGCGCCATGCACAACAACAATAAGAATTTGCCCCATCTTCTGCCCGCGGTCATTGTCGGCCTGTCGATGCTTGGCCTGAGCGCCATCGCCAAGGCCGATATCATGCTGTACGACAAGGACCAGACCACGTTCTCTACCGACGGCTACATCAATGCCTTTTACGTGAACAGCAAGGTTGATCGCGCCGGCGATCAGTTCGACCGCCGCCAGGCCCGGGTGAAGATGGGGTTTCTGCCCAACTATCTGGGCTTCAACATGGGCAAGCAGGTCGATGACCTGAAACTCGGGGCCCGGGCGTCCTTCTGGGTGACCATCAACGACAGCCAGACCAAGGGCACCGACACCGCCATCGATGTGCGCCAGTTCTATGGCACCGTGGCCAATCCGGAATGGGGCGAGGTACTGATCGGTAAGGATTTCGGGCTGTTTGCGCGCTCCAACATCCTGCTCGATGAACTGCTCTCCGGGTATGGTCAGGTCAGCGATAGCCTGGGCCTGGTCGATGGCGGCGGGGTGTCGTTCGGCAATATCGGCAGCGGTTATCCGTACCCATTCCCCACCTCGCAGATCACCTACCGCACGCCGGTCATGGACGGCTTGCGAGTCGCGGTGGGCATCATGGATCCGGTGAGCACCAACGACAGCAGTCCGACCGGCAAGGCCTATCAGCAGAACCCTCGCACCGAGAGCGAGATCACCTACCAGTTCGATGTCGCGGGGGCGAAGATTTACAGTTGGGTCAACGGCAGCTACCAGACCTCGGACAACACCGACTCTACCGTCAACTCGGTCACCTCCAAAGGCGTCGGTTACGGCGTGCAGGCGAAGATGGGCGGCCTGTCGCTCACCGGTTCCGGCTTTCAGGCCAAGGGTATCAATCCGTTCTTTACCAACAACGCCGGCCAGCCGACCCTGAGAAATGTCGACAGCGATGGCTACTTGCTGCAGGGCTCCTACACGCTCGGCAAGAATCGCCTGGCGCTGTCTTATGGCAAAACCAAGGACGATGGTAATGGCGTAGTCGGCAGCGGCGCGGATTATCAAACCCACGGTGTGGCACTGTTCCATGAGGTCAATGACAACCTCAAGCTGGTCGCCGAATACAACCAGTTCGAAATCAAAGGCCATCAAACCAGTGCCCAGAACGAGAATACCGATACCTTCGCCGTCGGGGCCGTGCTGACCTGGTAACCCCCCGATCATCCGCCCGGCTGTCTTTGCAGGCGCGATCGCCAGGATCGCCGCCTGTTGCAGTGCCTGTTCAGATGGCTGCACACACACACATCCCATAGGCACCGCCGAAGGCTGCGATCCTTCGGCGGCAACGTCTGATCGACTGGCCTTTTCATCCCATGGAAGCGGTTAACCCCTACCCAAGTAGCATTCGTGGCCCCCGGCAGACTTCGTACACTCAGGCCTCATAGTGCGCACCGGCAGGAGGCGAAGATGCAGCAGGCCCAGAACGAGGGTGTCGTCAGTGCAATGTCCCAGGCGACCGATGCCCGGCTGGTGGCCCAGGAACTGGCGCGGCAGCTGTTACACCCGCACTTGGGGTTCGTGTTGTTTTTCTGTTCCGCCGAATACGATTTGCAGGCGCTGGGCGAAGCCCTGGAGCAGAGTTTCGGCGGTATCCGCCTGGTGGGTTGCACCAGCGCCGGTGAAATCACTCCCCTTGGCTATGGCCGCAATTGCGTGACAGCGGTCGGTTTTGATCATCGGCACTTTTCCATCGCCACCGAACGGATCGACGAAATGGAACGCTTCAGCCTGATCGACGCCCAGCGGATGGTCGAGAGGCTGGTCAGCGACTGTCGCAGCAACACCCTGGCGCCGATCAAGGGCAACAGCTTCGCCCTGACCCTGCTTGATGGCCTGTCCAGTCGTGAGGAAATGGTCCTGGCTGCCCTGAGTGCGGCACTGGGGGACATTCCGCATTTCGGTGGCTCAGCCGGCGACGACAATTACCTGACCCACACTCATGTCTATTTCGAGGGTGAATTCCACTGCGGCGCGGCGGTGGTGGTGCTGGTCAATACCTGGCTGGATTTCGAAGTGTTCACCACCCATCACATCCTGCCCCGCGAAGAGAAACTGGTGGTGACTGGCGCTGACAGCGCCCAGCGTCGGGTCTTTGAGCTTAACGCCGAGCCCGCCGCCGAAGAGTACGCGCGCCACATCGGTGTGCCGGTGGCCGAGCTCGATCACCGGGTATTCGCCGCCCACCCGCTGGCGGTGCGGATCCACGACCAGTATTACGTCCGGGCGATCCAGCAGGTTCATCCGGACCTGAGCCTGAGTTTTTATTGTGCGGTGGAGAACGGCATCGTGCTGACCGCCATGACCCCCGGGCCCATGCTGCCGAATCTGCAACATCTGTTCGACGGTTTGCAGGCGCGTCTCGGCGAGCTGCTGCTGACCATCGGTTGCGATTGTTTTCTCCGGCGCCTGGAGCTGGAAGACGGTGATGGCCTGGAACAGATCGGCGCGTTCTTGCGCGAGCAGCGGGTGATGGGTTTCAACACCTATGGAGAACAGTTCAATGGCATGCACATCAACCAAACCTTCACCGGGGTTGCCATTGCCCGGAACCGAACCCCTGTCAGTCGTTGAACTGCAACAGCAGGTCGCCCGACTGCAGCATGAGAACCGCAAGTTACAGCGCATCAATGACGCGCTGATCGAGCGGATCGAGTCCGGGGTGACGCGGGGCAATGACCCTTACTCGGCCTTTCAGCATTCGGTGGTGCTGGCCGAGCAGGTCCGCGAGCGCACCGATGCATTGAACCAGGCCATGGCCGAACTCAAGGCCGGCAATCACTTGCTCAGCGAAGCCCGGCTACGGGCCGAAACTGCTCACCGGTATCTGATCGACGCGATCGAGAGCATCTCCGATGCCTTCGTGCTGTTCGACGAAGACCAGCGCATTGTGCTGTTCAACAGTCGATTCAAGGCATTCTGGGCCAACAGCAAGGTGCGGATTATCGCTGGCATGCGGCTCGGCGAGGTCAAGCGACTGATGACCGCCACCGGGCTGTTCAACGAAGAACCGCGGGGCCATGCCGACGAGCAACTGCTCTATCGACTGCAGAGCGGTTGTTGGCTGCAAGTCAGCGAGCGCTCCACCCGGGAAGGCGGGCGGGTGATGCTGTTTACCGACATCACCGAGGTCAAGCTCAGCGAAACCGTGCGCCGCGAACAGGCTGTCGCGCAAAAATCCCGTCTGTTGCAGCGAGCGGTGGACAACCTGTCCCAAGGGGTGGCCATGGTCAGCGCCGAGGGCATCCTGGAGTTGTGGAACCGGCGCTTCCTAGAACTCAGCGGCCTGGCGCCGGTGGCCGCTCACCGGCCCTTTGCCGAGGTGATCGGCGACAGTGAGTTGCGCCTGCTGACCCCGGACAGTCGCGACGATAACGGAAGGATCATCCACGAATGCGAGCAGCGCCTTTACGACGGACGGGTACTGGAAATCCGCACCCATCCGCTGCCCACCGGCGGCTTCGTCAACACCTTCACCGACATCACTGAACGCTATCAGCATGCCGAGGCCCTCAGTGAGAGCGAGCGCTGGATTCGCCTGATCACCGACCATGTGCCGGCGCTGATCGCCTATCTGAATGCCGACCTGGTCTACGAGTTCACCAACAAGGTCTATGAAGAATGGTACTGCTGGCCACGGGGCGTGATGCTCGGCCAGAGTCTGCGCGAGGTGCATAGCGAACAGCATTATCAGCGGCTGGAGAGCTATGTGGCGCGGGCCTTGGCGGGCGAGAGCGTGACCTTTGAAGTGGCCGAAACCAACATCAATAATCAGGAGCGCTACATGCTGCGCTCCTATGTCCCGAACCGCCTGGCCAGTGGTGAGGTGGTGGGGATTTTTGTGCTGATCCGCGACATCACCGAGCGTCGCAGAACGGCGCAGGCGCTGCACCAGGCCTATCAGAATCTGGAGCTACGGGTGCGCGAGCGCACAGCCGAACTGACCACCCTGAATGACCAGTTGCTGCGCGAGATCGACGAACGCAGCCGGGTCGAATCGCGCTTGCGCGAGGCCAAGCTGGAGGCCGAACAGGCCAACCTGTCGAAAACCAAATTCCTCGCTGCCGTCAGTCACGACCTGCTGCAACCGTTGAACGCGGCGCGGCTGTTTACCAGTGCACTGCTCGAGCGCCGCGAGCCGGTAGCCAATGCGACACTGGTGCGCAATGTCAGCAATTCCCTGGAGGATGTGGAGAATCTGCTGGGCACATTGGTGGATATTTCCAAGCTCGATGCCGGGGTGATCAAGGCCGATATCGCGCCGTTCGCCCTCAGCGAATTGATCGACAACCTGGCCACCGAATATGCCCAGATAGCGCGCAGCGAAGGGCTTGAGTTGCACTTCGTGGCCTGCTCGGCGCTGGTGCGCAGCGACATCCAGCTCTTGGCGCGGATCCTGCGTAACCTGTTGAGCAATGCGATTCGCTACACCCCCGGCGGCCGGGTAGTGCTGGGCTGCCGACGGCATCGCCGGCACCTGTCGATCGAAGTCTGGGACAGCGGCATCGGGATCGCCGAGGAGCGCCTGGAAGAGATTTTTCAGGAGTTCAAACGCGGTGATGTGCAGCGCCCGAACCAGGACCGCGGGTTGGGCCTGGGCTTGGCTATCGTCGAGAAAATATCCGGCATTCTCGGCCATCGGATTCGGGTGCGCTCGTGGCCGGGCAAGGGCTCGATGTTTGCCGTCGAAGTGCCCCTCAGCGCCACTGCGCCCAAGGCTCAGCCGAGCCCGGCGATCAGCGAGCCGATGCTCGAACGCCTGCGCGGTGCGCGGGTGTGGGTGCTGGACAACGATGCTGCGATTTGCGCCGGCATGCGGACCTTGCTTGAAGGTTGGGGCTGCCTGGTGGTCACGGCATTATCGGAAGAAGACCTGGCGCGTCAGGTGGACAATTACCATGCCGAAGCCGACCTGCTGATCGCCGACTACCACCTGGATAACGACTGCAACGGTGTCGATGCCGTGGCGCGGATCAACGCGCGTCGGGCCCTGCCGATACCGGCGATGATGATCACTGCCAACTACAGCAACGAACTCAAGCAACAGATCCGCGAACGCGGCCACACCCTGATGCACAAACCGGTGCGGCCGATGAAACTCAAGACTGCGATGAGCCATCTGCTCGGACAGCCTTGAGGTGCGAGCGAAGCGTAAAAGATCGCAGCCTGCGATCTTTCGCTTTCGCGCCAGAATTACTTAGCGCCGCAGATAAGCGCCGAAGTCGATATCCCCGGCACTGAGGATAGCTTGCACCCGGTTGTGCACGTTGAGCTTGCGCAGGATCGCCGAGACGTGGGCCTTGACCGTGGTTTCGGCGATGTCCAGGGTGTAGGCGATCTGCTTGTTCGATTCACCCTTGGTCATGCGTTCGAGCACCAGCAGTTGCTTGCGGGTCAGGGCCTGGAGCAATTCGGGAGGAAAGCTCGGGGTTTCGCTCATGCGTCGAGTGAAGGCGCTTTTTTGCGTGCGAATGATGTCCGGCGGCAGGTAGACGTTGCCGTTGAGGATCTGCTCGATCGCCTCGGTCATTTGCGAGCGTGGTGAAGACTTGGTGATAAAGCCCACGGCGCCGTAGGTGATGGCTTGCAGCACCACCTGCTTGTCCTGCTCGGCAGAGACGATCACCACCGGAATGGTCGGCGCCTCGTTGCGCAGATTGATCAGGCCATTGAGGCCATGCATGCCGGGCATGTTCAAATCCAGCAGGATCAGGTCCAGGTCGTCGTGCTGCCGGGTCAGCGTCAGGGCGCTGTCCAGATCGGCGGTCTCCATCACCTCGCTGCCCGGAAAGCCGTCGCTGATAACGTTGTGAATGGCTTCGCGAAACAGCGGGTGATCGTCGGCAATCAGAATTTTATACATGGCCTTTCACCTCGTTATTGTGATTAGGGTGGGGCAAGGGTTCTCAGGCTATGGCGTCAGGGAAAGGGGCTGCCGGCGACGCAAGGCACTCGGCACAGGCTCTCATCCTGTTTGTCATGGACCCATTACATGCCAGGGACGGTGCTTTGTGAATGCGACCATAGATAAGAAAACCAGTACTAAAGTAGGAGACGGGTTATCCGGCCTTGCGTAACGCCGCATGCTGGGGATTGAAAGTCAGCACCGCAAGCGCGCTGAACAGCAGGGTCAGCCCCAGGCACACCGCCAATGCCAACGGATTGAGGCGTTCGTACAGGGCAAAACGCACCAGCTCCACCGCATGGGTGAACGGGTTCAGGGCACAGAGCCAGTATAACCACTGACTGGCCTCGAGCATCTTCCACAACGGATACAGGGCCGATGACAGGAAAAACAGCGGGAAGATCACGAAATTCATCACCCCGGCAAAGTTCTCCAACTGGCGAATCGCGTTGGACAGCAGCAGCCCCAAGGCACTGAGCATCAGGGCCACCAGCAGCAACACCGGTAACGCCAGCAGCAGTCCCGCCGCCGGTGGTTGCACGCCGTACAGCCAGGCGATGGCGAGGAAAGCATAAACCTGCAACAGGGAAATCAACGAGGTGGCCACTAGTTTGCTGCCCAGCAGAAAGGCTCGCGGCAGAGGGCTGGTCAGCAGCACCCGCATGCTGCCCATCTCCCGGTCGTAGACCATCGACAGCGAGCCCTGCATACCGTTGAACAGCAGGATCATGCAGGCCAGGCCCGGGATGATGTACACCTCATAGGGAATGTAGGTGTCGTAGGGTTCGATAATCGCGATACCCAGGGCGGCGCGAAAACCTGCGGCGAACACCAGCAGCCACAGTAGCGGGCGCACCAGGGCGCTGAGAAAACGCGTGCGTTGCAACACGAAGCGCAGCCATTCGCGCAACACGATACCGCTGAAACACCGCCAGTATGCGTTCATCGGGAGCTGACTCCGGTAGTGGCCGCAAGGCCGGGTGAAGGGGTGAGGCGGGCGAAAGCGGTATCAAGGTCGCCGCCGTGCTCCCGGCTCAGCGCGTCCGCCTGTCCGCTGGCGACCAGCCGGCCCTGATGGAGGATCAGCAGGTCATCGTTGGGGTGCACTTCGTCCAGCAGGTGGGTGGTCCAGAGCGCACTGATCTGTTGTTCGTGACACAGCGTGCGAATGTGCCGATTGAGCGCCAGGCGGCTGGCCGGGTCGAGGCCGGCACTGGCTTCATCCAGTAGCAGCAAGCGTGGTTCGTGGAGCAGGGCGCGGGCAATTTCCACCCGCCGGCGATGCCCGCCATTGAGTTCACGAACCCGTTCGTGCCGTCGCTCGCTCAGGCTTTGGCGCGCCAGTTCGGCATCGATCCGTCGCTGGCTCTGGCCGCGCGACATACCCTGCAACGCGGCGTGATAGCGCAGGTTCTGTTCAATGCTCAGGTCCAGGTCCAGAGTGCTTTGCTGGAACACCACCCCCAATTGACGCAAGGCCGGGCGCGCGGCGTTGCGCAACGAGCAACCGCCGACTCGAATGTCCCCGCGCTGCAGGTCATAGAGCCGGGTGAGCAGGGCGATCAGCGTTGACTTGCCCGCGCCGTTGGGCCCCAGCAGTGCCGCGAAACGCCCGGGCGCCAGGCTGAAACTGACCTGTTTCAGCGCTTCGCGTGGGCCGTAGGCGAAGCTCACGTCGCAGACATCAAGGGCGTTCATGGCGTGACCACCACGCCCCATGGGTAGCGTCCGACCTTCACCGAGTTGATGACCTTGAGGCTGTTGACGTCGATCACCGAAACATCGCCGCTGACCCCGTTGGTGGCCAGCAGCTGGCTCTGATCCGGGGTAAACGACATCTGCCAGACACGTCGCCCGACCAACAGGTAGTCGAGGATCTCGAAGGTTTTGGCATCGACGACGGCTACATGGTTGGCCGGGCCCAGTGCGACGAAGGCGTACTTGCCGTCGGCGCTGAGCTTGACGCCCACCGGTTGCACCTTGTCCGGGTGCACGCCTTTGATCTGGAACTTCAGGGTCTTGAGGATCTTGCGGGTCGCCACATCGAGAATGGTTACGGTGCCGCCGATTTCGGCGGAAGCCCAGAGTTGCGAGCCATCCCGATTGAACTCGACGAAACGCGGCCGCTGATCCACCAGGGTACTGTCGGTCAGGGTCTGGGTGCTGGTGTCGATCCAGTGCAGCATGTTCGTGGTTTCACTGGTGTTGACCGCCCACTTGCCGTCGGGGCTGACCGCCATGCCTTCGGGTTCGACGCCGACATTGACCTGGCCCAGGACCTTGGCGGTTTCGGTGTCGATCACCGTCACCAGCGCATCGTCCTCGTTGGAGACATACAGCCAGCGGTTGTTGGGGTGCAGGGCGAATTGCTCCGGGTCCTTGCCGGAGGGCAGCTCCTTGATGATCTTGCGGGTGGCCACATCCATCACCTGGACCCGGTCCGAGTCGCTGGCGCAGATGTACAGCAATTTGTTGTCGTGGGACAGCAACAGCCCGCGCGGACGCTGGCCCACGGGCAGGGTCTCGGTGACTTGCAGGGTCTGCATGTCGATCAGGCTCAGGCTGTTGTCTTTCTCGTTGGAGACCCAGGCGGTGCTCGCCACGGCTTGCCCGGCGGCGAGCAGGAGGGCGCAAGTGAGCAGGGTGCGGCGCATGGCGGATTCCTTATTGTTGTGGTGGTGTGATCAGGGATAGCGGCAACTCACTTCAGGTTTGTCGAAACCCAGGCTGTCCATTTCATTGGTGGGGTGTAAAAAGCCGTCCTCGGGCGCGGTGCTGACCAGCGCTCGCGGCTGGACGATGGGGATCGGCTGGCGCAACTGGCCGTTCCATGGGCGATAGCTGAGTTTGCGGCCCTTGAAACCGTCCAGTGGCAACTGGTCACTGAGTTCCAGTTGGCGAATGGCGACCGGGTCGGTCTGGCGCAGTTTGCTGACTGCGCTGGCGATACTGCGCACAGCGATCCAGGCGGCGAAGTCGCGGTCGTTCATATTGCGTCCGGCCAGGGCTTCGAAGCGCTTCTGCAACTGGGCGGCCCCGTAGGTTTCCACGCTGTGGTGCCAGCCGGTTGGGGTCAGTCCCTGGGTGCCGGCCACGGGGCGCGGGTACCAGGTTTGGTAGGGGACGTATTCACCGAAGTCGCCGCGCTCATCCGCCACCAGCACCACGTCGTATTCGGCGGTCTGGGTGAACAGGGGCATGTCGGCCTGGGCGCTGCGGCGCTGGTCGTTGTCGAATGTCCAGGGTTTCTCGGTGACGATCTTCAGCCCGAAGCGTTTCATGGCCCGTCGCAGAGCGGCGGCATAGGCCTGGTCTTCCGGCGTCTGACCGACGATCAGCAACGCCCGCTGCCATTTGCGCACCACCATGAACTGCACCAGTGCATCGGCCAGCATGGCCCGGCTGGGCAGACTGTGCAGCACGTTGGCCAGGCAGTCGGTGCTGCGCAGGCTGTCATCGGCACTGCCGGCATTGAACAGCAGGCTGTCGGGCAGGGCGGCGCTGAGCTGGCGCAGACTGTCCAGCGGCACATTCACCACGAACAATCGCAAGCCTTGAGCGTGCTGGACTCTGGCGGCTTCGAGCAACGCTTCGGGATTGTCGACGACGGTGCTTTGCAGGTGATAGTCGTGTTTGAGAAAGCGCCCGGTGCTGTTGCTGTCGATGATTGCCAACTCGGCACCTCGCAATCCCGCATCGGTGGGTTCGGGAATGACAGTGGACAGCAATGGTCCGGGATCGGGGCGATAACCCAGGTAGCCGATGCGCACTTGCAACGGGTCGTCGTCCGCCTGGCTCTGGGTGGCCAGCAACGCGGAGCAGGCGATCGCCAACAAATAGAACAGGGCGTAACCAATAAGCTGGCGCATAGGGCACTCCACTTCGTATGGCGCCAGCATAGGAAGTCCGGGAGGGCAGTGAAATATGCAGAAAGTACCAGTGAGCCAGTACCAAGGTCGTAACTTGCCGCGTGCGGCGCGGTTTTAGCATGGGTAACAGCCACCCATCCAGAGCACAACGATCATGCGAATTCTTAAAGCGTTGCTCCTGCCGTTGCTGCTGATCCTGAGCCTGATCGGCGTCGACAAACTGCACGGAGCCCGCCCTGTCGCCGTGCCGGTGGTCCCCGTGACCCCAGGGAATTAGGTGCGCACGCCGCCGATCGCCCAGCGCTTCGCCACAAGCCCTACTACCAAGGGATGAGCGGGCGACCACCAAAGCAGCATTCGGATCGTGCCGCGCTGTTCCTAAGATGAGTCCGTAGCCTCTGTAGAGAGGTATTGCGTGCAATCTTGAGGGCAAAACAATGACAACAAAACGCAACGCCTTGCTGGTTGCCGGGCTGCTGACCGGCCTGTTCGGTGCCGGTGCAACCTGGGCTCATGGCAATGTGGTCCCCCAGGCAGTGGAAACCAAGGGCCTGACCCCGATCAAGGATGCCGGCGTGCAGGTCGATGCCGATGGCTGGGCTGCGGCGAATCCCTATCGGTCCTCCCCTGAACATGACAAGGCTCTGGAAATCGGCTCTTCGGCCTACAACCAGAACTGCGCCGCCTGCCATGGCCTGGAAGCCAAGTCCGGCGGTATTGCCCCTGACCTGCGCCTGCTGGATGTCGGCGAAGCGGGTGATGAATGGTTCGTCCAGCGTGTCCGTAATGGCGCGGTGCGCGACGGTCGGGTCTACATGCCGAAGATGGCCGACTACCTCAGCCAGGAAGCGCTGTGGGCGGTGCGCACCTACCTCGACAGCGTGCATGTCGAGCAATGACCCATGCGCCTGCTCGCGGTGTTCATCAGTGCAGTGTTGTTGTGTTGCCAGGCGGTGCAGGCGCAGGTCCGCACCTTTGACCAAATGATCGCCGAAGGGGAGCTGAAGGTCGCGGTCTACAAGGATTTCGCTCCCTACAGCTTCGAAGATGCGGGTACGCCACGCGGGGTTGATGTTGAACTGGCCCGGGCCCTGGCCAAGGCGCTCGGTGTCCGTCTCACGCTGATCTGGGCGCCGCCGGGAGAAAAGCTCGACGACGATTTGCGCGACTACATCTGGCGCGGCAGCCAACTGCGCAACCAGCAGTTGGCCGACCTGATGATGCGCGTACCGTATGACCGCGACTACTCACAAAAGCGCAACGAGCTCGGTGAGCTGGAGAACGGCCACGTGGTGATGTTCGGGCCTTACCAGAACGAGCAATGGCAGGTCGCTTACGACCGTCGTCGACTGGAGTCGGTAGGCAGCGTTGCAGTGTTCGAGCATCACCCCATCGGGGTTGAGGTCGACAGTGTGCCGTCGTTCTACCTGACCTCGGTATTCAGCGGCATGCTCAGGGCCAGTACTCACCACTATCCGGGCGTACCCCAGGCCTTTGCTGCCATGAAGGCCGGCGAGGTCGATGCGGTGATGGCGATGCGCGGCGAGATCGACTGGCAGGTGCACGAGGCGGCCGATCCGCAATTGGCGCTGGCAGAAAACGCCTACCCGAACATGGGCAAGCAGCTCTGGGAGATCGGCATGGCGGTGCATGAAAGCAACCGTCAGCTGGCCTATGCGGTAGAGGAAGCGCTGGAAGGCTTGATCCGCGACGGCACGCTCAAGGCGATCTATGCCAGCTATGGTCTGCGCTATGACGTGCCCGACATGTACCAATAACCAATAGGCGTCATTGTGTCGGCTGTTGCGCTGCGGGCGAGCGCTGGCGGTACCGGCACTCGTGCTCCCCTCATCCTCGATATGTACTAAGGAACTAGCAATCTCCGCACTGCGGGCAATTGTTGCGTCGGCGGCGGCGCCCAAGAATCTGCGTCAGACCGGAGAAATTTCCGGGTACAACAATAACCGCAGAGGTAGCCGTCATGACCCACCCCGTACGTCGTCAACCCTTCGCCCTCAGTGTGCTGCTCAGTGCCATGTTGCTGTCCGGCTCGGCCCTGGCCGCCGTCACCGATCAGGACATTCTCCAGGATCCGAAAAACCCCGGGCAGGTCGTCACCAACGGCCTCGGCGTCCAGGGCCAGCGCTACAGTCCGCTGGACATCCTCAATGTCAATAACGTGAAGGAACTGCGCCCGGTCTGGGCCTTTTCGTTCGGCGGTGAAAAGCAGCGCGGTCAGCAGGCGCAGCCGATGGTCAAGGATGGCGTGATGTACATGACCGGATCCTACTCGCGGGTGTTTGCGGTGGATGCCCACACCGGCAAGAAACTCTGGCAGTACGATGCACGCCTGCCGGACGATATCCGGCCGTGCTGCGACGTGATCAACCGTGGTGTGGCGCTGTACGACGATCTGGTGATTTTCGGCACCCTGGACGCCAAGCTCGTGGCCCTGAACAAGGACACCGGCAAAGTGGTCTGGAGCAAGAAAGTGGCCGACCACAAGGAAGGCTACTCCATCAGCGCCGCGCCTCTGGTGATCAACGGCAAGCTGATCACCGGCGTGGCCGGCGGCGAGTTCGGGGTGGTGGGCAAGATCGAAGCCTACAACCCGAAAAACGGTGACCTGCTGTGGACCCGGCCAACGGTCGAAGGGCACATGGGGTACGTCTACAAGGACGGCAAGGCCATCGAGAACGGCATCTCTGGAGGAGAGGCCGGCAAGACCTGGCCGGGTGACCTCTGGAAAACCGGCGGTGCCGCGCCCTGGCTCGGCGGCTACTACGATCCGGAAACCAATCTGCTGTTGTTCGGTACCGGCAACCCGGCACCGTGGAACTCCCACCTGCGCCCTGGCGACAACCTCTATTCCTCATCGCGTCTGGCGCTGAACCCGGACGACGGCACCATCAAGTGGCACTTCCAGAGCACTCCGCACGATGGCTGGGACTTTGACGGCGTCAACGAGCTGATCTCGTTCAATTACAAGGACGGCGGCAAAGAGATCAAGGCTGCGGCCACCGCTGATCGCAACGGCTTCTTCTACGTGCTGGACCGCACCAACGGCAAGTTCATCCGTGGCTTCCCGTTTGTCGACAAGATCACCTGGGCCAGCGGCCTCGACAAGGACGGCCGGCCTATTTACAACGAAGCCAGCCGCCCGGGCGCGCCGGGCAGTGAAGAAAAAGGCAGTTCGGTGTTTGTCGCACCGGCATTCCTCGGTGCGAAAAACTGGATGCCCATGGCCTACAACCAGGACACCGGACTGTTCTACGTACCGTCCAACGAATGGGGCATGGACATCTGGAACGAAGGCATCGCCTACAAGAAGGGCGCGGCATTCCTCGGCGCCGGCTTCACCATCAAGCCGTTGAACGAAGACTACATCGGCGTGCTGCGCGCCATTGACCCGAAAACCGGCAAGGAAGTCTGGCGGCACAAGAACTACGCGCCGCTCTGGGGCGGGGTGCTGACCACCAAGGGCAACCTGGTGTTTACCGGTACGCCGGAAGGCTTCCTGCAGGCCTTCAACGCCAAGACCGGGGAAAAGGTCTGGGAGTTCCAGACCGGGTCCGGCGTGCTCGGCTCGCCGATTACCTGGGAGATGGATGGCGAGCAGTACGTCTCGGTGCTGTCCGGCTGGGGCGGTGCTGTCCCGTTGTGGGGTGGCGAAGTGGCCAAGCGGGTCAAGGACTTCAACCAGGGCGGCATGCTCTGGACCTTCAAACTGCCCAAGGACCTGGTGGCCAAGCATTGATCTGAGCCTGGAGGGGCCTGAATACCCTCAAGGCAAAACTACGACCAAATGACGAGAGTCCCCCTGCCAACGGCGCATTCGTCCGGGCTGTGGGGCTCTCTACTATCGGTCTATCGCCTGTTGACCGACAGGCCTCGACCCAGCAGAGGTTTATCATGATTTACGCTCAACCCGGAACACCCGGCGCCGTCGTTTCCTTCAAGGCACGCTACGGCAATTTCATCGGCGGTGAGTTTGTCGCCCCGGTCAAAGGCCAGTACTTCACCACGACTTCACCGGTCAACGGCCAGCCGATCGCCGAGTTCCCGCGCTCTACCGCCGAAGACATCGACAAGGCCCTGGACGCCGCCCATGCAGCGGCCGACGCCTGGGGCAAGACCTCGGCTCAGGATCGCTCGCTGGTGCTGCTGAAAATCGCCGACCGCATCGAACAGAACCTCGAAGTGCTTGCGGTGACCGAAACCTGGGACAACGGCAAGGCTGTGCGCGAAACCCTCAACGCCGATGTACCGCTGGCGGCAGACCATTTTCGCTACTTCGCCGGCTGCATCCGTGCCCAGGAAGGTGGCGCCGCCGAGATCAACGAACTGACCACTGCCTACCATTTCCATGAACCGCTGGGCGTGGTCGGGCAGATCATCCCGTGGAACTTCCCGCTGCTGATGGCCGCCTGGAAGCTCGCTCCGGCCCTGGCCGCCGGTAACTGCATCGTCCTCAAACCGGCCGAGCAGACGCCGCTGTCGATCATGGTCTTCGCCGAGTTGATCGCTGACTTGCTGCCACCGGGCGTGCTGAACATCGTCCAGGGCTTTGGCCGCGAAGCTGGCGAGGCCCTGGCCACCAGCAAGCGTATCGCCAAGATTGCCTTCACCGGTTCCACCCCGGTGGGTTCGCACATCATGAAATGCGCCGCCGAGAACATTATCCCGTCGACCGTGGAACTGGGCGGCAAGTCGCCGAACATTTTCTTCGCCGACATCATGCAGGCAGAGCCCGCGTTCATCGAAAAAGCCGCTGAAGGCCTGGTGCTGGCGTTCTTCAACCAGGGCGAAGTCTGCACCTGCCCGTCCCGCGCGCTGGTGCAAGAGTCGATCTACGAACCGTTCATGGCCGAGGTCATGAAGAAGATCGTCAAGATCAAGCGCGGCAACCCGCTGGACACCGAGACCATGGTCGGCGCCCAGGCGTCCGAGCAGCAATACGACAAGATCCTCTCGTACCTGAAAATCGCTCAGGAGGAGGGCGCCGAGCTGCTCACCGGCGGTGCGGCTGAACGTCTTGAAGGCGACCTGTCGAGCGGCTATTACATCCAACCGACCCTGCTCAAGGGCCACAACAAAATGCGCGTGTTCCAGGAAGAAATTTTTGGTCCGGTGGTGGGTGTTACCACCTTCAAGGACGAAGCCGAAGCCCTGGCGATTGCCAACGACAGCGAGTTCGGCCTCGGTGCCGGTCTGTGGACCCGCGACATCAACCGCGCCTATCGCATGGGTCGGGCAATCAAGGCCGGTCGCGTCTGGACCAACTGCTACCACCTGTACCCAGCGCACGCGGCGTTTGGTGGCTACAAGAAGTCCGGCGTTGGCCGTGAGACCCACAAAATGATGCTCGACCACTACCAACAGACCAAGAACCTGCTGGTGAGCTACGACATCAACCCGCTGGGTTTCTTCTGACCTGCAACGTTAACCGCTCGTAGACGCTGCCACAGGTTCGGGCCAAAAGATCGCAGCCTTGCGGCAGCTTCTAAGGACTCGGGATGTACTCCCGCGATGTAGGAGCTGGCGCAGCCTGCGATCTTTTGATTTTCGCGTTTAACCGTCTCGGCCCTGCCTCGTGTACCCCCTACCAAGGCACCCCGCCACCTCCTTCGAAAGTAGCATTCGGGCGTCAGTCCTCGCGTGTATTAATGCCTCTACCGGAATGCACCGGCACAAGAAGAGGATTGACCCATGTGGACTAAACCCGCGTTTACCGACCTGCGTATTGGCTTCGAAGTGACGATGTATTTCGCCAATCGTTGATGTTCCGTCCGGCCATCTGCACGGTGGCCGGGCCTCTTGTCGGGAGCACTGTCCATGCATATCCGTATTCTTGGTTCCGCCGCTGGCGGTGGTTTTCCGCAATGGAACTGCAACTGTCGCCAGTGCAGCGGCGTGCGTAATGGCCGCCTGAGGGCGCAGCGTCGTACCCAGTCATCGATTGCCTTGAGTGACAATGGCGTGGACTGGGTCTTGTGCAATGCTTCACCGGACATCCGCACCCAACTCGAGAGCTTCGGCCCCCTGCAACCGGCGCGTCGCTTGCGTGATACGGCGATTGCCGGGGTCGTGCTGCTGGACAGCCAGATCGACCATTGCACCGGTCTGCTCAGTCTGCGCGAAGGCTGCCCGCATCAGGTCTGGTGCACCGAGCGGGTCCATCAGGACCTGAGCAGCGGCTTCCCTTTGTTCAACATGCTCAGCCACTGGAACGGTGGTTTGCAGTGGCAGCCCATCGGGCTGGACAGTCAGCCATTCCCTATCGCGGCTTGCGCGCACCTGCAATGGCGGGCGATCCCGTTGCGCAGCAACGCGCCACCGTATTCACCCAATCGCGGCAACCCGCAACCGGGCGACACCATCGGCCTGTTCATCGAGGACCTGCGCAGCGGCGCGAGCCTGTTCTATGCCCCCGGCCTGGGCGAGGTCGATACCGAGGTGCTGGGCTGGATGCAGCGCGCCGACTGCCTGCTGCTCGACGGCACGCTGTGGCGCGACGATGAAATGCGCCTGTGCGAAGTCGGCCAGAGTCTGGGCAGCGAGATGGGCCACCTGGCGCAAAGCGGCCCCGGCGGCATGCTCGACGTGCTGGAGGGATTTCCTCGCCAACGCAAGATTCTCATCCACATCAATAACACCAACCCGATCCTCGACGAAGACTCGGCCGAACGCGCCGAACTGACACGGCGCAACGTTGAAGTGGCCTATGACGGCATGAGCATCGAGCTGTGAACGCGTTGCCCGCAGCGTTCCCCCGGAGAACCGAAATGACCGACACACCACTGGCTCCCGCTGAGTTCGAACAGGCACTGCGCGCCAAGGGCGCCTATTACCACATTCACCATCCGTTCCATCAGGCGATGTACGAAGGCCGGGCCACGCGTGAACAGATCCAGGGCTGGGTCGCCAATCGTTTTTATTATCAGCTGAACATCCCGCTCAAGGACGCGGCGATTCTGGCCAACTGCCCGGATCGCGAGGTGCGTCGGGAGTGGCTGCAACGCCTTGTCGATCACGACGGCGTGCCCGGCAGCGAAGGCGGAATCGAGGCCTGGCTGCGGCTGGGGGAGGCGGTGGGCATTGCGCGTGAGCGGATGCTCTCTCAGGAAATGGTCCTGCCGGGGGTGCGCTTTGCGGTGGATGCCTACGTCAACTTCGCCCGCCGCGCCTGTTGGCAGGAGGCCGCCAGCAGTTCGCTCACTGAACTCTTTGCACCGCAGATCCATCAATCCCGACTCGACGCCTGGCCGCAGCACTACCCGTGGATCGACCCTGCCGGCTACGAGTATTTCCGCACACGCCTGAGTCAGGCGCGGCGTGATGTCGAACATGGCTTGCGCATTACCCTGGCGCATTACGTCACGCATGAGGGGCAGCAGCGGATGCTGGAGATTCTGCAATTCAAGCTCGACGTGCTGTGGAGCATGCTCGATGCCATGAGCATGGCCTATGAACTGGAACGTCCGCCGTACCACAGCGTCACCCGCGAGGCGGTCTGGCATCGGGGGATTGTCCTGTGAGCGGCATCGAACGTCACCTGCAACCGGCACTGCGCCGTGGCTTTCGCCTGCAATGGGAAGCACGTCAGGATTGCCATGTGCTGCTCTACCCGGAAGGCATGATCAAACTCAATCGCAGTGCCGGCGAGATCCTCAGCCTGGTGGACGGTCAGCGCAATGTGGCGTCGATCATCGAGCTGCTGTCGGCGCGTTTCCCCGAGGTGCCGGGGATCGATGAAGATGTGCTGGCGTTCCTGGAGGTGGCCCATGCTCAATACTGGATCGGATGACCCGCGTCCGGGCCCGCCGTTGTGGCTGCTGGCGGAACTGACTTATCGCTGCCCGTTGCAGTGCCCGTATTGCTCCAATCCCCTGGACTTCGCCCTGCACGGTGAGGAATTGAGCACCGCCGAGTGGATCCGCGTGTTCCGCGAGGCACGGGACATGGGCGCTGCGCAGCTGGGATTTTCCGGTGGCGAGCCGTTGATACGCCAGGACCTTGCCGAGCTGATCAAGGCCGCCCGGGACATGGGCTATTACACCAACCTCATCACCTCGGGGATCGGCCTGACCACGCGCAAGGTCCGGCAGTTCAAGGAGGCCGGACTGGACCATATCCAGATCAGCTTCCAGGCCGCCGACGAGGCGGTCAACAACATGCTCGCCGGCTCGCGCAAGGCATTCGCCCAGAAGCTGGCGATGGCCCGGGCGGTGAAGGCCCAGGGCTATCCGATGGTGCTGAACTTCGTCACCCATCGGCACAACATCGACCAGATCGGACAGATCATCGAGCTGTGCCTGGAGCTGGAGGCGGATTTCGTCGAGTTGGCCACCTGCCAGTTCTACGGTTGGGCCGAACTCAACCGCGTCGGCCTGTTGCCGACCCGTGAGCAGTTGCAGCGTGCCGAACGCATTACCAATGAGTATCGCCAGCGTCTGGAGCAGCAGGGTCACCCCTGCAAGCTGATCTTCGTCACCCCGGACTACTACGAAGAACGCCCCAAGACCTGTATGAACGGCTGGGCCAACCTGTTTCTCGATATCACCCCGGACGGCACCGCGTTGCCGTGCCACAGCGCCCGTCAGTTGCCGGTGCAGTTTCCCAATGTGCGCGACCACAGCATCGAGCACATCTGGAACGACTCCTTCGGTTTCAATCGCTTTCGCGGCGATGAGTGGATGACCGAGCCCTGTCGTTCCTGCGATGAAAAACACCAGGACCTGGGTGGCTGCCGTTGCCAGGCGTTCATGCTCACCGGCGATGCCGCGAATGCGGACCCGGTGTGCAGCAAGTCACCGCACCATGGCAAGATCCTCGAGGCCCGCCGGCAAGCCGAAGCACCGGGGCAGGGGATCGAGCAGCTGACCTTGCGCAACGAGAAGGCGTCGCAGTTGATCTTTCGCGGCTGAGGCGCGGGCTACCCTTTGGTCTGATTGCATTCGCAGCGGGATGCTTTAGGCTGGCTATTACCTTCCAAAACAATAAAAACAGGCTTTCCAATGAGCCAGAATCTTAGCCAGCTGCGTAAATTCGTTTCGCCTGAAATCATCTTCGGTGCCGGCTGCCGGCATAACGTCGGCAACTATGCCAAGACCTTCGGCGCGCGCAAGGTGTTGGTGGTCAGCGACCCCGGCGTGATCGCTGCCGGTTGGGTCGCCGATGTCGAGGCCAGCCTGCAGGCCCTCGGCATCGACTATTGCCTGTACAGCGCCGTGTCGCCCAACCCGCGGGTCGAAGAAGTCATGCTGGGGGCCGAAATCTACCGTGAAAACCACTGCGATGTGATCGTCGCCGTAGGCGGCGGCAGCCCCATGGACTGTGGCAAGGGCATCGGCATCGTCGTTGCCCACGGTCGCAGCATTCTCGAGTTCGAGGGCGTGGACATGATCCGCGTACCGAGCCCGCCGCTGATCCTGATCCCCACCACCGCCGGCACCTCGGCGGATGTTTCGCAGTTCGTGATCATCTCCAACCAGCAGGAGCGGATGAAGTTCTCCATCGTCAGCAAGGCGGTGGTGCCGGACGTGTCGCTGATCGACCCGGAAACCACCCTGAGCATGGACCCGTTTCTGTCGGCCTGTACCGGCATCGATGCCCTGGTGCACGCTATCGAGGCATTCGTCTCCACCGGTCACGGCCCGTTGACCGACCCGCATGCGCTGGAGGCCATGCGGCTGATCAACGGCAATCTGGTACAGATGATCGCCAACCCGACAGATATCGCCCTGCGCGAAAAGATCATGCTGGGCAGCATGCAGGCCGGCCTGGCGTTCTCCAACGCGATTCTCGGTGCGGTGCACGCCATGTCGCACAGCCTGGGCGGTTTCCTCGACCTGCCTCATGGCTTGTGCAACGCGGTGCTGGTGGAACATGTCGTGGCGTTCAATTACAGCTCGGCACCGGAGCGTTTCAAAGTGATTGCCGAGACCTTCGGCATCGACTGCCGCGGCCTCAATCATCGACAGATCTGTGGGCGCCTGGTGGAGCACCTGATCGCGCTGAAGCACGCCATTGGCTTCCACGAAACCCTGGGACTGCACGGAGTCGGCACGTCTGACATTCCGTTCCTGTCCCAGCATGCGATGGATGACCCGTGCATTCTCACCAACCCCCGCGAGTCCAGCCAGCGTGATGTCGAGGTCGTCTATGGCGAAGCCCTCTGACGAGCAACAACGGGCGCTGACCGGATTGCTGGGGCTGGGCAATCATTCGGCGCGCAAGAGTCATTACCCGGAGCTGGCGGCCCGTCTCGACGAGCTGGAAGCCGAACGCAACCGCTACAAATGGTTGTTCGAAAACGCTGTCCACGGAATTTTCCAGGCCAGCCTGCAACAGGGCATGCTCGCCGCCAACCCGGCGCTGGCGCACATGCTGGGTTACGAGACGCCTCAGGAAGTGCTGTTCTCCCGAGCCGATCTGGCAAGCCAGTTGTTCGTCGGCGATGCGCAGGAAGTGCAGGACATCGCTGAGACCCTGCAAGCTCAACGCAGCCTGCTGGGTTATGAAACCCAGCTGCGACGCAAGGACGGCAGCCACATCGATGTGTTGATGAACCTGCTGCTCAAGCCGGATCAGGAGGGCCTGGTGGAAGGTTTTGTCGCCGATATCACCGAGCGCAAATTGGCCCAGCAACGCTTGCAGACGCTCAACGATGAGCTGGAACAACGGGTCACTGCGCGCACCGATGAATTGCTCGAAGCCAACCGCAACCTGCAACAGCAGATCGCCCAGCGTGAGCAGGTCGAACAGGCTTTGCGCGATGCCCGGGATGCAGCGCAGGCAGCCAACAACAGCAAGGACAAATACCTGGCCGCCGCCAGCCACGACCTGCTGCAACCGTTGAACGCGGCGCGCCTGCTGATTTCCACTTTACGCGAACGCCCGTTGCCCAGTGTTGAACAGGTGCTGGTCGAACGCACCCATCAGGCACTGGAAGGCGCCGAAGACCTGCTCACCGATCTGCTGGATATTTCCCGTCTCGATCAGGCCGCGGTCAAACCGGACATCGCCCTGTATCGCCTCGATGAACTGCTGGGCCCGTTGGTCTCGGAGTTCCAGTCGGTGGCCGGAGCGGCCGGGTTGAACCTGCGGGTACACATGGGCAATTTTGCCATCCACACCGACCTGCGGCTGATGTCGCGGATCATCCGTAACTTGCTCAGCAATGCCTGTCGCTACACCGAGCAGGGCAGCATCCTGCTGGGCGCCCGGCGACGTGGCAAGAACCTGCGCCTGGAAGTCTGGGACACTGGTCGCGGTATTCCGGCCGACCGTCTGGACTCGATTTTCCTGGAGTTCAACCAGTTGGACGTCGGACGTGCCGCCGACCGCAAGGGCGTCGGGTTGGGGCTGGCTATCGTCGAGCGTATCGCGAGAATTCTCGAACACAAAGTCGAGGTCCGCTCGTTGCCGGGACGTGGTTCGATGTTCAGCATTCAGGTGCCGATCGGCGAGCAAGTGCCGCTGCCCATCCATCAGGCGGCGCCGCAGCCGAGTACCGGCAACCCTCTGCCGGGCCGTCGTTTGCTGGTGCTGGATAACGAAGTGAGCATCCTCGAGAGCATGAGCGCATTGCTCGGCCAGTGGGGCTGCGAGGTGGTGACGGCAACCGACGAGAGCGGTGCGCTGCTGGCCTTGCAGGGGCGGGCACCGGAATTGATTCTGGCGGATTTCCATCTCGACCATGGGGTCATCGGCTGCGACGTGATTCGCCACCTGCGCGAGCATTTCGCCGCCGCCATTCCCGCCGTGATCATCACCGCAGACCGCAGCGATCAGTGCCGCCGCTCCTTGCAACGACTCGGCGCGCCGCTGCTGAACAAACCGGTCAAACCCGGAAAGCTGCGAGCGGCGTTGAGTCAGTTGCTTGGGTAGCGCCCGATCCGAGCTCTGCTTTCGATCAAGCGATCAAGCCGGCCCGATAGAAATCTTCAGAGGTCGTTAAGCGCGATCGCCAGCGTCTCTTGGCCATTTGATGACGTCATTGATCGATACGGATTTTCGGTGTGACGGACATACCGACTCGCAGCTTCGCCGCAGCGGGCTGATCGGGATCGATGCGAATGCGCACAGGCAAGCGCTGCCCTGGCTTTTTCCAGATCAGCTTTCAGAACGTCCACTTGCTGCCGGGCAGCCTGTTGCTGCGCTTGCACAGTTCCCGACCCGTCAGTAGCCAGATTGCGATAACGCACATGATTGACTCCGGTCAGCTTGTAGCTTGAACTCTTCACCGACGGGGCTTGGCAGGGATAGTTCTGGTTGCCTGAGGCGATATCGCCAATTGCTACGCACAGTCGTTTGGCATGATCTAATCTCCACGAAAGATGACTTTTCTATCAGGAGTTTCAATGCGAAGCCCACCTGAAAATAGTCTGCAAAATGCGTTGAAAGCCTGTAGGAGCAGCTTTGTTTCCGTTGGTTTTTTCAGCTTATTCATTAACGCATTAATGCTTGTTCCTACTTTCTATATGCTTCAGGTGTATGGGCGAGTGATAACCAGCGGAAGTCTGACCACCCTGGCAATGCTGACGCTGATCATGACCGGACTGGTGGTCACGCTCGGCTCCCTGGAGTGGGTTCGTTCGCGCATCATGGTTCGGGTCAGTACACGGCTGGATGTGTTGCTGAGCCGCCAAGTCTATAAGGCCAGTTTCAAACGGGCTCTGGAAAGTGGCGGCATGGATGCTTCGGCCCAGTCGCTCAACGACTTGACGGGCTTGAGACAGTTTCTCACCGGTAATGGATTGTTCGCCTTTTTCGATGCGCCCTGGTTGCCTATCTATATCGCTGTGATGTTCCTGTTTCATCCCTGGTTTGGCTGGGTAGCGATAGGCAGTGCGCTGTTGTTGTTACTGCTTGCGTTTATCAATGAGAAATTGACAGGGCCGGCGCTCGCTCAGGCTAACAAGGAACATATAAGTGCGACGCTCCATACCACTAAAAATCTGCGTAATGCTGAAGTCATCGAGTCCATGGGCATGCTTGAAACCCTTATGGACCGTTGGGCGCGCCGGCAAAGAAACGTCCTTTTTCTGCAGGCCTGGGCGAGCGATCGGGGTGCCATAGTCAGCACGCTTTCCAGGTCCTTCCGGATCCTGGTGCAATCATTGATCCTTGGCCTGGGGGCGTACCTGGCCGTGGATCATCAGGTGGGGGCCGGCATGGTGTTTGCCGGGTCCGTGCTGCTAGGGCGCGCATTGGCCCCCATCGATTTGATCATCGGCAGCTGGAAGGGCTTTATTGCCGCCCGCTCGCAGTACGGTCGTCTCAACGACATCCTCGGCAAACAACAGGCTCAGCCCGAACGTATGTCATTGCCTGCGCCTCAGGGGCACGTGCAAGTAGAAAGTTTAATCGTCGCGGCGCCCGGCTCGAAAACCCCGATCATCAAAAACATGAGTTTCAGCGTACCTGCCGGCTGTGTTGTCGGAATCATCGGTCCAAGTGCTGCGGGCAAGTCCACCCTGGCCAGGGCATTGATGGGGGTCTGGGTGCCGCTGCATGGCGTGGTTCGGCTCGATGGTGCGGATATCAGCGCGTGGGACAAACATGAGCTTGGGCCGTATATAGGTTACTTGCCTCAGGACATTGAATTATTCGAAGGCAGCATCAGCGAGAACATTGCCCGCTTCGCCGAGGTCGATTCCGAGAAGGTCGTTCTGGCTGCCAGGTCGGCTGGCGTTCACGAAATGATTTTGATGTTGCCGGATGGCTATGACACCGTCATTGGCAGCGATGGCGTCATGCTTTCGGCAGGGCAGCGCCAACGCGTAGGCCTGGCCCGTGCCCTGTATGGCAACCCGCGGCTGATTATCCTCGATGAACCCAATTCCAATCTCGACGATGTCGGTGATCGCGCCCTGGCGGCGGCCATCCAGCAGCTCAAGCTGACAGGCGCAACCGTTTTTGTGATTACCCACCGAACCAACATCGTGTCCCAACTTGACCGGCTCATGGTGATGAACGGTGGAGCTATCAGTCTCTATGGGCCACGCAAGAACGTGCTGGACGAACTAAACGCGCAGCAGCAGCAGCAGGCGCAAAAGCATGCCGCGCAAGCAGCCGTCGCAAGTACGGCTTCGGTTGCTACCGGTAAGGGCGATGTCGATGAATCGTACGATTCCCAGTCATCAAATTGATAGCTTCGCTGACCTGGCGGTATCTGACCGGAAAGTACGTCGTCTGGGTTTTGGCATTGTATTGGTCACTTTCGGACTGTTCGGCACCTGGGCGGCGCTCGCACCACTCGATGGCGCTGCCTACGCGCCTGGCGTGGTCACCGTGCAGGCTTACCGAAAAACGGTTCAACACCTCGAAGGTGGCATCGTCAAAGAGGTGTTGGCCCATGACGGTGACATCGTCAAGCGTGATGACCCGCTGATTATTCTCGATGATGCCCAGTTGCGATTCGAATACGAGACGACCCGAAGTCAGCTCGTTGCAGCCAGTGCCATGCAGGCAAGACTCAGAGCTGAGCGGGACAATCTGTCGGTAATCGGCTTTGGCACCATGCCCGATCCCGACAGTCTGCGAGGTGCCGAAGCGCGCCAGAGCGAGACACAGGTATTCAACGCACGACGGGGATCACGGCTGGGCCAGATATCGGTGCTGCAAGAGCGTATTGGTCAGTTGAATCAACATATCAAAGGGATGGAGGCGATGATCGGTGCCAAGGGGCATCTGGATAAATCCTACAGCGGTGAAATAGTTGAATTGAGTGACCTGTTGTCCCAAGGGTTCGTTGACAAACAACGTCTGCTTGAGCAGCAGCGCAAGCTCGAAATGCTCAGGACCGAAATGGTCGAACACCGTTCCACCATTACCAAGACTCGCCTGCAGATCAACGAAACACAGCTGCAGATTCTACAAATCGATAAAGACTTCAATGCCGACGTCACCAAACAATTGGCCGAGGTTCAGACCAGGATTTACGACCTGCAAGAGAAAGCTTCCGCATTGGAGGACCGGCTCAGCCATATCATCATCCGCGCACCCGATCCAGGTATGGTGATTGGCATGACGGTGCATACGATCGGGGGCATCGTGCGCCCGGCGACACCGCTGCTGGATATTGTTCCCTCGGTTTCAGAGCTGGTCATAGAGGCCCAGGTAGCGCCCGTCGATATCGATCGCATCGCCATCGGCAAGCGTGCCGATATCCGTTTCGGCGCGTTCAATAGCTATACGACGCCGGTGATCGAAGGCGTGGTCAGCAGTGTCTCGGCAGACCGGCTGGTCAATGAAAAGACCGGGACTCCCTATTACCTGGCCCGGGTCCGGGTCACCGACGCCGGTGCGCGCGCCTTGGGTGAGCGCAAATTACTGCCGGGAATGCCAGCGGATGTGTTGATCATCACGGGGCAACGCACGCTGTTGCACTACCTGATGCAGCCGGCCCGTAACGCCTTCTCTCAGTCGATGATCGAGGAATGACCGTGCGAGTGCTTGCAGCTCTGCCAGGCGGTCTGCTCATGCTTGCACTGGGAATCGATATTGCCTTGGCGCAATCCGCTGCGTCGGCGTCGAACGGGGTCAGTGCCTCGGCGTTCTCCACCGATCTGATGCAGCTGTATCGCGAGGCCCGGCTGGAGGACCCGCGGATATTGGCCTCGTATGCACGAGCGCAGGCGGGCAAGGAATACCAGAGGGAAGCGATGGGGACGCTGTTACCGCAAGTCTCGCTCAATGCAGGGGCGAATCGGATTCACCAGGAAAACGACCTGCTGCAGCGCAGTTTTGATAGCGAAAGCTACAGCTTGGTGTTGCGTCAGTACCTCTACAACAAGGCCGCGTGGGAGAACTACCAAAAACTCAAGAGTCTGGCCAGACAATCCGAGTCCGAAGCGCTGGAGGCTCAGGCCGAAGCTACGGTGGAACTGGCCCAGCGTTACTTCACTGCGTTGGCAGCCGAGGACGAACTGGAATTGACCCGGGCCGAACTTCGGACCACGCAAAAGAGTCTGGATCGAGTCAATGCATTGTACGAAAAGCAGTTGGCATTGATTACCGATCAGCTCGACCTCAAAGCGAGGGTCGATGGGCTGACTGCTCAGGAGCTGGATAACCAGAACCAGGTCAGCGTCAGCCGGGAGGCGCTGGCGGAGATCGTTGGCCGTCCCGTCAAGGAGAAACTCAGTCGCGTTCGCGACGATGTTCCATTACGAATATCAGCGCAGAGTCTTGAAGCGTGGGTCCGCGAGGGGGTAGCGCAAAACCCGGCACTCAAGGCCAACGAAAGCAGCGTCGAAGCGGCGGGCGCTGCGTTGCGCAGCGGGAAAGGCGGGCACTATCCGACCCTGAGCCTGACTCTGAGCGCGCAGCGGACCAACGAGGGCTACAACAATGCCCTGGTGCCGCGCACCGACAGTTATGTTGCCGGTATTGGCTTGCAAGTGCCGCTTTACAGCGGCGGCTCAACCTCGGCGCGGGTGCGTGGGCTCTACCAGGATCAGATTTCGGCCGAGCAGCAACTGGAATCGGTCCGGCGCCGGGTGGTCAAGGAGATCACCAGCGCTTACCTGACCGCCAACTCGAGCGGAGAAAAGGTCAGCGCGAGCCGGCATGCCCTGGCTTCGGCACAGCTGTCCAGAGTGGCAGTAGAGAAAGCGCTCACTTACGGTATGGTCAATGCCGTCGATGTACTGACCAGCGTACGCAACGAGTTCCGGGCTCGTCGTGATCTGCTCAAGACGCAATACGATTTCGTCAGCAATGTCTTGACGCTCAATCGCTGGGCGGGAAAGCCGCCTGCCGAGAGTGTCGAGAATGTTAATGCCTGGTTGAGCCCCGGCAGCTCCAGCCAAAAACCCACATCTCCCTGATCCTGCAAGGCAAAAAACGCGGCGAGACTCACTTGCATGACTGGTGCGGGCGCCAGTTGCCATTTCGCACCAGCAGGGCGGTGAGGTCCGTACTATTTGCTGATTTCGCCAAGGTTTGGCTCGTAGAGAAATATTGTCGCCGGGAAATTGACGATTGCGTTGCTGTTGCGCTTGGTTGCACACCACTCGTCGAGTAATTGACGACTCTGATCGAGACCAGACTTTGGTCGCAGGTCGCCCGTGACAATCCTAAGACCTTGATTTTCGAGGAGTGAGGGCAGACATCGGCCGGGCTATCCGCATGAGGCTAACGTTTACGCCTGGCGGATGGACGGCAGGCAGTATATTGGGCTGGCCTAGACTCAGTTGAGCGGCTCGAGGGAGAACTTCATCACCTGTCGGCGCTCGCACCTGTCCTTCAATCGCGTTGGTCAGGTGAGCGAGCTGTTGATCCAGGAAGGTCAGTGGGGGCCATAGTTCATTTTCAAGGGAATCGCGTAATGCCAGCCCACAGAAAACCGATACGCGTGATGCTGATCGATTGTCGTCCCCTCGTTCTCATGGGCCTTCACGACTTGATCAATGCCAAGAAGCCCCAGATGGAAGTGAGCGGCCAGGCCACCACCTATACCCATGCGCTGAATCTTGCTGATCAGTTGCGTCCCGATGTCATTTTTTTCAGTTTTTTTCCGGATGCACTGAACCCGCTGGCGGTCGTCGCGGGACTCGCTCGCAGTGCCGAAATGAAAGTGCTGGTGCTCAAGGGATTGTACGAATCCGTCCCCGTTGCCCAGGCGATAGAGGCGGGCGCACGCGGCATCGTGCTGGCGGAAGACCCGACGGAATCGATCACCCAAGCCATTATCAAGGTCTACCATAACGACATCGGACTGGACAGAGCCTGGGCTGGTGGGCTTTCCGGCTATGCCACAACCAGGTATGTCCCCCGCAGATGTAATCTGGAGCAGGCGAAACAGGCGCGGTTGACATTGCGCGAGAGGGAACTGATTCGCGCCATCGTGGGGGACCCGTCCGCTAAATACACGTGCATTGCCGAGCGCCTGGGCATCAGCGAGCACACTGTGCACAACCACCTCAGCAACATCTATCAAAAGCTTGATCTCATCAACCGCATCGACTTGCTGATGTACGCGATGAAGCACGGGCTCACCAACAACGAAGAACCGCCCGAGTCTACTTGGGTGGAATTGGATTGAACTCCTCAAGCGTTCGCAGCGGATACGATCGTTCGGATTTCATATTAGAACGGCTGGAAGCAATGCGAGGGTGGCTCCTACGCCACCCTCGCATTTTTTCACGCGCGCGATGTATCAGGCGCCAAAAACAATGTCGCTAGCCTGAAGATCAATCCCGACCAAGGTGATGGTCGTTATTTGTCCGCCAGACTCGGCAACCGTCACGACGCTGTTTGCTCCTGTGTTGTCGATCGATTGGACAGTAGCGTTGTGGTCGCCGTTGAGCACCAGGGTGTCTCTCTGGCCTGGGTTCACATCGAACCCAGTGATCTGGTACTTGTTCTCATTGGCTGCCAAATCGACGTTGAAGGCATCATTCACACCGGTCGTGCCAACCAGCGTGTAGTCGAAGGTTGCGTTGTGCGGGTCATTGGCGAACAGGTTGGCGTTAAACGTACTCGTCGCCGAGTCCCCATCCTTGTCCGTCAGCTTCGCGTTGAACGACAGTTTGACATCGCTGGCAAGGTTATCGGTTTGCTGAATGAACTGGATCACCGGGATCTTGACTGCGCCCCGGCCCATCGTGAGCTGGACTGCATCGATTAACGACGATCCCTGCTTCTCAACGAGGAAGGACACCTCTCCACCGGCCTCTGGCGTCAGGGTGTTCACCTTGGTGAGGTTCGAAAACGTGCCATCCTCGTAGTAGATCCTGTAGTACAGGTCCTCGGTCGCCGGGTCGTAACCCCCCACGGAGTTGTCGATAAAAACCTTCATTCCCGTCAGCAGGGTCTGGGGATTGATGACGAAACTTTCATCGGCAGCGCCGATAGCCACCAGGTTGTCTCCCTGGAGAAGGTTATTGCCGACGCCGATGCCGGACGTACTGACGTTCATGGCCGCCGGGTCGATGTACGACGGCAGGGGATTGGTCTGTAGCTGGGCCTCGGTGGGGTCGGGAGCTCCGAGCCCGATACCGGTCAGGATGTCCGAAGTCGATGCGAGCGCCTTCGCGGAAAAGAAGACAACATCCTCAGATCCCGAAGGATTCGTCGTCGGAATTACCAATGTGCGCACTGGATCCGGGCCGCCGGCAGAGAGCGAGCCGTCGGCACTGCTGAGCACGATTGTCGAACTGAAGCCTTGCACCAGATCCAGTGCATAGGTGCCATTCGCAAAAGCGGTCAGCGTGTAGTCGACGCTGGTGTTCGGTGTTGCGGCGTTGTTGTCGAAATCACCGGTCAACGTTCCTGCAAAATGGAACGCGCCATTGGCGTCCGGTGAGGACGCCTGCTCGGTGAGCGTGCCGGTCCCGGTCGTGGTCGTGTGGTCTGGCCTGACGAGGGTGAACTGGCCATTCACCAACGAAATATCCAGGCCGGTTGCACCTAGCCCGTCGGCTCCGGTTGAATGATCCCAGAACCCGTATTGCGCAAGGGTGCTACCGGTTCCGACCAGGTTGCCGTACGCCAGTGATGGGCCGTCGTCGTGGAATACCAGGTTCTGCCCGATGTTGAGGGTCGCATGGGCGCTGTCGCCGTCCTTGTCGGTCTTGGTCGCCGTCAACGTCACCAGATTGTCCGAACTCAGAGTTATCGAGTCATCGGGATTGGTGGCGTCGGGATGTATCAACGCCCGGATCTGGTCGAGGGTGACGTCGCCATTGGCAGCCACGCTGACCGTGAACACCAACAGGTTGGTCGTGGCCGTGCGGCCTTCCACCACGGCGCCGTTGAGCGACAGGTTCACCGCTTCACCGGTGGCCGTGTCCGTGAGCCCGGAGCCTCCGGCTACCACGCCCAGCGCATAGGTCAGTGTGCCGGCGCCGTCGGCGCCATACGCCGAACTGAAGTTGGCGGCAAAGTTCTGCGTGGCATTGATGGCCAGGTTTGTCTCGTCCACCGTCAGCGTTGGTTCGGTACCGGTGGTGCTGATGCTTGGTCCATCGTCCTTGAACACCAGGTTCTGTCCGATGTTGAGGGTCGCATGAGCGCTGTCGCCATCCTTGTCGGTCGTTGTCGCCGTCAGCGTGACCAGATTGTCCGAGCTCAGACTCTTCGAATCGTCAGGATTGGTGGTGTCGGGATGTACGATTGCGCGGAGCTGGTCGAGGGTGACGTCGCCATTGGCAGCCACGCTGACCGTGAACACCAGCAGGTTGGTCGTGGCCGTACGACCTTCCACCACGGTGCCGTTGAGCGACAGGTTCACCGCTTCACCGGTGGCCGTGTCCGTGAGCCCGGAGGCCCCGGCTACCACGCCCAGCGCATAGGTCAGTGTGCCTGCACCGTCAGCGCCATACGCCGAGTTGAAGTTGGCGGCAAAGTTCTGCGTGGCGTTGATGGCCAGGTTTGACTCGTCGACCGTCAGCGTCGGCTCGGTACCGGTGGTGCTGATGCTTGGCCCATCGTCCTTGAACACCAGGTTCTGTCCGATGTTGAGGGTGGCATGAGCGCTGTCGCCGTCCCCATCGGTCTTGGTCGCCGTCAGCGTTACCAGATTGTCCGAGCTCAGGCTCTTCGAATCGTCAGGATTGGTGGTGTCGGGATGCACGATTGCGCGGAGCTGGTCGAGGGTGACGTCGCCATTGGCGGCCACGCTGACCGTGAACACCAGCAGGTTGGTCGTGGCTGTGCGGCCTTCCACCACGGTGCCGTTGAGCGACAGGTTCACCGCTTCACCGGTGGCCGTGTCCGTGAGCCCGGAGGCCCCGGCT